>JARFXO010000004.1:300000-529163 GCA_029194665.1 Nitrospira sp. | reverse complement strand
GTCACATTCGATGGGCACGACCTCTTTCGGATGACGGATACACAGCAGGCGGAATTCCGGAATCGGCGGATAGGGTTCGTGTTTCAGTTCCATCACCTACTCGCCGAGTTCACGGCGTTGGAAAATGCCTGTATGCCGGCCCTCGTGCAACGTCGCGAACCAACCTCCGTCAAGGCCGACGCCACGACTCTTCTCACGGAGGTCGGATTAGGGCATCGCCTGCTTCACAAGCCAGGAGAACTCTCAGGCGGCGAACAGCAGCGGGTCGCCATGGCACGCGCGTTGATGCAAAATCCGGACTTGGTCCTGGCCGATGAACCGACCGGAAACCTCGACACACACAGCGGGGACGGGTTGTTCGGATTGATGCGCACCTTGAACAAGACACGCGGCACGACGTTTGTCATCGTCACGCATAACGACAAGCTCTCCGCCCAGTCCGACCGTATCATTCACATGCAGGATGGCCAAATCGTCTGATTGATGGGATATTCCGATCGCGGTATCCTTTGGCCCTCGTTTGACTCCGGTGTTTCCTGACTATGCGTCAAGTTGCCGCCACTGAGGATGACACCGTATGCGGTGTATGCCGAGTGCGTTTCCTTGACGAACTACCATCCCTTCTCTAGACTCGCAAGGATGCCCTCTCGCTCGCTTCGCGTAGGCCTGTTGCTGGCCGCCTCAGCGTTGCCGTCTCATGTATCAGCGGCGGAATTTGTAATCGTGGGTCCTCGCCCCATGGGCATGGGTGGAGCCGGCGTCGCCGTCACAACCAATGCGCTCGCCACCTATTGGAACCCAGCCGGCTTGGCCATGACCCAGACCGTGGATATCCGTGCCCAGGGTGGAGGTCAGGCATTTGATCGACTTGGCTTGGGTGATGCCCTGCATGATATGGAGAACTTCGATACCAGCGATACATCTCCGGCCAATCTGTCAAACGCTCAGTCCATCGCCGATCGTGTCAACCAAGCAGGCGCCAGTGTTTCCGTGAACGGGTCAGCCGGCCTGTATCTCAAAGGACACCTTGGTGAACATGCGTTCGGATTCAATGTGTCCGACGTCGCCACTGGAGGCGGATTCGTCTCGACACCTGTGCAGGTGTCCCAACCGGGCGGTGCCGGCACGACGATCAACATGGCGGGCCAGATGGCGTTACGTGGCCTCGAAGCCAGGCAACTGGCGTTTTCGTATGCCTATGCCTTTTTCGACAAGACCATTTCAATCGGAATCACCGCAAAAGTCATTCAAGGCGCCGCTTACAATGGTTCGACCGATCTCCAAGGAGGGAGCGGGGTCAGCACGACCGATCGCTTCGGCAAACCGAGCATCTCATTGTCCTATGGCATTGACATAGGAGCCATCTATCGTCCGACCTCGTGGATAAGGTTTGGCGTCGTCGCCAAAGATATCAATAAGCCTACCTTCGATGCCGCCGGCGGAGGAGAACTCCAATTAGACCCGCAGGTCAGAGCCGGCGTTGCCGTCAACCCCTATTCTACTTTGACATTGGCGGCCGATGTGGACGCGACCTCAAACAAGACCTTTGTCCCCGGGGTGAAAAGCCAGCTTCTGAGCTTAGGCCTCGAGCAAACGATCTTGTCTGAATTTCTTTCCTTCAGAGTGGGTACTTTTAAGAATATGCAGGATGCGTCCACTCCCTTTGTTCCTACTGCAGGGTTAGGACTGCGGTGGTTTTCCTTCCGTGCAAATGCCGGCGGAGGATATGATTTCCGCGAAAAAGGCGCTCTCGTTTCCGCCTCTATTTCATTGACCTTTTAATGGTATACTGAGCTCATGTTGTCTCGATCATATGCGTACATAATCTCGGCGATGACCCTTGTTTTACTGCTCGGAGGTTGTAGCGGTTTGCAGGAGGTTTGGGAAGGCCCCGGCGCCAGAGTATTTCGACCGCAGTCCATCGCCGTATTGCCGCCGATGGCGAGCCAATACGACAGCGCCAGGGAAGACATTCAGGAAGTCTTGGCCGGAGCCCTCAATAGACAGGGGACTATCGAACGGGTCGTCTCGCCCGAGAACGTGACGGATATCTTTCAGGCCTCGAAGGAGGCATTTGATTCGCTCGTGTTTTATTTCTCTCGTCTGGAGATGACTGGTCAATCCGATAAAGAGTCCGCCATCAAGCTCGGGAAGGCGCTCAACGTCGAGTCCTTTCTCGTGGTGCGGGTCAATTCGTGGGAATACGTGCGAAAGGAAGGAGACAACGTGGGGCGGGTCGGGATGAGCTTACGGTTGATCGATGCCACAACCGGCACGACGGTCTGGAAGGCGCGCCATGAACGTTCGAACAGCTATATGTTCGTGAAGCCGAGCTTAAAGGACATCGCCAAAGAGCTCGCCGACGAGATGATCAAATACATGCCTCCACAAGCGAAACGCTAGCGTACAACGAGGAATCCTCTCAGCCCACCCTCTTTCGTTCGACGCGCCACCACATAGTCCAGCGCTTGGAAATTGAGAAGGAGTGACTTCATTGTCGGTTGCTTTTACCCCGCAGCAGGAGGGCCTTCGCCCGAGTGTCGATGCTGACAAGCAGCTCATGGAGACTAAAGAGCAGAATGGCGCCTTCGCACATCATGCGCCACACCAGATTCCCCACCAGTAGGACGAAGATCCCTCCGAGGCGAGTGAGAATCGGACCGGCCTCATACTCATTCAACGTCTCCGGGGATAGAATGGACAAGAGCCCAGCTGCGGTAATGAAGCAGGCTCCCACGATATAGACCACTTTAATGAGTTGCGGGGTCACCAATTCACGAAAAGCAAAATACTCGGCATAGAAACTAACGTACCTCGCAGGCTTACCCTTCTGTGGGGCAAATGCATGTTCACATATCGAGCACTTTGTGGCAGATACGTCATTTTCCGTCAAACATTGCGGACATTTCATGGCCTCTCCCTTCACTCAGCGGTTCAAACAAGAGATGCAATGACGCTCATTGCGTCTCATATGATCTTGAAGAATGAGGAATGGGATCAAGTCTTATTCTGCGGATCGTCACCAGCCTGGGGATTCACGAGACAGCTGATGATTGAATTGCAAGCCCACGACTCGACCGATTTCGGACAGACCGTAGCCATGTTCCAGATGTGCACGACGAATGAACTCATTGCGTCGCGCACGGTTCGTACAGGAATTGGCGGGGAAGAGCTGGCATAGCGGCGGTCGGGTCGCAAACCGTTGTCGCCGAGGAATCTCTTTCAGAGGCCGCTTCTCCGGGAGCTCACCCGTCAGGCGCTCGACAAACCGCTCACTGCCGAGCAGCACTTGTCCTTGGCTTTCCTGGCGCACCAAGACCTACCCACATGTCTTCCATGTCTTCTCGAAGGGTCAGAGCTTAGGTATCTTTCGATCCTTGCAGATCTTGCCTGCCAGATGATTAGTAATTTCAGTGTGGCGAGGGACCGCTGAACGGGTATTCAGAGAAGGATGATGCCACCAGGAGTGCTTTGCTCCTTCACGCAACAACTCGCACCCATGCTGCCTTCGATGCTGAAGCAACGCCTCCCCTTTCAGACTGCGATGGAGGCTTCCTCACAATTTCCGCCGGCAGCTCCTGACGCTTCCTGACGATTGAGTTCCAAAGCTTCCTGTAGCGGGACTCGGAGCGTCTCAACTAACTCCTCACGGCTACGTTCCTGCCAGTTCACACCCGGTACTTCCTCAATCCAGCCTATCCACCATCCGACCTCTTCTTTAATCACGGCGGTATAGTTCTGCGAACACGGTTAGCGGCATCCACAGGAAAATAAGATGTCCCCTTTTCTTCTCCTCTATCGAATTCCAAGGATTCTGCATATAATCAGAACCGGACCGCCTCACTGAAAGGGCATTCGACACGTGATACAGCGCCCCGAATTGGTTCAAGCCTTCGAACGAGTCTTGATTCGACGGACTCCCTTCAGCTATACCCGCAATGTCGAAATTGTTGAAGCGCTCTGTGAGGAGGCTCGGCAGTTGGGAGCATGGCCTGCGGTGGATCCACTTGACGGAATCGACACGGATGTGCGCCTGGCCAAAGCCATCAATGTTCACACAACTCCTTGAGCGATTGGCGACGGCGCTCGACCTTGCCGAGATTCCCTACATGATTATCGGTGGCCAGGCCGTCTTGTTATACGGCGAACCCCGCCTGACAGGAGACATCAACATCACGCTTGGTATCGACGTGGATCGTGTCTCGGATCTCCTCACGCTCTCCGCTCAGCTCACGCTTACACCATTGGTCGATCCTGCAACCTTCACCAAGCAAACCATGGTGTTGCCCTGCCGCGATCACACGACGGGCATTCGGGTTGATTTCTTTCTGCGTTAAGTCAAGTTGAAGTGTTAATGGCCTTACTAGCGCTGTGTGTAACTGGTTTCTGGCAATATGGTAAGGTACAAAACTAGACCAACTCGATAGATGATCTATTGACACATCCCTAGCGTCCGCTTGCCGACGCATTATCGAGCATGTCATAATGTGTCCACCTTGGTGACCACATGAGAACCGCAACCGTCAGACAGTTTCGTGATCGCGCAACCAGCTTCCTCAAACAGGAAGAACCGATCATGGTCACACGACGTGGGAAAGTCGTCGGATTCTTCCTGCCCGCGGTCGGCGAGAGCCTACCGCTCGAAATCAAGAAAGACCTTTTCACCACGCTGACTGATGAGATTAGATCTGCCATGAAGGACCGTGGATTTACCGAGGATGCCGTCCTTGCCGATTTCGAGAAGGCCAGAAAAGCTCGTCGTCGACGCTAACCCGATCATTTCTGCGCTGCTCGGCGGCAAAGCGAAACGGTTGTTCTTTGAATCGGACATCACAGAATTTGCCGTTGCCGACACAGCCATCGAAGAAGTAAAGCGATACCTCCCCAGGATGGCCAAAAAGCTTGGCGTGAGCCTGGACTTTCTTGTGTATGCACTGGACCTGTTACCGCTCACCATCTGCTCCCCCAAAATCTATCGCCGCTCTCTGAAGACGGCGCGGATTCAAATCGCTCATCGAGACCGAGGGGATGTGGAGATCTTGGCACTCGCACTTGCACTCAATCGCCCGCTCTGGACCAATGATAAGGACTTTGGCATCACCGGTGTTGAGACTGTGACGACCGCGGAGTTGTTGGCCATATACTTCCCAAAGTCAGCATGAGGACAGATATAGTGGTCTATCGGTGACGCTCAGCACGTAATGGGGAAGATAGACAGGGAAAGGCTGCCCCCGTGACTGCCGAGATTGGTTTTCGCTTCCTGGAATCTCGAAAGGAAAACCACAGAATGAGGAACAACTGAGAAAAGAATCAGAGCTCTCGCCAGTGGAAAGTCAAGGACCGACCCTGATAACCGCCCTCAAAAGAACTCGCTGACGAGATGATCACGTACATGCCTCCGCAGGCCAAACGCTGATTCTAATCGCTCCGCTACAACTGTAAACTTTTCATAAATGACTCCCGGTACCTTTTTATGGTCTATTTCTGTTTTGGTGTCCAAAGAAATCGTGGAGCGGGAGACAGCACCGCAAAGGCAGCCGCTTCATCAATTTTCAACTAATCCTGGCACACGCTTAGAACCTCTGATAAAAATAGTTAGTGGGTCGTATCTCATTGAGACAACAACGATAGTAACGTTGCACTCGGGACATTCGATGGCATGTTAGACGGGCAGACGCCGGCGAATCCGGCTCATATGCAGATCGACCTTAGTGGAGTTGTGTTTCAAATGGAAGGACAATTCATGCACCGGCCTATCTTGTTACTTCTTGCTTTGTCTCTGGTAGCCTGCGCAGCTCAGCTTACGCAAGAAGGGCGAATGGTTCGCGCAATCCAACCTGACTGGGCCACAAAGTGTAAGTTTTTGGGTGTTCTTGACGCTTCGGAGGGTAATGGCTGGGATGTGCCAGATGATCGTAGAGGTGCATTGAATAGTATCCGCAATCAGGTTGCTCAAATGAGTGGAAATGCGTTCGTGGTTTCTCAGAGCACCAGCAACGGGATCCGTACCTTAATACAGGCGGATGCTTACAATTGCCCATGAAACACCACAATCACTTCGAGCTGATGCCAATTACTTCAAACAGTGACGCCCAACCAGTCATCCCAGCGAACCGCCAAAAAGCTTCGCTTTTGCCATCCGCTGAATTCCAATGTCGGGCGTCCTAGAGCCATGTAACCGGACTATCGAGACCACCTCCGAAGACAACTTGGTTTCCTTGAGCGATCTGCCGCTGCGTTCGACGCCGGCTATGTTGACGAGGCGGTTCGAATTGCAACTACGATTCGCATCTTGATTCACAATACTGCGTCGTCCGTATCGGTCCTGAAGCACTTAAATGCGACGACCATTTCCTTGTTGTCCTCGTGTGATGGTGCATCGCCAAATGCACTCCTATACACAGGCCTTGGAGTACAACAAGTGAAGAACGACGGAGGCACGATCAAGGCGACCTATGCTCCCCTACTCGACGGGCCGGTGAAGATTTTCGTCCCGACGAGCAAGTGGTGGGACATGATTGTGTACGTACTTGGTTCTGGTGCTCGCCTTAGTCGAAGGGAGATCGTTTTGACTGCAGCAAACAAGGACGGTGGAGCTCACGTCGACAGTGCCCTCACGCCTGAATATGAGGCACTGGCTCAACATGGCTCAGTTGGCTATTTCATGTCCTCAATGAGAGAAAGTACCAATGAGCAACCCTTCACCGATGCACATTTCGTCGCAGTTCGACAAATGGCATACGAACTTCTCAATAGTCCTGAGCTACTTTCATGCGGATAGGCCGCCCAACAAGCGATTGAGCAGCATGAAGTTTTGGAGGGGCTGGGCCTATCAAGCCATTTAAAAATCTTACCTACCGGTGTCAAGGGTCATCCAAATTGCCCCAGTTATGGTCATCGAAAATTCCCCACCCCGTTAGGTTGTCGTTGACGCTTCTTCGACCCGCACAAGTCCGGCTTTGAGTTTCTCCTTCAGCCGGTAGGAATGGCCCCGGATGTTGATGGTGATCGCGTGGTGGAGCACCCGATCCAGGATCGCAGTCGCCAGCACCCGGTCGCCAAACACCTCGCCCCAAGCCCCGAAACTCTGGTTACTGGTCAAAATCATCGGCCCCTTCTCATAGCGGCGTGAGATGAGCTGAAAGAACAAGTTGGCCCCGGTGCGGTCAATGGGCAGATAGCCGATCTCATCAATGATCAGCAACCGGGGAATGGTATAGAGCTTCAGCTTGTCCTCCAGCCGATTCTCCGTGAGCGCCCGAGTCAGCGTAGCGATCATGGCGGCGGCTGTCGTGAACAACACCCGATAGCCCTGGGCAATGGCTTGCAGCCCTAGCCCGATGGCCAGGTGGCTTTTGCCCACACCGGGCGGCCCCAAGATCACGACATTCTCGCCGTGCTCGATGAAGTGGCAGGTCGCCACCTGCTGAATCTGCTTCTTATCCAACGAAGGCTGGTAGCTGAAGTCGAAGACCTCCAGACTCTTGACGAATGGAAATCGCGCCAAACTCGTCCGCATCGCAATGTTCTTCGCGGTCTTGGACGCGACTTCTTCGCCGAGCACCTGGTCGAGGAAGTCGGCATAGGGCAGCTCCTTGACGGCCGCTTCTTGTAAGAGGGCCTCCAGCCGCTCCCGACTCTTCAAGAGCCGTAGGCGCGTGAGTTGGTCACGGAGCCGTTCCAGTTGCGCCGCGTTCATGGCCGCCCCTCCTGCGACGCCGTGCGCTCACACACCGCCTCGTACCAGGCCAGATCCCGCACTTCGACCTCCGGCAAGGCATCGGGGCGAGGGGACCGATCGCTCACCGTGGACCGACGGTGGCGGGCGAGACGCGCACTGGCTCCAGGGCCGTGCTCGGGCTGGATTCGGAATTGGTGCTGGCCCGGGAGCACCGGGTGCGTCGCGATCTCTTGGTCACGGTGAAAGATGTGGACCGTGTCCCCCCGTCGTTGCACTTCAACCCGCTGACCAATGAGCCGGAAGGGCACGGAGTAGCGGTTCGTCGCCAGGCTGACCAAATAGTCCTCGGCCACGATCCGTGAGACGCGCGCCTCCTGCTGGAAGGCGCGCTGGTCCGCCAGCGGGACCAGGTGGTTGCGTTCTCGCGCAAACCGGACGAGTGGCTCCTCATGCGTCGTGCCATGGATGCGGCGGTCGGCAATTGTCGCGGTCCATTCGTCAAGTTGGGTTTGAAAGTCCACCAGATCGACAAACGTTCGTCCCGGCAGAAAGTTCCGTTTCAGATATTTCACGCCGGATTCGACCTTACCCTTGGTCTGGGCCCGATAGGGCCGACACACGCGCGGCTCAAAGCCCCAATAGTCGGCGAAGGCTTTGAAGGTGGGATTCCAGAGCCGCCGCCCCGTCTCATCCGCATAACAGACGGTTCGCGGTCGGTCATACAGATGCTCTCGCGTGTGGCCACCGAAATGCGCAAAAGCCCGTTCATGGGCCTCGAGAAACTGCGCCAGCCGCTCATCGGCACAGGCGTAATAGAACCCACGTCGGCTGAACCCCAACGTCAACACGAACACGTGCACCACCGTCGGGCCGGCGCGGAAGGGCACGGTGGCTTGGCCCCAATCAATCTGACTCTGCTGGCCCGGCGGTGTCTCAAAGCGGAGGAGGGCCCGCTCCGCCTGCAGCTGACCCTCACGCAGCGGCGCCACCCCTCGCTTCACCGTCTCATAACTGCCGATGTACTCGTGGCTCGCTCGCAGTTCCTGATAGAGAATCCGCGCCGAATAATTAACCTGCGACGCACGGGTCCGCACAAAGTCGGCATGGGCGGTCAGCAGCGTCTCCGTCATCGCCGCTCGGCGATAGGGTTGCCACGTCGTCTGCTGCAGACTGCGCCGCACGGTCTTCCGATCCAGGTCCAACCGCCGCGCAATCCCTGAAATGGATCCCCGCTCTTCATGACGCAACCGTCGAATCTCCGCCCACCGCTCTTGATCCACCATACATACCTCCCGAGTGTGGTCTACCTGGGACGGTATGATCGTTGTCTCCTTGCTATCGTCAAGTTCCATCACATCCCTCCTTCGGTGAGAGGGTGGGGAGAATTCATTGACCACATCTGGGGATTATTGCATGACCGCTGACACTACCGGGGGATCGTTGGGTCATTTGTGAATCTTACCGAGCGGCTCATCGCTCCTTGCACACAGGAGCATCTTTGGGGCGGTCCGTCTGGGAAATCGACCGCTGTATGTGGCCCAGGATCAACGATCGCCCTGGCGTCCATGCCGGAGTAGCCTCACTTATGAGCGTCCTGTGCCGCGTAGGGTCTGGTTCTGGCGCGGGACATTGGGGCTGAAGGTCCAGCCACGCCACGGCGTACTCGCCCGAGGCTGCGGCGGCCGGGGCGCTGGCTCGCGCGGCGTGCGACTGGCCCGTGTGGCGAGTGCCCAGAGCTGTTCCAGGCGCTGATCAATGCGCTGGGAGAGGATGAAGGGATCCGTGGTCTCCAGCACGCGCTGCAGGGCCGCGACCTTCGCCGGATCTGCCGCTGGACACACTCGTACCCGCTCGAACGGCGTCTGTGGGGCATCATAGCGGCGAATCCGTCGCGAGCCCACGCGCTCCTTGCGCACGAGTTTCATGGAGGGCTGAAAGAGGTTCTGAAAGAGCCGCAAGTCCGCATACAGGGCGTTCAGCGCCGCCAAGGCTTCCCGACTCTCGTACCGCTCCCAGCCGACCAACTTACGCACATGCGTCCAGTTCTTCTGCTCCACATGCGCGTTGTCATCCTTCTTGTAGGGCCGCGAGCGGGTAAACTGGACCTGCCGACCGGTGGGCCGCTTCTGACACCAGGCCAGCAGATGGTCGTTGATAAACTCGCTCCCGTTGTCGGAATCCACGCCCCGCAGAGAGAACGGGAGCTGTGACTCGATGATGGTCAGGGCCTGCACCACCCCGTGCCGACTCTTGCCCCGCACCGCCTGCCGCTCCACCCACGTGGTGTGAATATCGACCCCGTCCAGCGTGTGCAGAAACTCCCCGGCGGCCGAGGCGCCGGAATGCGAGACCAGATCGATCTCCAGATAGCCCGGCTTGCTGACGTCCCAGTGCTCCGTTTTGATGGGAATCAGGTGCTTCAACAAGGACCCTGGCCGCGTCGTCCCATACAGCCGCCGCTTGATTCGGCGCTTCCGTTCCCCTAGCCGTCGGTCGATCTGCCGGGCACTGATTCGCCGAAGCTGGGCTTCCAGCGCCGGGGGGACTGTGGTTCGCCGTTTCAACCAGGGCAGCCAGTGCGGAATCGCGGCCTGCAACCGTTGGCCACAGAGATACCCGGCGGCTTGCCAGATCTCAGCAAGCAGGCGGATCACTGGCTCGCCATAGGTCGGTCGCCGTCGGCCCGCCCGGCGCACCGGCGGCTGGGGCGGCCGCTGCTGGCGCAACACCCCGATCGCATATTTGCGATGATACCCACACACGCGCGTCACTTCGTCGAGCAACGCCGAGCGCTCCGAGCGACTGGCTCGTTGATACCGCTGCCACATGATTCGCAGATACTCGCCCTTCGCCCGTCGCGCCATCGGCTCTGCCTCCATCGGCCCCCTCCTCTGGGCCCGCACCATGCGGCCCCGGAGGGTAAGATTGACAAATGACGCAACGATCGGTGGCCCGGTAAGATTTTAGATGACTCAATACGCTGGGATGCAAACGCGTACGAAGCTGGTTATTCTTGAGCTGATCGCCGGCATAGTGGGTTGGATATGGATCCTCGGTTGGATCGCTAGCATCTACTTCTTGATCGCAGTGTTTGCTTTCGATGGCAAGTGGTCGAACTTCTTCTGGGCTGTCGGCATTAGCGTCATCGCCAAATGGCTAGCGCACGGCTTCAACTACCACAAGGACCGAATCGCTTACGAGGCGAAGCTCGTCACGAGCGGAGTCTCACCCGGCCAGGTACGGACTGAATAGGTCAAGGCTTACACTCAGCACATTCATCACTACTGAGGGCCACCTATGAAAACGGCTGTCAAGGGGCACGCCCGACCGGTTGCGATCCGGATATCCCCATGCGTCTCAGTGGACGACGAGTCAGTCACCTATGCGGGCTCACGGCCCAGGATGAGATGAAATGGGACACCGGTCGCGCAATCAGACACTCGGACCTGGCTGAGCGCGCAGGCTAGCCGGCCATGACCCTAGGGCGCTGACCGGTGGTTCCCGTCCCGATGGGACGAAAGAGGGTCCATTTTTGGTGTCTTTTGGGGTCAGATCTTGTTTTGTGCGTCAACCCTCATCTGAGAACTCGTGAACCCCTCACACGCGGCGCAATATTTCTGTAGAGGCCTTGCCCAGACCTCAACAGATTCCGGAAACTAAATCAGGCCGGCCATGGCCGTGCGGAACGCCCGTAAATCTCCGAGTCGAGTCGTGATCACCTCATACACCTGCCCGTAGTCGATCTTCCAATACACATGGACGAGCAGGTTGCGGAACCGCGCCATCTGCTGCAGGCGACCAGAAAGATCCGCGGGAATCAGTCCTGCCCGTTCCAGCGCGGCGAAGCAACCTGCGTATTCTTCCGGTACCTGATGCAATCGCTTCGCAGACACATGGAAGCAGAGTGCCAGTGCCGCCTCAATCGCAAGCAGGAGTCGATAACAGGCCACATCACGGGTGTCTTGGTTGGAGAGGAATGTCTCGCGCGACAGGCGGCCGATCTCTTCAAGCCGGCTCAGCGATGTGTCGATTTCAGCGCACCGTGCCCGGATGAGGTCCGGATTCAGGGTCATGCGGCGAAGGCATCCTTCGTAGCGTTGCGGAGGAACGGAGCAAGGTCGAGGTAGCAGCGGGCGACATCTTCCAGCATATCAGTCAAGAAGGTCTCATCTCGACACAGTAGAAGCCGTCCCCTCAACACATGGTAGAGAAACGACAGCGGCGCCTCATTGAGCACCCGCACATCAACCGGTAATCCCACCGCGGCGGTGAGTTGCATAGCGAGAGCATCCACGACAGCTGCCTGCTGTTCGGCCGCCGCATCATCAAGAAAAATGCCGACGTCCACATCATGAACCCTGTCGGACTCAAGTATCGACCCATACACATAGGCAAAGCGAAGCCCAGACACCCGCTCCAATTCAAAACGGATCTTCACCAGCACATCCTCTCGCTGCTCTGGACGAATGGTATGGAGGGTTGTCTTCATGGTGTCACGGACTACACCAGGCATGCACATTTTATCGGTGCCATCTTACACCGTCACTATGACGAGGACAAGAAACGAAGAGTCTATCCCAGAATAATTAGCTAGGCTGGTGCCATTGCCGCTTTGAGTGATCGGACGAACTTGGCGACGTGCCCGACCATCCCGGGATCTTGTTGATGGGACGCAATACATTTCACGATGGCGCTGCCGACGATCACTCCGTCCGCCATCTTCGACACCTGCGCGGCATCCTCGGGCGTGGCCACGCCAAAGCCAACGGCAACGGGGGCCGCGGAAACCTTTCGCAGCTTACCGATATTGTTCTGTATGTCCCCAACATTGTTGATCTTCGCTCCAGTAATGCCCGTCAGTGAGACATAGTAGACAAATCCGTGTGACTCTTTCGCCACAAGTTTTCGCCGATCAGTCGTGCTGGTCGGCGCGAGCAAGAAGATCAGCGAGAGTCCGGCTGCATCAGCCGGAACCTTGAGCGGTCCCGCCTCATCCGGCGGCATGTCAGGCACGATCAGGCCATCTACTCCCGCTGCTTTCGCAGCGCTGCAAAATTCTTCACAGCCCATAGCATGAATAGAATTGTAGTACAGCATAAGGATGATCGGAATATTCGTCCGTTGCCTCAGCGATGTGACGGAAGCCAGGATTTTCCGGAGAGACGTGCCGTTCCGCAACGCACGCTCCGCAGCCTGCTGAATCACCGGACCGTCCGCGATCGGATCCGAAAATGGCACGCCCAGCTCAATGATATCGGCGCCCGCCTGTTCCAACGCCAAGACCAGCTGTTCGGTTTCAGCCAGCCCAGGATCTCCCGCCATCAGGTAGGCAATCAAGGCTTTCTTGTTGTCGGCCTTCAGTCGTTGAAATGTCGCGTCGAGCCGATTGTGAACCAAACCCACCCTCTGTCGTCCGTTCAATGCTTTTCGCCGATCACGCATCACTCTTCACCGATCACTTACAGAGTCACGCCTCGCATGCGTGCAACTTGCTGTACGTCCTTGTCGCCGCGACCCGAAAGGTTGGCGATAATGAGCTGCGACTTCTTGAGCTTGGGAGCCAACTTGACGACCTCTGCGATGGCATGGGCGCTCTCGAGTGCCGGAACGATGCCTTCTTCACGTGCTAGAAGATCAAAAGCCGTCAGCGCCTCGGCGTCCGTCGCATAGGTATATTCGATGCGACCCTGATCATGGTAGAGGCTATGCTCCGGCCCGACGGCCGCATAATCCAGACCAGCCGACACCGAATGAGTCAAATTGATCTGTCCATTTTCGTCCTGAAGCAGGTAGGTCATGGTGCCTTGCAAGACCCCTCGCTTTCCGCCTGAGAACCGGGCTGCATGTTTTCCACTCTCGATCCCAAGCCCTCCCGCTTCCACACCGATCATCTTGACCTTGGGGTCGCGGAGGAACGCATGGAAAAGACCGATCGAGTTACTTCCTCCCCCCACACAGGCCACGAGATAATCCGGCAATCGCTTTTCGACAGAAAGAATCTGCTTTCGCGCTTCCCGCCCGATGATCGCCTGAAAATCGCGGATCATCATGGGATAAGGATGGGCCCCCAGGACCGACCCCAACACATAGTGCGTGGTTTGCACATTGGTCGTCCAATCTCGCATGGCCTCGCTGATGGCATCCTTGAGGGTACGACTACCGGCGTCAACGCCGGTCACCGTTGCTCCCAGCAGACGCATGCGGAAGACGTTCAGCGCCTGCCGCTGCATATCTTCCGTACCCATGTAGATCTCGCATTGCAAACCGAACATGGCAGCCGCCGTTGCAGTCGCCACACCGTGCTGCCCGGCCCCCGTTTCGGCGATGATTCGCCGTTTCTTCATGCGCAAGGCCAAGAGGACTTGGCCGATTGCATTGTTGATCTTGTGCGCGCCGGTATGGCAGAGATCTTCCCGCTTCAGATAAATCTTGGCGCCACCAAATTTCTTGGTCAGCCGATCGGCACGATAGAGACTCGTGGGCCGTCCTACATATTGTTTGAGGTAGTAGGCAAGGTCTGTTTGAAATCGGCGGTCTTTTTTTGCCTTGGCATACTCTTCTTCCAACTCCAAGAGCGCCGGCATGAGGGTTTCGGGCACGTACCGGCCACCGTAGGACCCGAATCGGCCATGGCTGTCTGGAAGCATCGGCATCTAATCAACCTCTCCTCAACGGATCGTCGTGAGTATAGCGATGGCGATCAGACGGACACAAGTCTGGCCGCTTCAATAAACGCCTTAAGCTTATGGTGATCCTTCTTGCCCGGACTCTGTTCCACTCCGCTGCTGACATCTACCCCATAGGGGCGCACCATCTGGATCGCTCCAGCCACGTTTTGGGGGGTCAAACCACCAGCCAAAATGACCGGGATAGACCTTGCCGCTTCCTGAGCTAACGTCCAATCGACCGTTTGCCCCGTGCCTCCATATGCCTGGTCTGAAAAGGCATCGATGACGACTCCGCGCACGTTCGCGCGCCCTTGGAATTCTGCCAAGGCGAGCAATGTACCACTATCCTTAAGCCGAAAGGCCTTCAGCACCGGACGGCCCAGGTTCTGACAATACAGAGCTGATTCGTCTCCATGGAGTTGGGCCAAAGCAAAGCCACATTCATCCATGAGCGCTCGAACCCTCTCGGCCTCTTCATTGACGAACACGCCGACCGGCAGCACAAACGGAGGAAGGCTCGCCACAATGGCTCTCGCCGCCGCTGGTTCGACAAAACGGGGGCTCTTGCCATACATGACAAATCCCAAGGCATCCGCGCCGGCCCGTATCGCAACGTTCGCGTCTTCTCCATTAGTAATGCCGCAGATCTTGATCTTCATGCCGAACGATTCAGGCGCCCCTCTCCCCGCCCACAGCGAGGCCGAGTAACTCTCGGATTTTGTCCGTCGTGTGTTCGGCACGAATGAGCGACTCTCCGATCAACATGGCGTGCACACCGGCCTCCGTCAGTTTTGTCACGGCATCGCGATCGTGAATTCCGCTCTCGCTAATGATCAGTTTGTCGGAAGGAATTCTCTTCGCCAACCGGAAGGTCACATTGAGGTCGGTCGTGAACGTGTTCAGATCCCGATTGTTGATCCCAATCATCCTCGCGGTGGGAATCCACTCCAGGACCCTATCCAACTCTCTCTCGTGATGAGTTTCAAACAGGCTGTCCATCCCAAGTTCAGAAGCCAACGCGTGGAAGTCCATGAGTTGTCTCCTTTCCAGCGCCGCCACGATCAGTAACACGGCATCGGCACCGTGGGCCCGCGCTTCATAGAACTGCACGTCACCGACCATGAATTCCTTATTGAGCGCCGGGAGCGGGAGCGCGCGCTTGATCTCTTCAAGATACCGAAGGTCTCCCTGGAAAAATTCCTTGTCGGTCAAGACAGAAACTGCCGATGCGCCCTGCTCATGGTATGTACGGGCAAGCCCCAGATAATCGAACTGTTCAGAAAATTCTTCCCGCAAAAGTCCCAGGCTCGGCGACGCTTTCTTGATTTCCGCGATCAAGGCCGGACTGGTGGGGGGCTTTGTCGCATCCAGAGTGACGGCAAACCCAAGAGCCGGCGGGGCATCCCGGATCGCCGCCTTGAGGTCGGACAGATAGGAACGGCTCTGTTTGTGTCTGAGTTCAGCTCGCTTATGCTCAAGGATACGATCGAGAATCATGGTCACTCATGCTCTCTTGGTAAAGGCAACGAGCCGATCCAGCTTCTCTGCGGCAGCGCCCGAGTCGATCGCTTGTTGCGCAAGACGGAATCCGTCTTTGAGTGTTTTCGCTTTTTGGCCGACGACCATCGCAGGCGCGGCGTTCAAACAGACGATGTCCCGTCTCGGACCCTTCCGGCCCTGGAGAACTTCCTTCGTCATCCGTGCATTTTCCTCCGGCGAGCCGCCGACGATTTCCTTTCGCGCCGTACGCCGGATCTCGAACTCCTCCGGCGAAACAAAATAGCTCGACACCACCCCACCTTTCCCTTCGGATACTTTCGTCCGGTCAGACAAGGTGATCTCGTCCAAACCATCCAAACCATGAATCACGAAGCAATGTTGCGATCCGAGTTCCAAGAGAACCCGCCCGAGGATATCCGTCCACTTCGCATCATAGACTCCCAGCACTTGATGCGTGGCGCCTGCCGGATTCGCCAGTGGGCCAAGCACGTTCAGAATGGTCCTGATTCCCATCTCATGTCGGACACCGGCACACTGTTTCATAGCACCGTGATAGAGCGGCGCAAACAAAAACCCGATACCGACTTCGTCGATACAATCTGCCACGCGGCCCGGATCGAGGTCGATCTTCACACCGAGCATGTTCAGAACATCCGCGCTACCGGATCGAGACGAAACGGAACGATTCCCGTGCTTAGCCACGACAATGCCGGCCCCTGCGACCACGAATGCCGCGGTCGTGGAGATATTGAACGTCTCGGCCCCATCCCCACCAGTTCCGCAGGTATCGACAACGATCCGCGACCCGACCATGATTCTGGTCGCTCGCGATCGCATAGCAGTAACCGAACCGACGATTTCAGCGACTGTTTCACCTTTTTGCCTGAGTCCCATGAGATAGGCGGCCATCTGAGCCGAGGTTGCAGCTCCGTCCATGATCTCCAGCATGACCGTCTCGGCCTCTTGCGTGGAAAGGTCGGTTCGGTCGGCCAATTTGGCAAGCGCGTCTTTGATCATGGTCATACAGATGAGGACAGGTTAGAGTTTTAGGAAGTTGCGGAGCAGATCTTTTCCGACAGTCGTCAGAATCGATTCGGGGTGGAATTGAACCCCTTCCACGCCAAGTGTTTTATGGCGGAGCCCCATGATTTCACCCTCGGCGGTCTCGGCGGAAATCACGCAACAATCGGGAAGATTGACCCGATTCACGATGAGAGAATGATAGCGTGTCGCTTCAAATGGATTGGGTAACGATTGAAAGATCGTCTTGCCGTCGTGCTTGATCTGTGACGTCTTTCCATGCATCAAGCGGGGGGCACGGATGACTTCTCCTCCGTAGGCGACGGCCATCGACTGATGCCCCAAACAGACGCCGAGAATGGGAATCTTCCCTCCGAACCGTCGAACTGCCTCGACTGAAATACCGGCTTCTTTCGGCGTGCAGGGTCCCGGCGAAATCACGAGACGGCTCGGACGCAATTCCTCGATCTGGGCGAGCGTAATCTTGTCGTTTCGGTAGACTTGCACATCCTCCCCTAATTCTCCGAGATACTGAACAAGGTTGTAGGTGAAGGAGTCGTAGTTATCGATGACGAGGAGCATAATTGGCTGAACCTACCCTGTAGCGCTAGCACGATAACAGAAACGCTGTGTCCCGCTCCAGTCCTATGACACAGCAGACTTCCTAGAGCGGGCACAGGTGCCTTCCCTGTCGAGGACACCAGCCTTCCCCCTGCTGAGCGCATCTCTCACGCTGGAGGCTCCGATCCTGTGTTGATCTCCTGCCCGGGACGTCCCATCACCATTAACCCACCTAATCCGGCCTTACACGGAGCCAACGCGGCAATGTCAGCCTGCGGGAACGGCAGGTCTCAAGACTCGTTCAAAAACCACAGCACCGAGCTATCCCCTTGGAAGCTAGAAGCTTCTTCACGATTGGCTCTGGCACCGCAATGTTGGCTATGGTATTTATTTTGTCGAAGTCCGGGAATACGCGCAGAGGTCCCTCAACTGAGGGCGATCGTCGCTCCCAAAATGTTTCACCGGGTAAGGAAGGTGATCTCCCAGCGAGGTTGTGATGCCCAACTCCATCGTCGTGCTCCACGGGGACCAGACCGGAGAAGAACTCCTGGCTCAGGCGCTCCGGGTCCTTGATCCTGACGTTATCGGCCTCAGAGTCAGCTTCCAGCATTTCGATTTGAGCCTCGGCAATCGACGCGCGACCCACAACCGGGTCGTCGAAGAGGCCGCTGCTGCCATGGCGGCGGCTGGTTATGGATTGAAAGCCGCCACGATCACTCCCGAAACGACAGGAGACGTCGGCAGCCCGAACACGATCGTGCGTGAGCGAATCAACGGGAGCGTCATTGTCCGCACCGGGCGACGCATTCCGGGAATCACTCCCGTCGGTGGCATCCACGGACCGATTGCGGTGATTCGTATGGCCGTCGGTGGGGCATATGGGGCAAAGGAATGGCGCGAAGGAGAAGGGCTCCAGGAAGTAGCCTATCGGACGGAACGGATAACGCGGTGGCACTGCCGTGCGGTCGCTGAATATGCATTCCATCACGCTGAGAAGCTCATTGCCAAAGTCTTCGGCGGTCCCAAATACACCGTCAGCCCGATTTACGAAGGCCTGCTGAAGGAGGAGATGGACGCCGCAGCCCGCCGTCACCCCAACATCCGTTACGAGCCTCAATTGATTGATGCAACGTATGCACTGCTGCTGGCTCATTCCGGTGAGGCGCTCGTCATCCCCGCTCTGAATCGGGATGGCGACTGCCTAAGCGACCTGGTCTTGCAACTGTTCGGTTCCATCGCCGGATCGGAATCGCTTCTTCTCAGCCTAGACCAGGACTGGCGTGTCCGTGTCGTCATGTCGGAAGCCCCGCACGGTACGGCGCCCATGCTGTTCGGCAAGAACCTCGCCAACCCCATGGCTATGATTCTGGCTGGCGCCTCAGCGCTTTCCTATATGGGCAAACCGGAAGCCGTCGTTGCACGTGCCGTTGAAAACTCAGTCTTCGAGGTGGTCTCGGACGGCATACGGACAGTCGATCTACAGGGACGGGCGACAACCACGGAATTTACAGACGAAGTGATTCGCCGTGTCAGGAAGAAGCTGGAGTAGGGTTCGATAAGAAGGGTCAAAAGAAGTGAGGCTCAGCACCTTTCGGTGGATTAGGGTTACCCCACCCGGCTGATTGAAAAGCACAGCGCACCAAAAAAGGTTGAGAGGTCTGAAAAGAGCGCTTGTACCATTTGACGGTGTTCAGCGGATTGTTGGTTTGGCCTCTATTCCAACCCCTGTTCCGCCAGTTCGATCGCCTTCATCATGGCGCGGGCCTTATTGCAGGTTTCTTCGTACTCATGTTCTGGGTTCGAGTCGGCGACGATGCCAGCGCCGGCCTGGATGAAGGCCCGATGCCGAGAGACAACGACCGTGCGGATATTGATGCACATATCCATATTCCCTGAAAACCCGACATAGCCGACGGCGCCGGCGTAGGGTCCGCGCCTGGTCGGCTCAAGTTCCTCGATGATTTCCATCGCTCTGATCTTAGGGGCACCGGACACGGTACCGGCGGGGAAGCAGGCCTTCAGCACATCATATACCGTCCGGTTCGCACGCAGCTTGCCTGTGACATTCGAGACCATATGCATGACGTGCGAGTATCGCTCGACATTCATCAATGACTCGACCTGGACGGACCCCTGTTCAGCCACACGGCCAACATCGTTGCGTCCGAGGTCCACCAACATGATATGTTCAGCCCGTTCCTTGGCATCGGCAAGGAGACGGCGTTCTAACTCCGAGTCCTCATCCAACGTCGCGCCACGCCGTCTGGTGCCGGCAATGGGGCGTACCGAGACAAGCCCGTCCTCACAACGCACAAGAATTTCGGGAGACGAGCCCACAAGTTCAACACCAGCCAGCCTGAGGTAATACATGTACGGCGACGGATTCACGAGTCGCAAGGCCCTATAGAGTTGAAACGGGGAAGCCTGGAGATTCGTTTCCCATCGCTGCGACAGGACGCACTGAAAGATATCCCCGGCACTGATGTATTCCTTGGCGCGAGACACCATTTTCTCAAAATCCGCCCTGCTCATGTTTGCGGTAAACCGAATTGGAGCGCGGCGACGCTTCGGCCTGACACGCCTCAGAGGCCGCCGGATTCTCGCAATCATCTCTTCAATCCTGTCTGTCGCTTCACGATAGGCGGCGCGAACGTCCCTGTCCGATGTTGACTTCACGTGCGCATTAGCCACGACTTTGATTTTCTGCGAGACGTTATCGAAAATGAGCAGCGTCTCCGTCAGGAGAAAGGCAAACTCCGGTGGATCGAGGCGGTCCTTTCCGCGAGAAGGAAGATCCTCAAATGTCTTGACGATGTCATAGCCGAGGTAACCGACGGCTCCACCCACGAAGCGAGGCAAATCCGGAACGGTCACGGTGCGATAGGTCTCCATGATTTCATGGAGACGGTCCAGTGGCGCTCCTCGACTAGGGATCCGACGGCACTCCGAGCCCTTCTTCAGGCAAAGATCGCCACGATCTTCGTAGATGACGAGCGGAGACCCACTCCCAAGAAATGAGTATCTGGCCCACTTTTCTCCCCCTTGAATACTTTCCAACAGATAGGCCGAAGGACCGTGGTCGATCTTGTCAAAGGCTGAGACCGGAGTATCATGGTCCGCCAAGACTTCACGGAATAACGGAATGAGATTGCCCTGCTTTGCGTACGAGCGAAACTCATCCAGCGTGAGTGAATAGGTCGCGGTTCGCATGTCGTTCCGCTTACTCTGCTCCTACCTGGAGCTTCTGTCCGATCTCGACGATGTCATCCGGCAGATTATTCAGCTTCTTCAGCTTATCGACCTCAATTCCATACCGCTTGCTGATGCTGAACAGGGTTTCCCCAGGCTTCACCACATGCACAGTTCCCGCTGCTACCTTAGACGGAGGAGGCGGCTCGGTCACAGCCACCATCCCCTTGTCCGGCAGAATGGCTCCCCCACGACCGCCGGAAGCAGCTTTCGGCGGTTCAGCTTTTTTCGGTTTGGCTGAAGGAGAATGGCCTTTCCGCTGCATATCCTCCAAGGCTTTTCGTTCCAGCAGGGTCGCTTCCCGGATCGCTTCGGTCTCTTCTTGGAGCCGTGCCATCTGCTCTCGTGTCATTTGCACCTGAGTAGACAGCTCACGATTCCTCGCCTCATATTCAGCCAGTTCAGCCTTGGTATGCCTGATTTCGCTGTCGAGCTCAGCCGTCCGCTTTTCTTCCTGAGCGAGCAGGCGTTGAAAATTCAGACTTCTGGCTTTTTCTGCGTTGTACTTTTCCTCTAACACGACACACCCACTGACCAGCAAACCAGTACAGAGCAGTACTCCCACTAAAGGAATCCTCCGCACACGCTCACAGCCCTGCTGCTCTCCCTTCTGCATACATCCTCCTTTGCCCAGGCTTTCTGCTGACTTCAGACCTGCCGAAGAGATTCTTAGAATAGTGGCCACGGAAGCGAAAGTCAAAGCGGCGTATTGAGTCATCTAAAATCTTACCGGGCCACCGATCGTTGCGTCATTTGTCAATCTTACCCTCCGGGGCCGCATGGTGCGGGCCCAGAGGAGGGGGCCGATGGAGGCAGAGCCGATGGCGCGACGGGCGAAGGGCGAGTATCTGCGAATCATGTGGCAGCGGTATCAACGAGCCAGTCGCTCGGAGCGCTCGGCGTTGCTCGACGAAGTGACGCGCGTGTGTGGGTATCATCGCAAATATGCGATCGGGGTGTTGCGCCAGCAGCGGCCGCCCCAGCCGCCGGTGCGCCGGGCGGGCCGACGGCGACCGACCTATGGCGAGCCAGTGATCCGCCTGCTTGCTGAGATCTGGCAAGCCGCCGGGTATCTCTGTGGCCAACGGTTGCAGGCCGCGATTCCGCACTGGCTGCCCTGGTTGAAACGGCGAACCACAGTCCCCCCGGCGCTGGAAGCCCAGCTTCGGCGAATCAGTGCCCGGCAGATCGACCGACGGCTAGGGGAACGGAAGCGCCGAATCAAGCGGCGGCTGTATGGGACGACGCGGCCAGGGTCCTTGTTGAAGCACCTGATTCCCATCAAAACGGAGCACTGGGACGTCAGCAAGCCGGGCTATCTGGAGATCGATCTGGTCTCGCATTCCGGCGCCTCGGCCGCCGGGGAGTTTCTGCACACGCTGGACGGGGTCGATATTCACACCACGTGGGTGGAGCGGCAGGCGGTGCGGGGCAAGAGTCGGCACGGGGTGGTGCAGGCCCTGACCATCATCGAGTCACAGCTCCCGTTCTCTCTGCGGGGCGTGGATTCCGACAACGGGAGCGAGTTTATCAACGACCATCTGCTGGCCTGGTGTCAGAAGCGGCCCACCGGTCGGCAGGTCCAGTTTACCCGCTCGCGGCCCTACAAGAAGGATGACAACGCGCATGTGGAGCAGAAGAACTGGACGCATGTGCGTAAGTTGGTCGGCTGGGAGCGGTACGAGAGTCGGGAAGCCTTGGCGGCGCTGAACGCCCTGTATGCGGACTTGCGGCTCTTTCAGAACCTCTTTCAGCCCTCCATGAAACTCGTGCGCAAGGAGCGCGTGGGCTCGCGACGGATTCGCCGCTATGATGCCCCACAGACGCCGTTCGAGCGGGTACGAGTGTGTCCAGCGGCAGATCCGGCGAAGGTCGCGGCCCTGCAGCGCGTGCTGGAGACCACGGATCCCTTCATCCTCTCCCAGCGCATTGATCAGCGCCTGGAACAGCTCTGGGCACTCGCCACACGGGCCAGTCGCACGCCGCGCGAGCCAGCGCCCCGGCCGCCGCAGCCTCGGGCGAGTACGCCGTGGCGTGGCTGGACCTTCAACCCCAATGTCCCGCGCCAGAACCAGACCCTACGCGGCACAGGACGCTCATAAGTGAGGCTACTCCGGCATGGACGCCAGGGCGATCGTTGATCCTGGGCCACATACAGCGGTCGATTTCCCAGACGGACCGCCCCAAAGATGCTCCTGTGTGCAAGGAGCGATGAGCCGCTCGGTAAGATTCACAAATGACCCAACGATCCCCCGGTAGGTAAGATTTTTAAATGGCTTGATAGGAGCGGACCAGACTGGTCGGGTTTGACCGTTTCAGGATCGCTATGCTAGGGTCGGCACAGCTCCGGCCGCTTTCCTCGTTCATGCCAAATGTTATCCCTCATTGCAGCCTATAGGATGATCGTCGAGGCTTCATCTCGTTAAGAACAGCGATGCGAAAGGATTCACTCTATGACGACGCTCCGTCCTCTTCCAGAGCCACTCGCTCGGAGCAAGAGCGGCTCGCTCAACTGAAGGACCAGATCAGGCATCACGATTATCTCTACTACGTCAAGGACCACCCTCAGATCTCCGATGGGGAGTACGATCGGTTGTTCCAAGATTTGGTCGCCCTCGAACTGGCTTACCCGGAGCTGGTCACCCCCGATTCCCCGACACAGCGCGTCGGTGCCCCTCCTCTGGACGAACTCGGCAAGGTACAACACGAACGGCCCATGTTGAGCCTTGATTCCTTGGTGAATTCTGAGGAGGTTCTGGCCTTCGACCAGCGGATGAAACGGGAGCTGAGCACGGATCAAGTCGAGTACACGGTCGAGCCAAAATTCGACGGTCTGTCGGTTGAAATAGTCTACGACCACGGGACGTTTGTTCGTGGTTCAACCCGTGGGGATGGCAATGTCGGCGAGGATATCACCATTAATCTTCGCACAATTCGATCGCTACCTCTACAGTTGCAGGCCGGCACGTACCCGGATCATCTAGCCGTGCGTGGCGAAGTGTACATGCGTCTCTCCGACTTTCATGCGCTCAACCGCCGAATGACCGAACGGGGGGACGACGCCTTTGCAAACCCACGCAACGCCGCCGCCGGCTCTCTTCGACAACTCGATTCGCAAATTACCGCCTCTCGGCCCCTTGTCGTCACTTGCTATGAAGTGATGGCGATGACCGGAAGCCATCCCCTGTCGCACTGGGCCGAATTGGAAATGTTGGCTGCCTGTGGACTTCCGGTCCCTACCCTTCGCCGACGATGCGAGACCATCGACCAGGTCCTGGCATTTCACCGGGAAACGGCAGAGCATCGCGAGAATCTCCCCTATGAAATTGATGGGGTCGTGGTGAAAGTCGATCGTGCGGATTGGCAGGCGCGACTTGGAATGAAATCCAGAAGCCCTCGTTGGGCCATCGCGTTCAAGTTTGCTCCTCGGAAGGAAATCACGGAGGTACATGACATTGCCATCTCCGTCGGCCGGACCGGAACCTTGACTCCTCTCGCCCTACTGAAGCCGGTGGAGGTGGGCGGGGTTACCATCAGCCGAGCAACCCTACACAATGCCGATGAGGTGGCTAGAAAGGACATCCGCATAGGCGACAGGGTGCGAGTCGAGCGCGCAGGGGATGTCATTCCAGCGATCGCTGAGCGTATCCCCGTCTCGAATGAAGTCAGGTCAGACCCTTTCCATATGCCGTCTCACTGTCCGATATGCGGTTCTGCCGTGGCAAGAGAGGGTGCCTACTTCTACTGCACAGGCCAAGCCGCCTGTCCAGCCCAACTGAAAGGCGCCATTGAACACTTCGCGTCCAAGGCCGCGCTCAATATCGACGGACTGGGTAAGAAAACGGTTGCTCAATTGGTCGACCACGGCCTTGTGAAGAATCTCTCCGACCTGTATCGGCTGAGGCCTGAACAACTTCTTGAGCTCGAGGGTTTTGCGGAACGATCGTCGACCCTTCTCCTTGACGCCATCACTCGGAGCAAAAACGTCTCGCTCGACCGATTTTTGATGGGCCTGGGAATCCGGCAAGTAGGGCGACACGTCGCAAAAGTGCTCGCGAAAGAGTTCGGCTCTCTTGATGCCATCATGTCGGCTGACCGTGACCGTTTTCAAGAAATCCGAGAGATCGGTCCCGAAATCTCCGAAAGTTTGGTCTCCTACTTCCAAGAAAACTCGAACCGACGGGTCATCGACCAACTGCACGCCCTGGGCCTGTCGATCATCGACACGCCCTCATCTCAGAATCGGGCAGCGTTGCTTTTCTCGGGTAAGAGCTTCGTGTTCACCGGTGGATTGATGCGGCTGACGAGGGATGAGGCCAAGGCGTTGGTCGAACGGTTGGGCGCCACTGTGTCCTCCAGCGTCAGCAAGAAGACAAGCTACGTCGTAGCCGGCACAGACCCTGGCTCTAAACTCGATCTGGCTGCAGAATTAGGGGTGACGGTCCTTGACGAGAAGGCCTTCCTGGACTTGATAGAGCAACAGAGGGAGAGTTAGTCACACCGAGGCTTCGACCGGGACAGGCACTTTTTCGACTTTGAAAATTTGTACGCTTCGTATCGATCGCGGGTCCGCCTCATGGACCACCAGACGGCAATTCTCGATGCGGAGTTCTTCTCCTGCCCGAGGAATGCGACCAAGATTTTCCTGGATCAGCCCTCCGATTGTCAGGGCTTCATCGCCAAGCTCGACTTTCAAGAAGTCGTTCACCTTTCGAACTTCCGTCCGTCCATGGACCAGGATTTGGTTCTTTCCGATGCGTTTGATGAGTTCTTCCGTGATATCCGTTTCATCGACGATCTCACCCACGACTTCCTCGAGGAGATCTTCGAGCGTCACCAACCCCATGACGCCACCGAATTCGTTGACGACGACTCCCATATGCCGCTTTTCCTGCTGGAACTGCTTCATTAAGTCGTCCGCCGTTTTCCCTGCCGGGACGAAGAGCGGAGGATGGGCGATATCCCGAAGGCGCAAATCGGTTTTCCCTTTGGCCAACTCAGTCAGCGCCTTCGCCTTGTAGAGAATCCCCGTGATGTTATCGAGCATGCCGTCAAAGAGCGGGATTCTGGAATACTTGGAATTATAGAGCAGCTCTTGTGCTTCACTGAGTCGAAGGTTCCCATCGAGAGAAAACACATAGATGCGCGGCGTCATCGCATCTTCCGCCGTAATATCCTTCAGTTGAAACACGTTCTTGATCATTTTGACTTCTTCCGATTCTATTTCCCCGGCTTTTCCCCCTTGGTCCAGCATGATTTTCAGCTCTTCCTCAGTCACCAAGGGAAGCGTCAACCCCTTTCCCCCCGTCAAACTGTAGATCAGGGGGACGATCAGAAAAAGCAGAGGCCTCAACATGACCTGGACCCAATAGATAGGGTAGGCCATGTTCAGCGTGACGGGTACGGAGAACTTTGCCGCTAGAGTCTTTGGGATGACATCCACTGACACTAAGAGAACAAAGGTCAAGATACCGACCATGACCGCGATCGCTTCTTCGAATACACTCTTGCCCCCGTAGGCATTCAATGTGATGAAGGTGGCCAACATAGGTGTCGCAGTGCTGACGAGGCGGTCACCTACCAGAATGGTCGAGAGGAGCTTTTGGGGGTCGCTCCTCAATTGAAGGGCTTTGGCTGCCCGTTTGCTGCCGTTCTGCGCTAAGGCTTTCAGGCGAGTTTCGTTGACCGAGAAGAAACCGATCTCGGCCGTTGAAATAATAGCGGATAACCCTATCAATCCTAAAAGGATGAGGATGTCCATCGCAATCGTATATTAGGGACGTTGAACCAGTATGGCTGGCCTGATGAAAAGTCGAGCGTCTCGCAGCAGAGACCACTCGGCCCACCCTTCAGCGGATCGTAAGATTAGGAAAGCCTGACCGCTTAGAATAGACTTCACAACTGATAGGTTTATCACAGAGATCACACGCAAGCAAGTCATCCAAGAAATGTTGTTTAAAAATCAACCAGTTCCAACTGATCCAAGACGCCGACCCTTCAGTGTTTAGCCATCGTCCTGAACAACAAACGATTGTAGACTTAACGTACGATCAAGACGAGCCGAAGCCACCTGAGCTTCCGGTTCAGTCAAGATTCAACCAGAAGCGCCCTGCGGCGTGGCACTCCGCGGACGTACCCTTGTCAGATCGGGCCATCCGAAATCTGCAACCATGGCTCATCGGGACATACCTAAGGTCGGCAGGCACCATCTGCAGCTCTACCTGGCCGAGTTCGCATTCCGGCAGAACCGCCGGAAGACACCGATGGCTGCGTTTCAGACGTTGCTCGGGATCGGCAGAACGCACAGCCAAACGTCGGCCGCGTTACCCGCCACGCACGAAAGTTGTCTCAATTCACAATCAAAAGATGCCCCACCGTATGAGACATCCTGACTTAAGCGGAGAAGCAAGTGACTGCTTGACGCATAAACCGGAGCGCCACGGCTGCCGTGAGCAACAGAACCAGACCAAGTCCGATAAGGCTTTGCGCCGGGCCGACGGCGTCGGCAATCCACCCAAATCCGGTCATGCCGGCCATAGCAGCGGCCATCGATCCCGTGCTGAACGTCGTGAGCACACGTCCCATGAGGTGTGCTGGGGTGGCCTCCTGCAGCAGGGTCCACACAACGGGATTCATGACCGCCGTGCTGCCTCCGACAACAATGACCACCGCAGCAGCGACCAGCGGTGTTTCGAGCAGACTAAGACTGCAGACCGCCAGGCCCCCCACCGTCATCCCACGGACGATGAGACGCAAGCGGCTATGCAGATCTCCGTGATATCGCCAGGCGAGCCAGGTGGACACAGCCAGCATACCGACCCCGAGGCCGGACCAGAGCCAACCCAGCTGAACGGGACCGACCTGGAGAAACTCTTTCGCATACACCGGCAGAATAAAAACAAAGGCGCTCGCACCCAGGTTGTACAAAGCCGAGATTATGACCAGAAGAAAAACCGTAGATTGCGTGCCGAAGACAAATCGAAATCCTACTTTTAGGTCGTCGAGTACGGAGGCGGATATGCTACAGGCCTCTTCGGCAATCTTGAGCGTTTCATGAAACCGCATAGGGATGAGACAAAGGGCCGATATGAAGAAGGTGGCCGAATTTACATACAAGACATTCTCCGCGCCTATCATCGCGATGAGCACGCCACTGATTGCCGGCCCCAGCAACAACCCAATGTTATTCGTGCCTTGGATCAAGGCATTCGCCGTCACCAATTCAGACGGACGGACCAAGCGCGGGACAGCCGACACCAAGGCCGGTCCAAAGATGGTCGAGACGATCGATGTCAAGAAGATCAAGACATACAAGCCTTCTAGAGAGAGGAGGTCGAGAGCGAATAAAGCCGGGATGAGAAAGGTCATGACGGTGCGAATCAAGTCTACCCAGACCATCACGATCTTCTTCGGCAGGCGATCAAGAAAAACTCCGATCACTGGACCGAACAGCAAAGGCGGAACGGTTTGGAGCAATCCGACGATCGTCATTTTGAGGGCCGACCCGGTGAGGGTATACACGAACCAGAGTAAAGCGACTTTATTGAGACCTTCTCCAATTTGAGAGGTCATTTGACCCCACCAGAGCAACCCAAAGTTCCGGGTGCGGATCAGATACCAACCCCGTCTATCCTGTTCACCGCCACCTTCCACTTCCTTGCTCCTGGATAAGTGTTCGCTCATCGCATAGCCTTACTGAAGACATTAAAGCATTTCGATGAGAAGGGAAGGCTCGGAATGACCCTAGTTGAGCTCGGACAAATAGTCGGTTCAAAAAGGATTTTTGTCCTGCGAGACGGTCACATTGGGCGTTGCAATAGCAGAGCAGGCCTGCTATCGGTGCCAAACCTAAAAAAGGTGGGTGTCCTTTCATCAACATCGATCTAGGAATCCGTCGCTTGTTGGGTGAAAAATGAACAGATTCTTCTCCTTCATGCATGCCTGATTTAGGCACGGAACAATGCCCTCCAATCCTAACCCTAAGAAAATCTTATTGGAGGAGACCTTGACTCTTCCTCAGGATCGGTGGCAGTCTGTGCGCCCGATGACCATCCATCCTCGACGGACCATCGGGATGTCCTGGAAAAGCGGCCTGATGTTGCGACAGCCCACCTATTTCGTTCAAGCACTCTGCCTCACCATGATCGCCGTCCTAGTGGGCTGTAGCACACCTTCGCTCGATATGGCCGGAGGCCCCATTGTACCGGCTGGGCCGGACGGGGGGGTCGTGATCGGATCCGTTCTTGTGCAAGCGGAGCAGGATGCGCCCGACTCCTGGTTTAACCAACTTTTCGGTCGTAAAGCGGCTGGGTTCACGTATCAATTTGAGATTCTGAGAGTGCAGGCCACTGATCCGAAAGGCAGGCACCCCTACCTAGCTCGGTATGAATTAGATGCAAAACCGGGAGAGGAGCGGATCTTCGTCGCGCGCCTACCGGTTGGCACCTATCTATTCAAAACATTTCACCATGAAGGGTTGTCGGCTATGGGGGGCGACGTGGGCGTGAACTTTTCGGTTGCGCCTGAGACCACGGTCTATATCGGGCGCCTGGTTCTGGATCTCCCCGGACGCGTAGCCATGGGGACGTCGTACACTTACCAGGTGCAGGACGCGCGCGAGACAACATTGGCTGTCATCCAGAACCAGTACCCTCACCTGAGCCAGCGGGTGGTGAATGCTCCGATGCAGACCAGATAAGGGACGGCACGTTCTCAAGGGTGGTATCCCTCGGGGTGCGGGATTCTGGAGTAGGCCTTCCATCTTACTATCGCAATGCACTCATAGTGAATGGGGGATTCAGGTATTGCTTCCTGCGTGCTGGACGACAGAGCGAACGAGCAGATACTGTACCGGGAGTAACCATGATTGACACATCTCGGTCACCGTGGTGCTTCATGCAACCAACCAAGGGCAACAACCGATGACTACTTGGACTACTTGCGGCCGACTCCGGCGTGGGTCTTTCTGCTTTTTTCTAGCCGTCAGCCTCACGCTGGCGGCGGGAGGCTGTTCCAAAGTTCCGCGTCAGTACATATGGATGTCTGAACGTGGCGCGACGCTCACAGATCTTATGGTTGATCCGCAAAAGTACGACGGGAAGGTGATACTACTGGGTGGGACCCTGATCGAAGAAGAAGCGAGCGAACAGTATCTCTGGCTGCGCCTGAGGAATCGGCCGCTGGACCAAGATTACGCGCCCCACCTTCCCGCCGATCTAGGCGGTGACGAAGCGGGATGCTACTGGGTGATGGTGGAGAAGAATAAGCTGCCTCAGACCTATCGCGGGTGGGGGCGGATGACAGTGGCCGGACGAGTGACCGGGACCACGAGATTCCAGACCGAGCCGGTGCTGGCACTGCTGTACGTGCAAGGGTGGGGGGTGGACGGCAAAGATGCTGGGGTCTGGGAGCATGTCGATCCCAATTATAGGCCCGCGGCTCCCGGAGGCATCAGTGAGTTCCCGAATGCACCCGGCGTCTCCCCGAAGCCTCGGTAGGTACCGGCGATAGGTGAAAGCGACTCGATACTCACTTTCCGGTGTGCCGACGTGAGTGGTATCCCTCCTGGTGCGGGATTCTGGAGTAGGCATTCCATCTTACTATCGCAATGCACTCATAGTGAATGGGGGATTCAGGTATTGCTTCCTGCGTGCTGGAAGACAGAGCGAACGAGCAGATACTGTACCGGGAGTAACCATGATTGACACATCTCGGTCACCGTGGTGCTTCATGCAACCAACCAAGGGCAACAACCGATGACTACTTGGACTACTTGCGGCCGACTCCAGCGTAGGTCTTTCTGCTTTTTTCTAGCCGTCAGCCTCACACTGGCGGCGGGAGGCTGTTCCAAAGTTCCGCGTCAGTACGTATGGATGTCTGAACGTGGCGCGACGCTCACGGATCTTATGGCCGATCCAGAGAAGTACGACGGGAAGGTGATGCTACTGGGTGGGACCCTGCTCGAAGAAGAAGCGAGCGAACGGTACCTCTGGCTGCGCCTGAGGAATCGGCCGCTGGACCAGGATTACGCGCCTCAGCTTCCCGCCGATCGGAGTGGCCTCGAAGCGGGATGCTACTGGGTGATGGTGGAGCAGAATAAACTGCCTCAGACCTATCGCGAGTGGGGGCGGATGACAGTGGCTGGACGAGTGACCGGGACCACGAGATTCCAGACCGAGCCGGTGCTGGCACTGCTGTACGTGCGGGGGTGGGGGGTGGAGGGGAAACATGCCGGGGTCTGGGAGCACGCCGATCCCAATTATATGCCCACGCCTCCCGGGGGGACCAAGTACCCGAATGCGCCCGGCGCCGCTCCGGGTAATTACAGGTACGGGCGACCGGGTATGTACCCGTGACGATAAGGGGAAGCGACCCGATACCCGCTTCCCGGTGCGCCGACGTGGGTGGTACCCCAGCGTACCGGCGATAACGCTGATAGAAGCATCCCGACCTTCGTGGTGTTTCGTGCGATCAAACCAAGGACGACAACCGATGACCACTTGCGGCCGACTCCAGCGGGGGTCTTTCTGCTTTCTTCTAGCCGTCAGCCTCACGCTGGCGGCGGGAGGCTGTTCCAAAGTTCCGCGTCAGTACATATGGATGTCTGAACGCGGCGCGACGCTCACGGATCTTATGGCCGATCCGGAGAAGTACGACGGGAAGGTGCTGCTACTGGGTGGGACCCTGATCGAAGAAGAAGCGAACGAACAGTACGTCTGGCTGCGCCTGAGGAATCGGCCGCTGGACCAGGATTACGCGCCCCAGCTTCCCTTAGATCGGAACGGCCCCGAAGCGGGATGCTACTGGGTGATGGTGGAGCAGAATAAACTGCCTCAGACCTATCGCGAATGGGGGCGGATGACAGTGGCTGGACGAGTGACCGGGACCACGAGATTCCAGACCGAGCCGGTGCTGGCACTGCTGTACGTGCGAGGATGGGGGGTGGAGGGGAAACATGCCGGGGTCTGGGAGCACGTCAATCCCAATTATGCGCCCGCTCCTCCCGGAGGCATCAGTACGGTCCCGAAGGCACCAGGCGTCGCCCCGAGACAACGGTAGGTACCAGCGACAAGAGGAAGCGGCCCGATACCCGTTTTTCGGTGGGTCTGCGCGGACGGAAAGTAGTGCAACGTCTCCCGAACGATGCCCTTGAGCTGCTCGTCAGAAGCCTATTGAAGAGCTTGGACCCCATATCATTCCCGGAGTCACGATCCTGATTGAGGCCTTGAACGCTCCGACCGTCTTGTCTGCCGACTTGTTCGATCATGCCCAACCATCACTTTTCATCAGAAAAGCTTAGCGGTCACTCCGACAAACGGCAGCAGGTAATTGACCCCAGCGTTTGGGTTAGCGGTACCGGCGTTGGAGATGTGGCTGAAGCGGACTCCAGCGTTCAGCGCCCATCGTTCCGTCAAATCATAGGTCACGCCCCCACCGCCCCAGGCCAGAAAATTGAAATTCGATCCCTGCTCGGGAATGCGGCCGTCGAAATTCGTCCAGATCGGGCCGCCACCGGCTTCGAGATAGGGCTTCACCCGGCCGAACGAAGCAAACGTATAGCCTACCTTCGGCGTGAAGCCAATGCCGTAGGCGCCGGTCGGTTGCGTGATCCCTAACACAGCCAACTCGGCCCCCAATGCAATCGAGCCACTCCACCATTTGGAGCCGATCGGATCAGTCAACTCAATTTGCCAGGAGGGATGCACGGCAACCCCATTCAACGTAGATGTCTGTCCCTCCATCACTCGAACCGGCAGCATTCCGCCGATCACCACGCCGACAGTCTGTTTTCCAACCGTCCTAGAGGATGGTTCTTCCGCAGAAACTGGCGGCAGCCAGATCAGACCTGCACACAACAACACCAGCACTGCGCGAAGATGATGGATGGACATCAATCTTGTCAGGTTAATCGTAATTCACGTGAAGCAAGGACTTTGATCATTGATGGACTGCAAGGGAGGTGAAGGAAACTATCTCGAATCATCACCCTGCTTCGCGGTAGCCGCAGTCCTGATTGCGGCATTGGACGCTTCGGCCGTCTTGCTTGCTGATTTTCTCAATCAAAAACGGGGCCTGGCAGGTCGGGCAAGCTTTGGGTACCGGGCGATCCCAGAGGGCAAATTCACACTTGGGATAATTACTGCAGGCAAAAAACGACCGGCCTTTGCGCGTCCGCTTCTGCACAAGATCACCACCGCAATCTGGTTGAGGACATTTGACGCCGAGAGCCATCGGCTTGGTCGTCTTACACTGGGGATAGCCTGAACAGGCGATGAACTTGCCGAACCGTCCGGTCTTCACTACCATTGGGCTTCCGCACTTGTCACAGACCTGATCGGTGGTGAGTTCCTGCTTGGGCACGATCTTGATGGTACCGTCCGGAAGCTTTTCAAAGTTTTGGGTGTTCTTGCAAGGGGGATCGTCCTTGTACGCAGGACAGGCGAGAAACTTGCCGTTACGGCCCCACTTGATCTCCATCATCCGTCCGCACTTCTCACAAGGAATGTTGGTCGGAGGTTCGACCGTGTCTTTGGGACCGGGAATCGTCTTTGCCCGTTCCATTTCTCTGGTGAACGGCATATAAAAATCGCGCACCGCCGCAACCCACTGTTTGTTCCCCTCCTCCACCTCATCCAGTTGTTCTTCGAGCTGTGAGGTGAAGTCGACGTTGATGAGTTCAGGGAATCCCTTCATCAGGAAATCGTTCACCGTTTTCCCGGTCTCCGTCGGGACCAAGCGTCCCTCGGTCTTTTCCACGTACTTACGATCCTGGATCGTAGAAATAATGGCGGCATAGGTCGACGGTCGCCCGATACCTTTTTCCTCCAGCTCCTTGATCAACAGCGCTTCGTTATAGCGTGGCGGCGGCTGGGTGAAATGTTGCTTTGACAACATACCCGGCACCGTCTGCCCCTCCTGCTCAACGAGCCGCAATTGTTCTCCTTCGGACAGAGCCGGCAGTTGGCGCTCGTCGTCGTCCGCCTCCTGATCAGCCTTGGGCTTCTGCGACGGCAACTCCTTATCGACACCCTCCATGTACACAATCGTATGACCGGGGAACTTCACGACCGTTCCGGTCGAGCGGAAGATATATCTACCTGGTGTTCCGAGCGGTGACGTATCGATCCGTGTCACATCCAAAATCGCCGGCACCATCTGCGACGCAATGAATCGGTTCCAAATCAGCTTGTAGAGATTGTACTGGTCTTGATCCAAGTACTGGCGGATCGATTCAGGGTCGCGTCCCGCTGAGGTCGGCCTGATCGCCTCGTGCGCTTCCTGCGCCGCCTTCGAGGTCTTGTAGACATTCGGCGTGCCCGGGAGATAGTCCGCCCCGAATCGCGATTGAATCAGCTCGCGCGCGTCGTTCATGGCTTCGGTGGAAATGCGAGGCGAGTCGGTCCTCATATAGGTGATCAGACCGGTCGCCCCTTCGGCGCCGATTTCGATGCCTTCGTACAACTGCTGGGCCAGCGTCATCGTTTTTTTCGGCGAGAAGTGCAGCTTTCGTGAGGCTTCCTGCTGCAACCGGCTCGTGATGAACGGCGCGACCGGATTGCGTTTCTTCTCACGACGCTCGATCGATTGAACGACGAATGTCTTCCCTTGAATCTCGCCGACGATGCGGCCGGCTTGCTCAGCGTTTTCAATCGAGGCCTCCTCACCGTTGATACTGTGGAGCTTGGCCTCAAACGCCGGTGGATTGGTTCCCGCCAACAGTGCGGTGATGGACCAGTACTCTTCGGATCGGAACGCTTCACGCTCCGCTTCACGCTCGCAAATCAGCCGCATGGCCACCGACTGCACACGCCCCATGCTGAGCCCTCGACGGACCTTGTTCCAGAGCAACTGACTGCCTTGATACCCCACGATGCGATCCAGCACGCGGCGAGCCTGCTGAGCATTCACGAGCTTCATATCGATCTCGCCCGGCGATTGCAGGGCGCGCTTGATGGCTGATTCCGTGATTTCATTGAACAACACCCGAAAGATCTTCCCATCCTTCCTTTTCTTCTTCGACTTGCCGAGCAGTTCTTGCTCAATGTGCCAGGCGATTGCTTCCCCTTCACGATCCGGGTCCGGTGCCAGAAAAACTTTGTCAGCTTCCTCGGCCTTTTTCTTGATCTCGGCCAACACCTTCGACTTGCCCTTGATGGTGACATACTGCGGTTCGAAATCGTTCTCGAGATCGACACCCAACTTGCTGGTCGGCAGATCCTTGATGTGGCCGACCGACGCCATCACGGTATAGCCACGTCCTAAATATTTGGTGATGGTCCTCGCCTTCGTCGGCGACTCAACGATGATCAACGATTTTCCCATAACGACTCCGTCTACCTCCCCAGAATGGTATCATCCGTACCAAATATCAGAGATTCGTGCAACTAGAATGGCAGTCGGCAACCGTCAGCGAGAGGTTAGGAAACGTAGGTGACGATAGGAAAGGACACCGACGACAAGGCTTACTGGCGATGTTCCTCACCTCTCATTCCTCACATGTGCAGGATGGTCAAAAAGGCCGTCGTTATCACCCACCCACCCCCGAGCTGCCCCTGGCAGCTCTTGCCCGGTGGTACGTTGAGGCCTTGAGCCATGCGAGAACGAAGCTGGCGGGCTTTTTCAACATCCTGCTAGAGACGGATGTATTGCTGCCCGGGCAGTTGGCGAATCCGTCCGTTCAATTCCAATGAGAGCAACACCGCCGACACCGCCGCAGCAGTCAGCCCAGTGCGCCCGATTATCGTATCAATGGATCGGGCTTCATAGGACAGGGCTTCGTACACCACTGTTTCCTCCTTCCCGAGCGGTGCACGCACTTCTATCAACGTGCTGTCAAGATGCAGTGTGGCACGTTGCCGAGCATCGACCTGCGGAAGAATCTCATCGAGAATGTCTTGAGCTCCTTCGATCAGTTTCGCCCCTTCCTTGATCAGGCGATTCGATCCTCGACAGGCTTCTTCCTTGAGGGAACCGGGTACGGCAAATACCTCTCGACCTTGTTCCAACGCCAGTTTTGCCGTGATCAATGAGCCGCTGTCGGTCGCGGCTTCGCCGACCAGCACGCCCAACGAAAGCCCGCTGATAATCCGATTCCTTCGCGGGAAGTGATGACTTTGGGGAGCAGCGCCGATCGGCAGCTCCGAGATAACGGCACCGCGCGATTCGATGTTCCGCCGGAGCGTGTGATGTTCCCACGGGTAGGTCCGATCGATGCCGCAACCGAGAACCGCGATCGTTCGCCCCTTACCCATCAACGCTCCACGGTGCGCCGCTGCATCGATTCCCCGAGCCAGACCGCTCACGATCGTCACTCCACATCCAGCCAGGTTCTTCGCAATCTCCTCCGTAATGACTCTTCCGGAGGAAGTCGCCCGTCGTCCACCCACAATCGCCACCGCAACCTCATCGCTCGGCGAGAAGCTCCCGCTCACATACAACAACGGCGGCGGGTCAGGAATGGTTTTGAGTCGAGCTGGATAGGATCGATCAAATACGGTGACCGTTTGGATCGCGAGGCGTTCAACCATCTTCACCTGGCGATCGATCTGTCGCCGGATACTCGACTCTGGCCCACGCCGCACGGATTCGGCCAATTCAGGACTGCAACCGCCAGTGATCAAGTCGTCAATCGTTGCACCAAGCACTGCGTCGGGGGTTCCAAACGCGTGAATCAACTTCAGAAGAGTGCGATCTCCGACACCATCAACGGCTTGGAGCGTGAGCCAAAAGGTCAAGGATGATTCATCCATGATCGCTCTCAATCCTCGGGAGGGAATCGGTTTCAACAATAGGGGGAATCCGGCGTGTAGAACATCCTCGCGACAAAGAGCGGCGGCCGTCGCGGCACTAGAGCACGACCAGATCGTACTGCTCAAGATGCAACTGATTGTCCGGTGTGACGATGATTTTCGCTGAACAGTCTCGCTCCAATACTTCCACTCCGTGGCGTTCCTCGTCCTGCAACAATTCTGCCACCGTCGGATGGGCTCCCACAATAATCCGTTGCTGATCGGCAGCCGGCTCAATCCGTCGGATTTCGCGGAAAATTTCGTACACCACGGTCGTGGGAGACTTCGTATATCCACGGCCGTCGCAGTAGCGACATGGTTCCGACAGCGAACGTAACAGGTCCTCCCGCACCCGTTCGCGGGAGATCTCGATCAAGCCGAGATCCGAAATCCTGGATATCCTCGTTCTCGCCTTATCCGACGCCATGGCTTCCACCAACGCATGGTAGACCTTATCCCGATTCTTCTCCCGCTCCATGTCGATGAAGTCGACAATGATGATGCCGCCGATTCCACGCAACTTCAGCTGATAGGCGACCTCTTTGGCGGCCTCGAGGTTGTTGCGTAAGATGGTCTCTTCCTGATCCCGTTTCCCCACGAACCGCCCCGTATTGACGTCAATCACAGTCATCGCTTCAGTATGATCGATCACGAGATAGCCCCCCGACTTAAGCCAGACTTTCCGGCTCAAGGCGCGTGCAATTTCCTGTTCCACCCCCAGATGATCGAACAAGGGCTCATCCTTATCGTAGAAATGAATCCGCGAGGTCTGCTCAGGAGAAAATCGCTGCACGAAGTCCCGAATGGCTTCGTATTCCTCTCGCGAATCGATCCACAGTCGATCTACCTTTTTGCCGAACAGGTCCCTCACGACACGGAAGCTCAGGCTCAAATCAGAATGCAGTAATGCCGGGGCGGGCATTTGTTCCCGCTTGGTCAAAATGTCTTGCCAGAGGACGTGTAGAAAGTCGACATCGGATCTTAACTCGTCTTCCTTAACGCCTTCACTGACCGTCCGCACGATATAGCCGAAGCCGGGGCGCCTAACACGGCGCATAATCTCCTTCAGTCGAGCCCGTTCTTCATCCCGCGGAATCCGCCGAGACACACCGATATGGTCAACGTTGGGCATAAAAACCAGGTACCGCCCAGGAAGTGAGACATACGTCGTCACTCTCGACCCCTTGGTGCCGATCGGCCCCTTCGAAATCTGGACCATCAACTCCTGCCCCTCACTCAGCAGCTGTTCGATCGGTTTCGCGCTCTGGCGCTTCGGCCGGAGCATCTCCGAATCTTTTTCGTCTTCCTCAGCCTCAACCAACATATCGCCTGGCTCTGCATCCACCAACAGATCGGAAACGTGCATAAACGCCGCTTTTTCCAAGCCGATGTCCACAAACGCGGCTTGCATGCCCGGCAACACCTTGGCAACCTTTCCCTTATAGATATTTCCGACAAAATCCTTATGCTTCGTGCGGTCTCCGAACAAATCGGTGACGACTCCACTGTCAAGCACGGCCACACGGGTTTCCTCCCGCGCGACGGTTATCGCAATCTCACTACCCATATTGACTCCTTTGAACTACAAGCCGGGTGAGCCGGCTGAGAGGGATGGACGCGGGTCCAAGACCAGGTCCAACACGCACTCCGCACGTCGGCCGCACCGACTTTCCGTATTCTTTTCTCCGAACGATGGAACACGAACGTTCCACCTGTTCGGCCATCGCTCAATAAAACAGACTTAACCGCTTCCGTTTGACGTTCAACAGCAAGCCCAAGGCCGCCATGGTCATGATCGTGGCGCTTCCGCCATAACTCACCAGCGGCAAAGGAATGCCGACGATCGGAAACATCCCCGCCGTCATACCGATATTGACCACGATGCAGAAACACAACATCGCCACGATCCCCACGGCGAGCAGCGCTCCAAGCTGATCCTTCGCTTTGGACGCGATTTCCAACGACAACCAAATCAGCGCCACAAACAACGTCAAAAGTACGACCACGCCCAGAAATCCCCATTCTTCCGCGAAGACAGCGAACACAAAATCGGTATGCCCCTCAGGCAAAAACTTCAGTTGACTCTGGGTGCCGCCGTAGAGCCCTTTCCCCAACAGTTCCCCAGACCCGATCGCGATTTTCGATTGAAGGGCATGGTAGCCCTTTCCACCCGGGTCGTATTCGGGGTCGACGAACGCCATAATGCGCTGTCGCTGGTAATCATGCAAGGACCCCCACACGCCCTCCCACGCAAACGGAAACAACATGATCGAGAAGAGCAGAATAAACCCTAGGGCTTGCGAACGAATGCCCACCATGAGGAGCATGGCGGCATACACCGCGACAAAGCTGAGTCCACTGCCCAAATCAGGTTGTTTCAAGATAAGGAGGAGGCCTGGCAGCACCAAGAGTCCTGGGATAATAACACGCTGCAGCCACCCCACACGAGGGGCTTTTGAATAATAGTGGGCCAACACCAAGACGAGGATGAGCTTGGCGAATTCAGACGGCTGGAAACTGAATGGACCCAATGCGATCCACCGCTGAGCCCCTTTGCTCGTTCGCCCGTCGAATAACACAAAGACCAGCATCAGCAAGATAAAGACGTAGGCAGGATAGGCAAACCGCGCAAGTTGATGGTAGTCCGATGCCCACATGATGATGAAAGCCGCCGCACCGAGACCGATCCATATCAACTGTTTGAGATAATACGGCGCCGCCCCACCTTGCTGCCCGCGCGTGACACTATAAATGGACATCACCCCGATCCCCAGGATGGCAAGGATCAAGGCGACATAGCGGATATCGAAACTATCGAGGCCTCGATGCTCGGTCAATCGATCGATCATGAGTCTTTCGATGAGCGCCCGAGCCCATTCACGCTGGGGAGATCCGAGGTGACGACGGGCGCCTGGCTGGTGAGCTTCAGATACGTTTCAATGATTTCTTTCGCAAGAGGAGCAGCGGTGGCCCCACCGTGCCCCATATGTTCGGCGAGCACGGCAACGGCGATCTTCGGCGATTCCACCGGCGCAAAAGCGACAAACCACGCATGGTCTCGGAACTTTTTGGGAATGCTTTCTTCCGGTCCGGTCCGGAGCGCCGCGACTTGAGCCGTGCCTGTTTTTCCGCCGATCGTCACCATGGAGGATTTGGCTTTCGTTGCCGTTCCCTTCGTGACGACGTCAGCAAGGGCGTCCTTGATGATGCGGAACGTTTCCGGCTTTGCATTCATTTTTCCGCGTGGAACAGCCGGCAATTCTTGAAGGTTTCCCGAAGTTCGATCCATCACCGCCAACACCAGACGAGGGCGGTAGTTGATTCCATCGTTGGCGACTGTGCCGACGAGACTCGCCATTTGTAACGGCGTCACGGTCACATACCCCTGTCCGATGGCGGCTGAAATGGTCTCTCCGGGCAACCACTGTTCGTTCTTGGCTTTTTGCTTCCATGCAGTGGATGGCATGATCCCGGATCGTTCCGACGGTAATTCTACTCCGGTGACCTTCCCAAGCCCGAAGTCCTTCCCAAACTCGGCAATCACATCGATCCCCATCCGTTGGCCGATCGTATAAAAGTACACGTCACAGGAATGGACCAATGCATTGTGTAGATTGACGTACCCATGCCCGCTGGCTTTCCAGTCATGATACAGCCGCTTCCCGAACTGGTACCCCCCATTACAGTACACGGTGCTGGAAGGCAACATGGTTTTTGTCTCCAACGCGGCAACGGCCATCGGGATCTTGAAGGTTGACCCGGGAGGATACTGCCCCTGTGAGGCACGATTGTTCAACGGACGCCCTTCGTCTTGCACGATTTCCACCCATTGCTTCGCGGTCAGTTCTCGCGAAAGCATGTTCGGGTCAAACCCTGGACGACTGGCCATAGCCAGAATATCGCCGCTGTTCGGATCGAGCGCAACGATGGCGCCCTGTTCTTGCCCCAGCAGATCTTCGGCGAGCTTTTGGAGCCGTACATCAATGGTGAGATAGAGGTCGTTTCCCGCCTGCGGCCTCTCGACAACCGAGGCTTTCTTCTCGTGGCCGAGTGCGTCGACTTCCACGCTCTTCTGACCGGCCATTCCTCGCACGTGCCGATCATACGACTTTTCCACACCATATTGCCCCACGATGCTGCCTTGATGGAGATCGATAAATTCGGGCTTCTCCAACTGATCTGCTGAAATTTCTCCGACATAGCCGAGGAGATGGGCCGCCGTCACGCCGCCTGGATAGTTGCGCTGCGACTCAACCTGAATCATGACCCCGGGCATGTCGAGACGATGGGATTCGACCAGCGTGGCATCGCGCAGCGTCATGTGGTCTTTGATTTTGCGCGGAAGCAAATTGCTGCCTTTGGCCGTCATTTTTTTCCGCACGATGGTCGGGTCGAGACCGAGCAAATCAGTCAGCTGCTGAATCAAGGCTTCGCGATCCTTCACGTCTTCAAGCGTGACGTAGAGACTGAAGCTCGGGACGTTATTCGCCAGAAGGACACCGTGCCGGTCATAGATCAGACCACGTGCTGGTTCGAGCAAGACCAATCTGGTCCGATTGTTCTCCGATAAATCTCGATAATACGGCCCTTCGCGGATTTGAAGATGCCAGAGCCGCAGGCCGAGCAACACCACCACCAACAACAGTCCCACCCGGAGAATGAAGAGCCGCCGATGAAGGTCGCCGAATTCTGATTCTGAAGAATGCACCGTCACCATACTGAACGCCTACATTCGAGACTCTGACATCAACTGCTCGATACTCCAACGACTCCACATGATCCAGTAGATCAGCCCTCCGATCACCGCATCAAGACAGGCTTGCGGCAGCACCACGTTCCAGACGGCCCACCACCAATCCTGTTGCACGCTGAGCTGTAGAGCGAACGGAGCAACCAGCCCAGCCAAACAGGAGACCACCAGCAGTCCCGCCACCAAGACGACAGGACTCAGGTAGACGACCTGCCGGCCCGCGAGGCCTGCTACGAACCCCACGGTTCCCTTCAAGACCACACTGGAAATCAGATCTTGCGCCGAGAACAGGCTCACCGCCCATCCGAGCGCAAGCCCCATCAACAAGCCATCAAGCTCTCCTGCTATGAGACCGATCAAGCACACTGCCACAAAACCAAGATCCGGCCTGACGCCCCAGAAACTGATGTGAGGCAAAAGAACGGACTGTATCGGCACCAGACCAACGATCATGGTCGAATAGATGAGGGCTTTCATGGCTTGCGCTTCGGGACGCCAAACCGCTCCCCTTCGGTCGGAATAGAGGGAGACCGAATGACCAGCACTTCCTCGACCCGATTCGGATCGACCTCCGGAGAAAGTTCTGCCGATTGGAACAGCGCTTCCTCTTCCTTATCGATTCTGATGATCGTGCCGATCGGTATACCGCGAGGAAACCCCTCCACTAATCCTGACGTGACGACGTGGTCGCCCGGCCGCGCGTTGGACAGCAACGGAATGTACTTGAGCCGAGCTTGTCCCTGCGTCGTCCCTTCGACTATTCCCTCATCTCTGGTGCGCTGGATTAATCCGGCGATCGCATTATTGGGATCCGTCACGAGCAGGACGACGGCGGTCGAGGCCGTGGTCTTGACGACGCGACCGACCACACCTGCCGGAGTGATCACTCCCTGGTCCGATTGAAGCCCGTCGGAGGCCCCTTTGTTCAAAATAATCGTCTTGTACCAATTGCCGGTATCGCGCCCGATGACTTGGGCGGCCACGGATGTGGGAAGGACTTGTTTCTTAAACTCCAGCAGTGCCGAGAGCCGCTCCGTCGCCACCGAAGCTTCTCGCAGCTGCCCGTTTTGTTCCTTGAGAAGGTCCAGCTCTCTCCTCAACTGTTGATTTTCTTCTTCAACCCCTTGCAGGGCCACATATCGTCCCCAGACACCGGCAATTCGATCTTGGATTCCGGCCACGGCCTGGAGAGGCCAACTGATAATCCATCCTAAGGGACCGCCCACTTCCTGAAATACACTTTGGAGTTGACCGGGTAGAAGCAAGAAGCCGATTACGAGAACGACGACAAGGAAGAGGGCACCACGCCTAGCGCTGTACGGTACGCGAAAATTGACCATCCGCATGAGGGATGGCACCTTACCGGAGGTTGTTCGCTTGAGACATCACCGATACCTTTCGGAGGAGATCCAGCTCATCCAGAATCTTGCCGACTCCCAACACCACGGAGGTCAGCGGATCGTCCACCGTAATGATCGGTAAGTTCGTTTCTTCTCGGAATCGTGTGTCCATCCCTTTCAGGAGGGAACCTCCCCCCGTCAACACGATCCCGCGATCGATAATATCCCCTGCCAGCTCGGGCGGGGTGTTTTCCAATGCAATCTTGATCGCGTTCACGATCGTTCCAATGGGTTCTTGCAACGCTTCACGAACCTCGGCGTCATCGATGACCAACGTGCGCGGAATGCCGGAAATCAAATCCCGGCCCTTGATCATCATGGTTTTCCGCTCCTCGAACGGATAAGCAGATCCGATTTCAAACTTGATCCGTTCCGCCATGTGCTCGCCGATCAATAAGTTATACTTTTTCTTGATGTAATTCATGATCGCTTCGTCCATGCGATCACCGGCAACCTTGACCGACTCGCTGTACACGATGCCGCCCAGCGAAATGACGGCGATATCCGTCGTGCCGCCTCCCACATCGACGACCATGTTGCCCGATGGCTCCGTGATCGGCAACCCGGACCCTATGGCCGCGGCGACGGGCTCTTCGATCAGATACACTTCTCGCGCCCCGGCCAATTCGGCTGAATCGCGTACGGCGCGTTGCTCGACCTGCGTGATGCGGGAGGGCACGCCGATGATGATGCGAGGCCGCACAAACGCGCTGCGATTGTGGGCCTTCCGGATAAAATGTTTCAGCATTTGCTCAGCCATCTCGAAGTCGGCGATCACCCCTTCCTTCATCGGCCGAATCGCGACAATATTCCCCGGGGTGCGACCGAGCATTTTCTTCGCATCTGCTCCGACGGCCAGTACCTTTTCGCTCTTCTTTTCAACGGCCACGACGGAGGGCTCGTTCAGCACGATCCCCTTCCCGTGAACATAGACGAGCGTGGTTGCGGTGCCTAAGTCAATCGCCAGGTCATCGGAGAACCAACCGAATACATCTCCTGGGAACCCCACGACGTCTCTCCCTTCATCTTGGCCTGGCGATCCAGCGCCCGGCTTGTGTGCTTCCTGTACGACTTACCTAATCTGGGACCGCAAGTTGACCGGCATCTAATACCTGAGTCCTTGCTACTTCATCGCCAAGTCGACGACCCTGCTCATTCCCAATGATCAAAAAACTCTCAAACGCTAAAATGGCAAGAGATACGAGCCATCCGATGTATGGGACCGCATATGCGATCTGTGCGACACCCAGCGGAAGATTCCGGATGATCGACTCTCGGAAACCGGCCGTATCCCGGCCATCCAATTGCATGGTTTGCAGACCCACCAGCCGTTTGCCGATACTTTTTCCGCCCGCAAACCCGTCGGCAATCAAGATGTAGGCCAAGCCGGAAAGAAAGCCGACCGGAGGAGCAATTTCGTCGGCGGCGACGACAACGAACAGATCGATCAATTTCGCGATGAACCGATTCAGGACATGGGCCTTCGGATAGACTCTCGTTTCCAGCGCCGTCGAGGTTGGCCCCCCTGCCAAGGAATCTCCTTCTAATTGGTGGCAAAGTATAACAAAATGCATCAACTTGCACAAACAAAGACCGATCTTTCCCTGGTTTTCTTTTCGAAACCTTCCTGAACCGGCTTTCTGCCTCCTGGAAGCAGATGCAAAGGAAGCTGGTCTCTCAGACAATCAACGTTTGCACCCCGCCCTCGTACTGCCCCGCACTAACCACCCCGCACTAACCACCCTTGCCTTCCGTCCGGTCCACAAGTAGACTGTTGATTCACAAAAGAAGAGGAATGACATGATCAAGACAATGCGCGACGCATCCCACAACTACCCTTGGTTGCTCAAATCCATCATGGGTATCCTAGCTATAGCCTTCGTGATAACCATGGGCTGGTGGGGCTTCGGGGAACAAGCCGGTGGACCAGTCGCCAAGGTCGGTGATCAATCAGTGTCGCTCGATGAGTTCAAACGTACCTATGAAAACATGCACCGCATTTACAAAGAAAACGTCAAAACCGATTTCAAAGAGGAAGAGTTCAAAGAATTCGTCGTCGGGCAACTCGTCGACAGTCGTGTGTGGATTATCGCAGCCGAAGAAATGGGCGTGCGGGTTTCCGATGCCGATTTGCGCGAACTGATCATGCAAACGCCGGTCTTTCAGAAAAACGGCGCCTTTGACCCCGATCTCTACAAGCGCGTCCTAGCCGCCAATCATCTCACCCCAGCCGCGTTTGAGTCGATCCAGCATCAGGAAGTCCTGGCCAATAAGGCTCGCATGATCGTCCGAGACTCCGTCGGCCTAACCCCAGCTGAGATTGCCGAAGGACAGTCTCTCATGACCAGGCCACAGGATTCCGATCCCGCTAAGGCAGCAGAAGCCAAGCAGCGGGTGCTGGATGACATGCTCCTGCAGAAGCAGCAACGGGCCCTGATCTCATTCCAACAATCCATGAAAGCCAAGCTCCCGATCACGGTCCGCCGAGAACTGCTGTAAGACCCAGCCGGTAACCATTGCCGGCTGACGGCAATTGCTGTGTAGAGGCCGACAGCCACATATCATCTTCGTGCTATGCTACACTGCGTCCATGATTCCTCCTCGAACTGTAGCTCCGCCGCTGCTGCTGTTACCGGCTTACCTAGGCACATCATCCATTGAAGAAGCCATTCGCACAGCCCGAGGCCGGCGAGTTCTTTGGCTTGAAATTCTAGTCAATGATCAGCTGGACCTTACACCGTGGCTCTCAGAACCAGCCGTGCATGCGGCATTCCTCACTGCATGCCGGTGGTACACCCACTATCGGCAGCTGATCACGTTCGTCCTGAACCGTGCACCCCTTCCTACCAATTCCGGACCAATCGACTCTCGGGATTACCGGACCTTTGCCGAGGCGCTCTACTTTGCCTACTCTCACCCTTGACCAGCTGGTCTCCCTTCTCACACGCTATGTCACCGAGACCGGAGAAACGCTTGATCTTCTCCTCATCGGCGCGCTGGCGTTACCGGCCTATGGAATTTCAGGTCGCGCCACTCACGATGTGGATGCTGAAGTAGCAGGCCCGATTGGGAACTTATTGGGCTTTCTGACCAGCGCACAGGTTCCGGCGGATCTGACGCAAAACTTTTCAGGCTGGTCGATTGTCGCAATGCCTCCAGGATACCGAGACCGGGCGACCATGTTGATTGATCAGCCGAATCTTCGCATCCGAATCCTTGCACCAATTGACTTCGTACTCGCGAAACTACGTCGTGGCACCGATGTGGATTTGGAAGATGCCTTGCTTGTCGCCCAACAGCACCGGATCAGCGCCGAGGACATCCGTATCAACGCACGATCAGCTCTCGCAGCCTCTCCACAAGATACCGCCCTCTTTCTATTCCGCAAGACTGTCGAACTGTTTTGCCAGAATTTACCTCAAAGCACAGAAAACTAATTCTGACCCAAAACACAAGTGGAGAGCTTCTGGGCAGGAACGAGTCACATCGCAACGGACGTCTGTCGCTCACGAACAGCTCATCGCTACTCACGACTGATTACCACTGATACGACGCCACTCACGAAGAGTAACGGTATCCTATCGCGCGCCATTGGAATTCAAAGAATCAGCATCGCATCGCCGTAGCTGTAGAAGCGGTATCGTTCTTTGACTGCTTCTTCGTAGGCCCTGCGAATCGGATCGATTCCGGCGAAGGCCGACACCAGCATCAACAATGTGGTCCGCGGTAGGTGAAAGTTCGTCATGAGGGCATCGACGACCTGAAACTGAAACCCTGGGGTAATGAAGAGCCGGCTCTCGCCACTCATCGGGACCATCTCCCCCTTTTCTTTGACGACGGTTTCAAGCGTGCGGACAACCGTCGTACCGACGGCCACCACCCGGCCACCAGTTCGTTTGGTCTCTTGGATGGCTCTCACAGTCCCCTCGCTGATTGTAAAACTTTCTGATCCCATTTGATGATCTTCAATCCGCTCAGTCGTTACCGGCTTGAACGTACCAGGACCGACATGGAGCGTCACCGTGGCAACGTTGATTGCGGCTTCGCGCAGTCGTCGAAACAGTTCTTCCGTGAAGTGAAGCCCGGCAGTCGGCGCGGCAATCGCTCCGTCATGTTTGGCAAAGACTGTCTGATACCAGCGATGATCTTCCTGGGTCGCCGCACGCTTGATGTACGGTGGAAGGGGCATCACCCCTCGTATTTCGAATAATTGTGTGACCGGCGCAGGACTATCCACCACCACCTCAGTGCCTATCGCATCACGTTTCACGATGGTCGCGCGAGACTGTTGATCGAACTCGATGACCTGGCCGACACGAAATGTGCCTTTGACCATAACCTCCCATCGCCTCTCACCAAGATCTTTCACGAACAACACTTCGACCCGCGTGCCGGTCGGTTTCTTGATTCCAGGCACTCGTGCGGCCATCACCTTGGTATCGTTCACCACCAGCAGATCACCCGGTTCCAGGAGATGTGGAAGTTCAGAAACATGACGATGAACGAGTTGTTCCGTCGTTCGATCCAGGAGCAGCAACCGAGCCCGATCACGAGGGCTAATCGGCTGCAACGCGACCAGGGAAGAATCGAAAGGGAAGTCGAACTCAGAGAGTTGCATCAGGAGGGAGGCGGCGACGGTACCGGAGGTGCTTGGGTCAATGACGCATCCTGAAGCTCCGTCCCAGGATAGTAATAGCGAAGAATGCTCGAAAAGGAGTAGCCCAAGTCAGCCAGCTCCTTTGCGCCCCACTGGCAAAGACCAACCGCATGACCGGCTCCGTAACCGGAGATGACGACGTCCTCCCCGACCGACTCAATCGTAAATTGCGTGCTGGGTACCACCGTATACCCGACCGCTTTACGCAGGTCTTCGCCCCGGATCGTTAACTCGCCGCTCGAGTGCACGATCTGCAATGTCGCAACTCGTCCAGCGCGGCTATAAGCAAGCGGCGTAATCGCCGAGATTGTTCCTACGGCATACCCTTGCTGGCGCAAATTCTTCTCCAAGGTGTCGATCTTCAAGGATGCCTTCCACTGATAGTACGGAGACTCGATGTCGAACGGGCATTCCACACCCTTCAAATAAGGGAGATCCTTCGACCACACAGTCATGGCATCTTCCGTAATTCCCGCAGCGGTCGAAGAGAAGGCAGCATAGATCGGAGCGCCTTGATAGGTCACTACAAGTCCCCTTGTAGCTTCCACCGCCTCCACCACCCGTGCGTCGATGCCTTGGCGGCCGCGATATACCTGATCCTGAATCCCTGCGACCACATCATAATCCCGAGTGGAGCTGAGCATGCGCTGGTACAATGCATAGGTTCGAGTTGCGACTGCCTGCACCTTCAGCAGCTCACGATGCCAGGCCGGGTTCACCTCTGCCGGTACGACACCTTTGACATACTCTTCCAAATCGACATGATTGACGAGGAGCAATCCCTTTCCTCGCCGAACGAGCTGAATCAATCCACTGACTTGGAGGGCACCCTTCTCATCACCTGTATGAAGCGCCGTCCGGTTACCATTCTGATTCAGCCGGAGTTTAAGGTCGTGAATTCCCGCCCGTAACATCAGTTGATCAGTCACCACCGGTTTGCCGTTGAGGATCAACGCATGGCCACGCACCTTGATTCGCAGAACAGGCCGATAGGACCAGGCCTGACCATGTTCGTCAGTCACCCAAATGGTCTGATCCGTCTGTACTTCCAGCTGCTGAACATCAGGAGCCAACAGCACGCGAATCGATTGCGCCGCCTCTGCCTCCGGCATCATAATCAAGCCGAGGCAGATCCCCAATCCAGCTGCGCGAGCCCGGAACGGTGCTGTCATCATCGGCGGAAGAACCATCCTACGAGATAGAATAGCAGACTCAGAAGGACACTGAGAACGATGCTCGTCGCGACGGGGAAATAGAAGCTGAAGTTATCACGTTTGATGGAGATATCACCGGGAAGTTTGCCGAGCCAGCTGAAGACATTCCCTAATCCAGGAAGTCGGTCCACAGCGACCAACAGGGCCCCAAGCGCAACGATTCCAAGCCCCAGGCCGATAAGAACCTTGCCGAAAGCGCTCCATTCCGGCATCAACTTTCATCCCATGAGCAGAATATCCAATCAGTCTGGTAATACAACACCGGGCGCTAGCTATTCACCAGACATTCGGCGATCTGAATAGCATTCAGCGCCGCCCCCTTGCGAAGATTGTCGGAGACGACCCAAAGATTGAGGCCGTTTGCGATCGATTCATCCTCCCGAACACGACCGATATAGACCTCATCTTTTCCGGTTGCATCGAGCGGCATCGGGTACAGCTTCTTCACTGGATCGTCATAGACAATCACGCCGGGCATGGCCGCCAGCGCAGCACGCGCCTCATTCGCCTTCAATGGACGCTCTAGTTCAACATTAATCGCCTCCGAATGACAGCGCAACACGGGCACACGCACCGTCGTGGCCGTCACCTTGAGCTTCGGCGCACCGAGTATCTTTCGAGTCTCTTTCGCGATCTTGACTTCCTCCGAGCAGTCGCCCCCCTCATTGAACGAGCCGATGTGCGGCAACAGATTGAAGGCAATCTGATAGGGATAGACGTTGGCGGTGACGTCGCGAAACGCGAGCAAATCCTTCGTTTGATCCATCAGCTCATCCATGGCCGCAGCGCCGGTCCCCGAAACCGATTGAAAGGTGGTGACCACTACACGCTTCACCCCCACGGCATCATGAAGGGGCTTGAGCGCCATGACCAAGGGCGTGGTCGTACAGTTGGGAATGGAGACGATTCCACGAGGCATGGCGCTCAAGGCAGCCGCATTCACCTCCGGAACCACCAAGGGAACCTGATCATCCATGCGGAACACCGCACTATCGTCGATCACCGCAATGCCGGCGGCGCCCAGTCGTTGACCGTAGTCTTTGCTGATGGCATCCGTGGCTGAGATAAACGCCAGATCGACACCCACGAACGACGAGGATTCAGTCAGCTCTTCAACTTTCCACTCCTTGCCCTGGCATGTCATCACTTCGCCGGCCGTTCGTTTGGACGCAAAGAGCCGGAGGTTCATCAACGGAAATTTGCGCTCCTCCAAGATCTCAAGAGTCTCCTTGCCCACCGCGCCGGTCGCGCCAAGGACCGCCACCGTATACCCTGGTTTCTTCTTGATCATGAACGGCCTACTCCGATGCTAATACACGAATGCGATGATTAAAGGTGTCGGCCACCAGCAGCATTCCATCGCGATCCGCAACGATACCGAATGGGTAACATAAGCTTGCTTCTTTTGCGAGGCCGTCGTCGCCGGAATAGGATGGAACTCCTTGCCCCGCCAGGCAGAACGCCTCTCCGGATGTTCGATCCCATTGTCTGATGAGGTGATTGTCTGAATCGGTCAGGAAAAGGCGTCCCTCCTGGTCCAATGCGATTCCCGTCGGCCGCGAAAGGCTGGGTGACGGCGCATCTGACGACGACTCATAGCGATAGACTCCACCGTCGCCGGCCACCGTGGTGATCAGCCCTGATGGCAGATCGACGCATCTGACTCGGCCGTTGAAGGTATCGGCGATATAGAGGTGGTCGCCCGCGAGCGCCAATCCACTCGGACCAGCAAGGGCTGCGTCGCTAGCCGGCTTGCCATCTCCGTCGTACGTTGCCATCCCGGTTCCCGCAACCGTATGAATCACGCCTGTCTTGAGATCGACCATCCGCACACGATGATTGCTCTGATCGGCGATATAGAGTCGACCTTCGTCGTCCACAACCAGCGCTGCCGGTTCATTGAGCGCAGCCTGGTACGCAGGGCCGCCATCACCGGAGAATCGCGCTTGACCAGTTCCGGCCACTGTTGTGATGATGCCGGTTTCTGAATCGACCATCCGCACGCGATGGTTCATGGTATCGGCAATATATAAATTCCCCTCGCGATCCACCGCGACTGCCGTGGGGAAGTTCAGCTGCGCATGCACCGCGGTCTTCCCGTCCCCGCCATACCGCTTGATAGACGTGGCTGGTTGATTCATCCAATACCGGACGGTTCCACTCAAATCGGCTTGCTGAGTAAATTTCGCCGAACCGGTTTCTCCGGCACCATCGGCCAAAGGGTCTTCATCCGTAGGCTGGGCGGGTGGGTCCCGTTCCACAGCCGAGCCTATGTGGTCATCCCCGGACATGCCGGCTACCGTTGAGATGACACCGGTCGCACGGTCGACTTTGCGAACGACATGATTTTCGGAATCGGCCACATAGACGTTGCCATGGAAATCGATCGTCACGCCTTTCGGCTCGTTCAAGCGGGCCTGTATTGAAGGTCCGCCATCTCCGGTATAACCGGACTCGCCGTTGCCGGCGAGTGTTCTGATCATCCAAGTCGAAAGAGTAGCTGCCATAGTTCAGAGCCGATGACAGGATGCTGAAAAAGTCCGCCAGCTTCGTTCTCGCATCGCTCAGAGGTTCAACATACGACTCAATGTATGCCTCACCTCCTCGCTCGCTGCGGCCTTGCTGGACGGCCTTTTTGACCATCCTGCAAGCTAACATCATTCGGAGTAGTCTTTTAATATCCTACTAATTCAGGTTTCGGACAATCGCCTCACCCATCTCCACAGTGCCGACGATCTTCGCTCCTGGACTCTGAATATCTTTGGTCCGATATCCAAGATCGAGCGTTTTCACGATGGCCTGTTCGATAGCTTCCGCTTCCTTCTCCAGTTGAAAGGCATACGACAGCATCATGGCGACTGATGAGATCGTGGCAATGGGATTGGCAATATTTCTCCCTGCAATGTCCGGAGCGCTTCCATGAATCGGTTCAAAGAGGCCGACCTTGGCCCCGATACTCGCAGACGGCAACATCCCGATCGAACCGGTCAACATCGCCGCTTCATCGCTGAGAATGTCTCCGAACATGTTGTTGCAGAGCAAGACATCGAATTGTCGCGGATTCCGCACCAACTGCATGGCAGCGTTATCCACGTAGATATGGCCCAGTTCGACGTCCGGATAGGACGCGTGGACGTCGATGACCACCTTGCGCCAAAGCTCGGATGATTCCAACACATTCGCCTTGTCGACCGAGGTGACCTTCTTGCGCCGTTTTCGTGCCGCCTCGAACGCAACCTTGGCGATCCGCCTGACTTCTTCCGTCGTATAGACTTCCGTATTGACTCCGCGCTCTTCACCGTTTGGCAACTTTTCGATCCCCTTTGGTTTGCCGAAATAGATACCACCGGTGAGCTCGCGGATCACGAGGATGTCGATCCCCTCGACAACCTCGCGCTTCAACGTGGACGCATCCACCAGATTCGCATAGAGCTTGGCAGGCCTCAAGTTGGCATAGAGCGCTAAGGCCTCGCGGATTCCCAGCAGCGCGCGCTCCGGTCGCAGGCTGTACTCCAAGCTTTCCCATCGAGGTCCCCCGACGGCGCCGAGCAAGACAGCATTGCTTTGCTTGGCAAGAGCCAATGTGTCATTCGGCAGCGGTACGCCAAACTTGTCGATCGCCTGCCCCCCGATATCGGCTGCGACAAACTCGAACGAGTGCCCGTACTTCTCGGCAATGATCTTCAAGACCTTCACGGCTTCAGGAACGATCTCGCGTCCGACTCCGTCACCGGCCAGCACCGCAATCTTGGCCTTCACTGTCGCTCCTTTCGATAATCCAATCGGCTCATGGCCTATTCCAGTATCGTTTCGTCTTCCATCCGCCAGGCAGGATCAACGAGACACAAGAACTCGACGTCGGTCTCCCCGGTATTTTCGACAAACTGTTGTCCTCCCGGCGGCACGTAGATGGTCGTGCCGGCTTCGATCAGCGCGACCTGATCGTCGATCGTGAAGCGGCCCCGCCCTGCAATGAAGTAATAGACTTCCGCCGAGGCCAAGACGTGACGCTTCGAGCGTTGACCGGACGGTAATGTCCCGTGGGCAAGACTATAGCTCAATTTGAGCTGATGCTTGGCAGGATGAAAAAGCTCCCGCAAGCGAGTCTCATCTCCCGCCAGAAACTCGGGACGATCCGCCGGCGTCACCTTGAACAAGGACAAGCCCCCTCAATCTCTCAGACCCCACCAGGGAAGGTGAAACTGTACTGTGGAGATCCGTGTCAAATCAAGTTCACCTTCTGCTCGCCTTGCGCCTGTTTCGTCGCCAGATAAGCCAGCTTATTCAGGGCGCTGATGTATGCCCGAGCAGAGGCCGTGATGATATCGGTATCGGAGCCGTGGCCTGTGACCGTCCGACCATCTTCTTGCACGCGCACCGACACTTCTCCTTGTGCATCCGTCCCACCGGTGATGGCCTTCACGACATACATCAGCAACTTGCTCTTCGTCTGCGTCATAGCGGCAATGGTGCGGTACACGGCATCCACCGGCCCATCGCCGGTCCCGGTTTGAGCGGTGGGTGTGCCGTCGATTCCCAGTTCAACCGTGGCGGTTGGAACCCGATCTGTTCCACTCGATACTTGCAGTCCCTTTAAGATGATGCGCTCGGCCATCTTCGACAACTCTTCGGAGACAATAACTTCGAGGTCTTCCTCGAAAACCTCCTTCTTTTGGTCTGCAAGTTTCTTGAACCGCTCGAAGGCGTGGTTGATCTCTGCCTCGCCGAGTTTGTAACCCAATTCTTCCAAACGCTGCCGGAAGGCATGACGCCCGGACAACTTGCCCATCACCATCTGGCTTTCGACCAATCCGATCGAATCCGGGCGCATAATTTCATAGGTCGTCTTCTCTTTGAGCAAGCCATCCTGATGAATGCCCGACGTATGGGCAAACGCGTTCGCCCCCACGATCGCCTTATTGGGTTGCACCACCATCCCCGTGATCTTGCTGACCAAACGGCTGGTCTTCGCAATTTCCTCGGTTCGGATACGAGTATCCGCTCGGTAAAAATCCGTTCTAGTGCGGAGTCCCATCACGATCTCTTCCAAGGACGTATTGCCCGCGCGCTCTCCGATTCCGTTGATCGTGCATTCCACCTGGCCGGCTCCATTCATAATTGCCGCCAAACTGTTCGCCACCGCGACGCCCAGATCGTTGTGGCAATGGACGGAAATCACGGCTTGGTCGGCATTGGGGACCTTGTCGCAAATCCCCTTGATCAACGCGCCGAATTCTTGCGGGACGGCATACCCTACCGTGTCGGGTATATTCACCGTACCGGCCCCGGCCGCGATGACCGCCTCAATAACCTCATGGAGGAACGAGGGGTCTGACCGGCTCGCATCCATTGGAGAGAATTCGACATCATCAACATAAGTCCGTGCCCGCTGGACCATCTCCACGGCACGCTGCTTGGCCTGTTCCCGCGTCATCCGAAACTGGTGCTTCAGGTGAATATCGGATGTTGAAAGAAACGTATGGATGCGTACCTTCGGCGCACCTTTCAAAGCCTCCCATGCTCGATCGATATCTTCCGGTCGAGCCCGCGCCAGACTGCAGATCGTCGGTCCTTCGACCTCCTGGGCAATACGCCGCACCGCTTCAAAGTCTCCGGGCGAACTATAGGCAAATCCCGCTTCAATAATATCGACGCCGAGCCGCGCCAGCTGTTTGGCCACCATGACCTTTTCTTCCACATTCATGCTGGCGCCGGGCGACTGCTCGCCGTCCCTCAACGTCGTATCGAAAATTCTGATCATGCGTGTCATGGTGCCACCTTTCTCCCTCTAGAAACACAAAAGCCTTCGACCCCTCACTTACCCAGGGACGAAGGCTTCACGCACTCCGTGGTACCACCCTGATTCGGCCTGAGGACCGACCGGTCGTCAGACCCTTCATTCTGCCTCTTACGGAGGCAATGCGGAATCTCCTACTTCATGTTCGGAGATTCGGCTCGGAGGCGAGTTCGGCGGGGTTCAGGCTGGTTTGCACCACCCACCAGCTCTCTCCAGAATGTTGAAACCGGTTCCCAGCTTCGTTCTCGCATCGTTCAAAGGCTCAACGTACATCTCAAAACCGTACGCCTCGCCTTTTCACTCGCTGCGGCCTTGCTGGATAACCGCTTTGAACATTCTGTTTTCTAGACCACTCGCGTACTACTCCTCGTCTTAGCCGTTCACGACTGTTTCAGCTCCTCCCGCTGCAGTTCCCCGTTAGGAGTTGGATTCGACCGGTGGAGACTCGACTTTTCCAAGGCTTTTTTTCCCGGCTGCCGGAGCAGCTAACCAAAAGACCTTCTCGACCGGCCCCATCACTGCGTAGCCGGCAAAGATAACAAATAACATCACCGCCGGCCAGGCCGCCACCATCATCAGGGTAAGAATACCCCAGACCAGGTAAGTGATCTGCCGGTGGCCCTTGAATTTCAGTTCCTTAAAGCTGCGATACTTGATCGTGCTGACCATTAAAAACGAGAGCGCCAACGTCATGATCAATACCACGATCGGCCTGACGTCTCCTGCCATCTTGAGGAGGTTATGATCAAAGACCACCAGAGACGCCACCACCCCGGCAGCAGCTGGAATAGCCAGACCGGTAAAGTACTTCCCGTCCGACTGCGTGACAGTAGAGTTGAATCGTGCCAAACGCACGGCTCCCATGGCCACGTAGGCGAACATCACGGCCACGCCGAACGTACCCTGTCCGCTCAACGCCCAGGAGTATATCAATAAACCTGGCGCGACACCGAATGACACGACATCGGACAGCGAGTCATATTCCAGTCCGAACTGACTCGTACTATTGGTCAGTCTGGCAGACTTGCCGTCCAACACGTCAAAAATCATGGCGACAAGAATCGCAATGGCCGCTTCCATGTAGTTGGCGTTGAAGACTGCCAGTATCGCAAATACACCGCAAAACAAATTGCCGGTGGTGAACAAATTCGGGATGAGATGCATGGCGGCTTTCCGCCGCTTCCCTTCTTTCCCAAATGAACTTCTGAATCCTGCCGTTTTCATGGCAACTCTCCCAGGATGGTTTCTCCACCCTTCACACGTTCACCAACGGCCACTCGGAGTTTCGTGCCCATCGGTAGAAAGGTATCCATGCGCGATCCGAAACGGATCAACCCATATCGTTCACCACGGATGGCTCGATCCCTTGGCGAGATCCAACACACAATACGTCGAGCGATCAAACCAGCCACTTGCACACAGAGAACCTTCATGCCTTCAGACGTCTTGATCATCATGGCGTTCTGTTCGTTCCTCAACGTCGCTTCCGGCTTGCTGGCGACCAAAAACAGACCCGGTTGATATTGCACATCTTCGATCACTCCGTCACAGGGAGTCCTATTGATGTGGACATCGAAGACATTCAAAAAGATCGTGAGTCTGATGCAGCGTTCCTTTAGGTAGCGCGGCTCAAACTCTTCCTCGACGGCGATCACTTTCCCATCGCCGGGAGCGACCACAAGCTTTTGTCCTTGCGGTACAACCCGGGCGGGATTCCGAAAAAACCAGGCAACAAACAACGTCGCGACGGCGCCGGCCCCAGCGACGACCGGCCAGCCCAGCAATCCCGTCAACAGGGTCACGCCGGCAGGAACCGCGATGAAGGGAATTCCTTCTTTGGCGAAGGGGACGCCGACCGCTCGATCCGCCACAGAATTGCCTCACTCTTAAGAATGATGTTCAAACGGGCTGTCGCTTTTCACCAGCCCACCTTAGCCCAAGGTGGCGCCTCTCCGGGGGCAAGACCGCCGCGCGTGAAAAATGGGAAGCGGCATACATCCTCATCGTACCTTGCACCCTTGGGCGATGCAAGAACGAAAGCTGGTCGTATGCTTCAACAGACCTAGTTTTTCGTCTTATCGACGAGTTGATCCTTCTTCAGCCAGGGCATCATGCCCCGAAGCTTGGCCCCGACGGCTTCGATGGGATGGGCCTCGCCCTTGGCAAGGAGTGCGTTGTAGACCGGTCGATTGGCTTGATTCTCCAAGACCCATTCTTTGGCAAACCGTCCTGTCTGGATCTCTTCGAGAATCCTCTTCATCTCCTGCTTCGTCTGTTCGGTCACCACACGCGGACCTCTGGTCACATCACCGTATTTCGCCGTTGTGCTGATCGAGTAGCGCATGTTGGCGATCCCGCCCTGATAGATCAAGTCGACGATGAGCTTCACTTCGTGGAGGCATTCGAAGTAGGCCATCTCCGGCGAGTACCCGGCTTCGACCAGGGTCTCGTACCCGGCCTGGATCAGCGACGTCAGCCCTCCGCAGAGCACGGCTTGTTCGCCGAAGAGATCGGTCTCGGTTTCCTCGCGAAAATTCGTCTCGATGACACCCGCGCGTCCACCGCCGATCGCGCTCGCGTAGGCCAATCCGACCTGCTTTGTGGTGCCGCTGGGGTCCTGATGGATCGCCAAGAGGCAAGGCACCCCGCTGCCTTTCGCATACTCGGAACGAACAAGATGTCCCGGCCCTTTCGGGGCTACCATGAAGACATTGATGGAGGCCGACGGCACAATCTGTCCAAAGTGAATATTGAAACCATGACCGAACGCCAAATAGGATCCCGCCTTAAGATTGGGGGCCACTTCCTGTCGATAGATGGCGGCCTGCGCTTCATCGGGTGCCAGAATCATCACGACATCGGAAGTCTTCACGGCATCGCCGACGGGCATTACTTTTAGCCCGCTCTGCTCGGCCTTTTTCCACGAGGCGCCCTCACGCAACCCGATGACGACCGACACACCGCTTTCTTTGAGGTTCAACGCATGCGCATGGCCCTGACTCCCATAGCCGATCACGGCCACGGTCTTGTTTCGGATCTGTTGAATATCGGCATCCTTCTCGTAGTAAATTTTCATGACCAGCCCTTTCGCTCATTTTATTTTTATATAGCAAGTCTTCGAGTCCCAGCAGGATGCTACTCGCGCGCCACTTTCTTCGCTTGGACGGCAACGGAACGGACCGGTTCGCGCGCGACGGCAACCCGACCGGTGCGGACCAACTCTTTGATCCCAAGCGGCTGAAGCAAGTTGATGATCGCTTCAATCTTCTTGGGATCTCCCGAGACTTCGATGGTGTAGGTGCTCGGCGTCGAATCGACGACGTTCGCCCGAAAGATATCCACGATTCTGAGCGCCTCGGCTCGATCCGCATCCTTCGTATGCACCTTGATGATCGCCGTCTCTCGTGAAACAAACTCCGTTTCGTTCAAGTCCACGACCTTGATGACATCGATGAGTTTATTCAGCTGTTTCACGATCTGCTCGATGATCCGCTCATCACCCGATGTCACAATCGTCATCTGAGACATGGATGGATCAAGCGTCGGAGCGACCGACAGACTCTCGATATTAAATCCACGGCCGCTGAATAAGCCTGCGACCCGTGACAGCACCCCGAACTTATTCTCCACAGTCACTGAGATGATGTGTTCCATTTCTCGTAGTCCCGAGTGCTGAGTGCTGAAAACCGAGTACACTTCTCAGCGTTGAGCACTTGCAGCTCAGCACTTCCTTTATGCCGTTAACACCGTATCTTTATCTTCCGGCGCCACCTTCGCCGCACCGGATTGTTTCTGCTTCAACTCAGGTGGATCCTCAAGAAGCATCTCATGGTTACAGCCGCCGGCCGGGATCATCGGATAGCAATTCTCATAGGGATAGGTCGGCACATCCACGATGACGGGTTTATCCGTGACCAAGGCTTCTTTCAGGACGGTATCAAGGTCACCGACCTTCTTGACTCGCAAGCCGACCGCTCCATACGCATCCGCCAATTTGACAAAATCCGGCGTGGTATCCAGATAGCTCGACGCATAGCGGCCTTCGTAGAACAGGTCCTGCCATTGTCGCACCATGCCGTGAAATCCGTTGTTCAAGATGACGATCTTGACCGGCAGCTTGTTCACCACCGCCGTGGCCATTTCTTGCATGTTCATCTGGATGCTGCCGTCTCCCGCGATACACAGGACCAGTCGGTCTCGAAAGGCAGCCTGTGCGCCCATCGCCGCGGGAAATCCAAACCCCATGGTGCCGAGTCCACCTGAGGTCAACCATCGATTCGGCTTCGTCAGCTTGAAATACTGTGCGGCCCACATTTGGTGTTGCCCGACATCCGTCGAAACGATCGGGTCCCGGTCCTTTGTCAGTTCATACAGCCGCTTGACCACCTGTTGCGGCTTGATCGGCCCATCTTTCTCTTGGTGATAGGTCAACGGATGGGCCTGTTCCCATTCTCGGATCTGATCCCACCAGGGCTTCCGGAGGTCTTTCTGCTCTCCATTGACCGTCGCGCGCAAGATCTGGTTCAACTCACGGAGCACCGCCCTGCAATCGCCGACGATCGGAATATCCACATGGATGTTTTTCCGGATAGAGGTCGGATCGATATCGACATGAATTATTTTGGCAGAGGGACAGAATTCAGACGGTTTTCCCGTCACTCGATCATCAAACCGGGCGCCGATGGCGATCACCAGATCGGAATAATGCATGGCCATGTTGGCCTGATACGTGCCGTGCATCCCGAGCATCCCCAGCGACAGAGGATGCTCTCCTGGGAACGCGCCAAGCCCCATCAACGTCATGTCCACCGGAATCTGTGTCATCTCGGCCAGCTCAAGCAGTTCCTGTGAGGCTCCGGAGAAGATCACCCCACCACCGACGTAGAGTATCGGCTTCTTGGCCTTCGTGATCGCTTCGGCCGCCTGTTTGATCTGCCACTTGTTCCCTTCGTAGGTGGGGTTGTAGCCGCGAATCGAGACAGAATTCGGATAGATGAATTCTGCTTTGGCCATCGATACGTCTTTCGGGATATCCACCAAGACCGGGCCAGGGCGTCCGGTCGTCGCGATATAGAACGCCTCTTTGATCGTTGCCGCCAAGTCGTTCACGTCTTTGACGAGAAAATTGTACTTCGTGCATGGTCGGCTCAAACCCACGTTGTCGGCTTCCTGAAAGGCATCGTTCCCGATCAAACTGGTCGGGACTTGGCCGCTGAAGCAGACCACCGGAACAGAATCCATATACGCATCGGCTAACGCCGTAATGACGTTGGTCATGCCGGGACCTGAGGTGACCAGACACACGCCGGCCTTCCCAGTCGCCTTCGCATATCCTTCCGCCATATGACCCGCGCCCTGTTCGTGGCGCGTCAGGATGACTTCAATATCTCTCTGCTGGTGAAGCGTATCGAATATCTTCAACACGACTCCGCCCGGAAGCGCAAAGACCGTCTTCACCCCTTCCCGCTTCAGGCATTCGATGAAGATTTCAGCACCGGTGAGTTTCATGACAACCCCCTCCAACCGCAAGCATAAGGTCTACTGTCGATAGTGAAACCGTAAGACGGCACCCCTCGTGAAGCACACATCATCGTGCAGAAATGTGTTTGGAATCAAGGGGTAAGATTTGAGATCCTAGCATCCTCACGAAGGACCGTCAATACAGCCGCCCTCAGTGGGCCTCTGAGAGAAAGAACGAAGGCCTCGCACAAGGAGCTTCCATGAATAAAGAGCGTGGACGGAAGACCTATAAGCCGGATTCTGTCCCGCAAAGAAGTTTCCCCTTTGCTTGGATGATCATTTCTCTAGGATTCGAGTTGCCTCGAACCTCAAGCGACCTACCCGAAGACCTCGACCGGGCCAGTCGGTGCGACGAGCCCCATGAAGAGCCCGCCCATGTCTTCCTATTTGGCCTTGCTCCGGGCGACGCTTACCGTGCCGGTGATGTCGCCACCACCGCGGTGGGCTCTTACCCCACCGTTTCACCCTTGCCTGAGTCGCAGCGACCAGATGGGATCCCATCGCCTTGGCCATCGGCGGTTTGATTTCTGTGGTGCTGGTGTCGGATTGCTCCGCCTGGACGTTATCCAGCGCCCTGCCCATGGAGTCCGGACTTTCCTCTCGATGTTTAGAGACACCGAGCGACCATCCAGTCCTCCACCCACGCCGAATCAGTATAAGCAATACCGAAGGTCGTGACAAGAAGACTCATCAGGGCAATTCGCAGTCGCTCCAGGAAGTTTAGAAACCGGTTACCTCCCAACCTCCGGTAAGGGAGCAGCGGGAACCGGCTTTCTTTTGTGATAGATGGCCAGCGCCTCAGGCATCCACTCTTTCAATTGCTCGATTCGAGTGTCGTGGCTCGGATGGGTCGACAAGAATTCTGCCGGACCTTCACCGCCCGATACCTGCGCCATCCGTTCCCAGAGTGCAACCGATTCACGTGGATCATACCCGGCATCCGCGGCTAAAAGGATTCCCACGTAATCTGCCTCCGATTCATGTTTCCGGCTGAAAGGGAGCAGCACGCCGACCTGCGCTCCTGCACCCAACGCCGCCATCGTCGCCTGGCTCAGGGCGGGATTCTTGCTGTACATCCCGACTGCCCCACCGACGACCTGAAGCCCGATCTTCGCGACTTGCCCTTGACTCATGCGTTCCGCGCCATGGCGAGCCAAGGCATGCACCACTTCATGCCCCATCACCGCCGCCAAGCCGGCTTCCGTTTTGGCCATGGGGAAAATACCTGTATAGACCGCCATTTTCCCGCCAGGCAATGCAAAGGCGTTCGCCGTTTTATCATCCTTGATGACCGTGACTTCCCACTGAAACTGTTGAGCCATCTCTGCGTATTTCGACCGTTTCGCGGCCTCGACGATCCGAGCCGCCACCCGTTTCACCGGTTCAACCTCTCGCGGATCCTGGGAAGGTCTCAGCTTTGGATCACTCTTAACCTGATTGTACGCCTGAGCCCCCATTTGCATTTCTTGGCTGACCGACGTCATCAGCAGTTGTGACCGGCCTGTATAGGGGTTGGTTTCGCACCCTGCGAGGCCGATTCCCCCCATCAGGAGACAGAAGACCGTCGTCGTGCGTATGAGCTTCTGGGCACACATCCTCATCCACAACCTCCAGCCAAAGTCTGGGTCGACAAATCCTCCCATGATTGACCACTCTAGAATCGGTTGATAGATTACCGTCGCCTCAATGGGATTTCTAGCTAGAACACGAACATGATGACTGCGTCACACCCTCGCAACACCATTGCACGCATCGGCATCGACGAATCCGGAAAGGGCGATTACTTTGGCCCCCTCGTCATCGCAGCCGTGTTCGTCGATGCAACGACGCAAGGCGAATTGAAGCTGATGGGAGTCCGCGACAGCAAGAAGATTTCCGACGGCCGAATTTTGGAACTCGCTCCCGACATTAAGACCATTTGCCCGCACAGCATCATCGCGATCGGGCCGAAGAAGTATAACGAACTCTATAGCAAGATCAAAAATCTGAATCGCTTGCTCGCCTGGGGCCATGCCAAGGCGTTGGAGAATCTGCTGGAGCGAGGCGTGGCCTGTGAGCGAGCCATCTCCGATCAGTTCGGCGACGAACGGCTGATTCTCAATGCGCTGCAGGAAAAGGGGCGGAAGATCGTGCTGGAGCAGCGGACTAAAGCAGAATCGGATTTGGCAGTCGCCGCGGCATCCGTCCTAGCACGAGCGGAGTTTCTGATACGGCTGAAACAACTTTCCGGCGAAGTCGGAACCACACTGCCCAAAGGCGCCTCTCCAGCCGTCGAACGCGCTGCCAGGATGATCATCAAGAAACACGGACAGGAGCGACTGGGATCAGTGGCAAAACTGCATTTTAAAACTACGCAAGCCGTCCTGGCTGGGCTGAGCTAGATTTTCCTTGAGGATTGACTACCTGCAGACGGCCCGCTACGTTCCTGCATCCCATTCAGATACGACCGCATCGAAATTGATACGCAGGTGGTCCTCTTCTAGGATCTGTTAACGCTAGCGTACGTCATCAACGATCAACACGAACGTGATGAACGCGACGAACATGACATCGAGCTTGTCAAACCGCGAGGAGATGCGCCGAAATCCCTTGAGCCAGCGGAACAGCCGTTCGATCTCATTGCATCGCGTATGCAGGGCGCGATCGCAGTCCCATGGCGTGCGGCGATTCTGCTTGGGCTGTGTCAGGAAGCTACTGCCGTGAGAGGGCGATCATTGCCCGTATCGGACAAGATACCCTTGTGTCACGTTAGATTAGATTCAACGTGGATCGGGCGATTCTACCCTCATGGAGTATTTCCCCCGGTGCAGAGTGGGATACTGGCTGAGCGGGATACGACTGACCTAAGCCGATTCACCCACCTCGAGGTCCGAGGGCTTGTTTGCTAAGGCGGAAGCGCCTTCCGTGATCGGTTCCCCTTCCCAATACAAGATCCGGCGGCAATAGGGGCAGAGATGCAAGTCGTCCGACCGTTTGACCTGCGCGATAAGCTGCGGCGGGATCTGGAGACGGCACCCGAGACAAATGCCGTCACGCACGGCAGCAAGGGGGTGGTCTTTCCGCGAGGCCTTGACCTGGTTGTACCGATCGAGCAGAGCTTTCTCAACCAGCACTGAAGCCTCGCGATGACGAAGTTGGAGTTGAGCCAATTCCGTCGCAAGCTCCTTGTCCTGTGCGTCCAGTCTCTGCTTCTCCTGTGTGAACACCTGCTCAAGCGCTGTTCCTTTTTCCTGAAGCTCCGTGAGCGTCTTCTGTAACTCGTCGATCTTCTCCATCGTCAACAGGATCTTTTCTTCAAAATCTCCTCGTTTCTTACTCGCCAACTCCAGCTCGAACAAGTGCGCCTGATACTCCTTGTTGGTCTTCAGACTTGTCGCGTGCGATTTCATCTTGTCTGTGTGCGCCTCATGCGCCTCCAGGTCCTTTTCATGCGAGCGACGTTCTTTAACGGCAGCCTCAACGGCGACCTTCGTGTCGCGTAGGACCTGCGTTGCCTCTCGAAGAGGAGCCTCGGCAGCATCGAGACGTTCGGGGATTTTTCGGCGGATTTCACCGATCTCCATGATTCGGAGATCGAGCTTTTGCAGTTCAATGAGCGGGGAAAGTTTTTGGTTCAACGTATCCGTTCCATCGATGCCGGGGCACTGAAGGAGTCAGGCACCCGCCCAGACTGGTGGGCCCACTAGGACTTGAACCTAGGACCAGCTGATTATGAGTCAGCCGCTCTAACCACCTGAGCTATGGGCCCCCTTCAGAAAGTTCAAAACTCAGGCTGAGGTCGACCATTAGGAACCGGATCCTCAGACTTTCTTCAAGCTTCATCCTCAACCTCAACCTCGGCCTGAAACGGATTCTAGGCTGCTGCTTCGAGCAGAGTCAAATCACGCCGTCTTGAACTCTGAAACCTATAAAGTCTCGACAAAACTCCTCAGCTTTTTACTACGGCTCGGATGTCGTAATTTCCTCAAGGCCTTGGCTTCGATTTGCCTGATGCGTTCACGGGTGACTTCAAAATCCTGTCCGACTTCTTCCAAGGTATGATCGGTTGCTTCGCCGATACCGAACCGCTTGCGCAGCACCTTCTCCTCACGAGGCGTCAAGGTTTCCAAGGCGCTGTTGATCTGTCGTTGCAAGTCGTAGCGAATAGCCGCTTCCAGCGGAGACACGGCCTTCTTGTCCTCGATGAAATCGCCCAGATGGCTGTCTTCCTCCTCACCGATCGGCGTTTCGAGCGAGATGGGCTCGCGGGCGATTTTGAGGATCTTCCGGACTTTGTCCAACGGCAGATCCATGCGCTCGGCGATCTCTTCGGGCAGAGGCTCGCGACCCAACTTCTGCACGAGGTGCCGGGAGGTCCGAATGAGCTTATTGATTGTTTCGATCATGTGAACCGGAATCCTGATCGTGCGTGCTTGGTCCGCAATGGCTCGGGTGATCGCCTGACGAATCCACCAAGTCGCGTAGGTGCTGAACTTATACCCGCGCTTATATTCGAACTTGTCCACCGCCTTCATCAACCCGATATTGCCTTCCTGAATCAAATCGAGGAACTGAAGCCCTCGGTTCGTGTATTTCTTTGCGATGCTGACCACGAGCCTCAAATTCGCCTCGACCAACTCCGCCTTCCCACGCTTCACCCTCTCTTCGGCCAAATCGAGATGCTTGACCGCATCCTTGATTTCTTCAGCCGGAACAAGCGCCTCTTCCGTTTCCAGCTGGCGTATCTTCGCCTTGGCGGTTTGGTAAACCTTCCGAATCTCGACCAGAGCTTCTTCCGACACTCCGGTCTTCCGCCTGACCGCCATGAAGTCCTGACGGCTCCGGCACATCTTCCTCAGCAGTTCGGCACCGGCCTCGCCCCCCACACCGATCCGCCGTTGGCAGCTGATCGCTTCCCGTTCGGCGACGCGGATCTGTACCGCCAGATCGCGGACACGCTGGACCATTCGGTCTTTGAGCACCCCATGGAGGTTGACCGATTCGATTTTGTTCACCACTTGCTGGCGGATCGCATCGAACTGCTTCTTGAACTTCTTTTGCTTGACCGGATCATTGCCGAGAGGCTTGCTCTTTTCGGCCATCGCCTTCAGCGCAAGCGAGACCTTCCGCACGGCATTCAACGACTCCAGCGTCTTGACTCGCAATTCCTCATAATCCCGCTCCACCGGTGGCTGGTCTTCCTCAAAATCCTCTTCGGTCTCCTGGACCGGCACGATCTCGCGCACGTCGATTTTGGCGTTCTTGAGCTGATCCCGAAGAGCCAAGACGAATTCGATGGTCATCGGCATGCCATAGATCACCGAAGCAATATCGTTTTTCCCCTCTTCAATCCGCTTTGCGATTTCGATCTCGCCTTCGCGGCTGAGGAGAGCCACACTCCCCATTTCCTTGAGATAAAGCCGCACGGGATCGTCGGTGCGACTGAGGGCGCCAGGCGTCAGATCAATTGCCTTATCGTTTTCCTCCTCGGAATCCGATTCGACATCTTCCACATCTTCGCCCACTTCGCCATCGGATCGTTTCTGAGACCGATCCCCATCGCCCGCCTCGATGATCTCGATATCCATTTCACCGAACATCGCCATTATGCTGCCGAACTGATCAGACGACACAACTTCAGCGGGCAAGGTGCTGTTGAGCTCGTCATACGTCAGAAACCCCTTTTCCTTTCCCATCGTGATCAGCTTCTTCACCTCACCGAGCAACTCTTGTTTCGACATGACTACTCCTTCACCAATGAAACCACACCGGCGGTCGGCGTGCCGGCTTTCCGCATCCGTACCTCATTGATCTGCATATTCAGTAGGCGCGCCTCGTCAACCCGGCCTTCGCGTTCAGCCGTTTTCAGTCTGGCAATGAGCTCGCCCATGACCTGCTCCGATCGCTTTCGGTCCAGACGGTCAAAACAAGCCGCAATGTGCGCCGGCACATCGTCGAAATGATCTTCGCGCATCGACAATTCCGTCGCCAGAGCACCACAATCGAGATCGGCCACCGACTCATCCAATACCGGCTGGACCTGAATACGCCCGTCACGATCCACATGGGCGAGCGCGATCTCGACGAGCTTGCGGCAAGGCGCGACGGTAAAGGACTCCGGCCGCAGGCGACGGACATCGGCAGGCGCTAGTTTTCCGTGCAGCAACAGTAAGAGCAGATCCCGCTCTTCAGGGAGCCCTTTGAATAGGGCATTGTGCGGAGTTCCCCGTGCGGGCTGCGCGCGCGGCGCTTCCGCGCCTCCTTTGGGCTGAGCCAGCAGCGCCGGATAGCGCTCGATCAGCCGGGCCTCGCTGATCCTCAGTCGTTCCGACACGATTTTGATGCGCTCCTGCCGCTCGATCGGATGCTCGCTCTTCTGCAGAATTCGCAGCACCTCATCGACGCTTCGGATGCGGCTTTCCAGCGAGCCATCGTCGGCCTCCTTGATTCTGTGATTCAGCGCATAGTCCAAGAGACTCGGAGCTGCCGCTTCCAGCTGGGTAAACGCCCCGGCACCTTCCTTGTGCACAAACGTATCAGGGTCCTCACCAACCGGAAGGGTGACGACTTTGACGCCCAATCCGCTGTTGACGAAAAGATCCAATCCTCTCAAGGCGGCTCGCACACCGGCTGCATCAGGGTCAAAGAGCAACACAACCTTGTCGGCAAACCGCCGCAGGGCATGAATATGTTCAGCCGTCAAGGCCGTCCCCAGCGTGGCGACGGTATGGGTGAGCCCAGCCTGGTGGAGCGCGATCGCGTCGAAATACCCTTCGACGACGATCACCGTCTTGGTCCGCCCGATCGCCTCACGCGCCTGATCGAAGGCGAAGAGGGTCTGGCCCTTCTTAAACAACGGCGTATCGGGCGAATTGAGGTACTTGGGCGTGCGGTCGTCCAACACACGGCCGCCGAATCCCACCACGCGCTTGCGCAGATCGGTGATTGTGAACATGAGCCGCCCATGAAACTTGTCGTAATAGCCGTTACCGTTTGATCTCGGGCTTCCGAGCCCAGCCGTCATGATCTCGCTGTGAGAGAATCCTTTTCGAGTAAGGGACTTGAACAACCCGTCCCACTCTGCGGACGACACTCCAAGTTGGAACGACTCCACGGTCGATTGTAGGATGCCTCGTCTGTTCAGGTATTCACGAGCCGTGGCACCGATTTGCGGATCGCGAAGATTGTCTTGAAACCACGTCATGGAAGCGCGGTTCATTTCTTCAATGCGATGGGTCTGCCCACGTTGCATTCGTTCCGCAGGAGACTCTTCCAACACGATGCCCACCTTGTCTCCAAGCTCCCGAAGCACCTCCGGAAAGGTTGCCCCGGTAATTTTGGTCAGAAAGGCAAAGACATCTCCCCCAGCCTTGCAGCCGAAACAGTAAAACATTTGTTTGGATGGACTAACGGAGAAAGAGGGGCTCTTTTCCTGATGAAACGGGCACAACCCCACGAGGTTCTGACCTGCCCTCCTCAGCGAGATATGGCGCCCGACGACATCCGCAATATCTACCCGATCTTTTATTCGATTCTTGATCTCGTCCGCAATCAAGCCTCGGCCCACCAGAGTCGCAGCTCCTACATTCCCGTCGTGCACGACCGGACGAGTCGGTTGATAAGTAATAGGAATATTGACCGGTCAGATTAACAGACGGGCTCAAAATCTGTCAATTCAGAGAATTCTGTCACCCTGGAGGCCAGGCCATATGACGGCCGCCCATCACGTGGAAATGCAGATGGAAGACGGTTTGACCTCCATTTCGTCCGGTGTTCGCTACGAGACGGAACCCCGAGTCGGCTAACCCTTTGTCATTCGCGACTTTCCTACAGGCGAGCAGCAATTGTGCCAGCAGCGCCTGATCTGACTCGCCCAGGTCTTGAATAGAGGCCACATGTCGTTTGGGAATCACCAGGGTATGCACCGGTGCCTGGGGATGGATGTCGTCAAAGGCCAGGGTCTGGTCGTCCTCATGAACAACCTTGGCCGGGATGGTCTTCGCCACAACCCTGCAGAACAAACAGTCGCTCATAGCCGGTTCCTCACTTCTCCGTCCTCAACCCGGACTTGCCGAATCGCTTCCCTAACTCTTGATAGACATCTGGTAGCGCCAGATCATGATACCCCAGTACCATCAGGATATGGAAAAACAGATCCGCCACCTCATAGACGACTTCTTCTTTCTTGCCGCCTTTCGAGGCCAATAGCACCTCGCCCGCCTCCTCCGCCACCTTTTTCAGAATCTTGTCATGCCCTCCCTCGAATAGCTTTGAGGTATAGGAACCGGTCTGAGGGGCGGCGCGGCGCTCCCGTATCGTCCGCAGGACACTTTCAAGAATTCCACCCTGCGCATCTTGCGCCGTTCGATGAACAACGTGGCCTTGTTCGTCTATTCCAGAGAAGAAGCAGGCTCGCTCGCCTGTATGACAAGTGGGCCCAGCTGGTTGGGCCTTCACCAAAATGGTATCGCAATCGCAGTCAATAAAGAGTTCTTTCACGTGTAGCGTATGACCGGATGTTTCGCCTTTTTCCCAGAGTTTGTTTCGAGACCGACTCCAGAAGTGCACCCTCCTGGTCGCAACCGTCTTCGCGAGAGCTTCTTGGTTCATGTACCCGAGCATCAGCACTGTCCCGTCGAGCCAATCCTGAATGACGGCCGGGAGAAGACTCTCGCTGTCGAACTGGAACTGACCTGCCATTCCCTGCCCCATCGTGTCATGCCTCTCGAGGAAGATGATCTGATCGGACGGGGACACCACGTTCCCGTAGATACGCTTTCGCCTGGGAGATCGTATAGGTCCGAAAATGAAAAATCGAAGCGGCCAGGACTGCGTCCGCTTTCCCTTTCACAAAACCATCGTAGAGGTGGTCGAGCGTCCCGACTCCGCCCGATGCGATGACAGGAATGGACAGAGCGCCGGACACGGCAGCCGTCAGGTCCAAATCGTACCCGGTTTGCCGGCCATCCTGATCCATGCTGGTCAATAAGATCTCTCCAGCCCCGTATTGGTCCATCCGCTTTGCCCACTCGACCGCATCAAGTCCCGTCGCATGGCGACCGCCGTGCGTGAAGACCTCCCAGCGATCACTCGCTACACGCTTGGCGTCGATGGCAACGACGATGCATTGCGTCCCGAAACGTTGAGCGGCTTCCCTGACAAACTCGGGCCGTCGAACTGCCGCGGTATTGATGCTGACCTTATCTGCTCCGGCGTTCAACAAGGCCCGAATATCGTCGAGGGTTCCCACGCCCCCACCGACCGTCACCGGCATAAAGACCCGCGCAGCCGTGCGTTCGACGACGTCGATGATCGTCTTCCGATTTTCATGTGAGGCTGTAATATCGAGAAAACAGAGTTCGTCCGCTCCTTCATGATCATACCCCGCTGCCGCTTCGACCGGATCGCCGGCATCGCGAAGATTCACAAAACTGACACCCTTGACTACGCGGCCCTCTTTGACGTCCAGACAGGGAATGATGCGCTTGGTCAGCATGTGGCGCTGGTTAGCGAGAAAGCGCCGCCACAGCGGCTTGGTAATCCAGTTTGCCGTCATAGAGTGCTTTGCCAATGATCGCTCCCTCGATTTTAGGGCCGATCGATCGTACAGCTTTCAGATCATCCAGAGACGTGATCCCTCCCGATGCAATCACCGGAAACGAGGAGAATTCAACGATTTCTTTCAGCGTGGAAAGGTTGGGGCCATTCAGCATTCCATCACGCGCGATATCCGTATAGATGACGGCAGCAATCGGACAGCCCGCTAGTTCTTTCAACAGATCCATCGCTTTGATATCCGACACCGCGGTCCAGCCCTTGACGGCAACTCGTCCCTCGCGCGCATCGAGGCCGAGCACGATCCGCCGAGGAAATTCCCGGCAAGCTTGATCGAGGAGCGCCCGATTGGTGAGTGCAGCCGTGCCGAGCACCACGCGGGAGACACCGGCATGCAGATACTGCCGAACTGTCTCAACGGTTCTGATGCCGCCACCGACCTGAACAAGCGCAGTGACCGATTTTATGATGGACTGGATCTGCCCTAAGTTTTTGGGTTCGCCGTCAACCGCTCCGTTCAGATCGACCACATGGATCAGACTGGCTCCACTCTGTTGCCACTTACGGGCAACCTCGGCAACGTCATAAGCATAGACGGTTTCTGCAGCCATATCGCCTTGACGCAACCGAACGCAGCGCCCATCCTTCAGATCAATTGCCGGAATGATGATCATGATCTCCGCAGTTCCCCTTGACTGTCGACCTATCGGCTCGTCCCAAACGGCATCGCCTTGACGAGTTTTTCCGCGCCAAATTGAGCCAGCTCATCGGCCGTGACATAACGTCCGCGTCGATGTATGGCGTCAATGAAATCTTCATTCATCGGTCTCTGCCGTTCATAATACCCACCTTCCCAGAGGACCGCCCCATCGGCAGAGATGACTTTCACTTCAAATCCAACCGCAGCGGGCGGACTCGCACCGAGAGGACCTCCGACTCGTTCTTGATACACGAGCACCCTGCCGATCAGGGCAGCATCGACGACCAGCCTTTTCGCCGCGCGCGACGCAGCCGTTTCCTCCGTCATCGCTTCGCTTTCGCCTGACGAGGCTTCGGCGGTTTTCATCGCTTCACGAGGAGCGATGACCCTGATGCCCTGTTTGTTGCGCAGGCGATTCCAAACCAATTCGGTGATCCGCTCCGGGACATGAGGGGGAATGGAGGATGTGGTTTGCGCCAATCGTCCCCTGGGAGGAGCGATGCCCGTCGGCGAGATATCCGACCTCTTGGCCCCTTCCGGTACTCCCATGTATGGATCGGCCGACTCAATGAGCTGTGGCGACTCAATAGCGGTAAAAGGAACCACCACGAGCGAAGTAATCGTATACCGATCGAGCTGGGCCGACGTCTTCGTCGACACCTTGGGGCCGCTGCACCCCTGCAAAACAATAAGCGCGATGATCGAAGTGAGTAAAGGAACACGTCCGTAATAATAGAGCTTCGATGTCCTGATCATTTCCAATTACCGAAATTCTTCATCAATCGCAAACCAGATCTCTGGCTTTTTTCCGGATGAAACTGGCACGCTACCACATTGTCTTTCCAGATGCTCGACGCGAAAGGAATGCCGTACGTCGTCGTCGTGGCCGTCACCTGCTTGTCACCTGGATCCACGAAAAAAGAATGAACGAAATACCAATGGGCTCCATCGGCAATCCCATCGAACAGCGGGCAAGGCCGTTGGATGTGGACCTGGTTCCATCCCATGTGCGGAACCTTCAACGGCTGATCCTTTGAGAAAGCGCGAACTTTCCCGGGAAAGATATCGAGCCCTTGATGCCGCCCGAACTCTTCACTTTCGGTAAACAGTAGTTGAAAACCCAAGCAAATCCCCAGGAAGGGCTTTCCCGATTGGATCGCGGTTCTGATGGGCTCGATCAACCCATACTGCCTCAAGTTCGACATGCAGTCGCCGAACGCTCCGACTCCCGGCAAGACGACATGACTCGCATTCTGAAGTGAGGCTGCATCGCGTGTGACAATGGCCTGATGCCCCATCACCTCGAAGGCCTTGGAGACACTACGTAGGTTTCCCATGCCGTAGTCGATAATAGCAATCATGCATCCTTCCAGATTTAGGAAGTCGTAACCATACCGCAACTGGGATGATCCTGCCACTAGCGATCTCCATCTTTCAAGCGGCGGCGTGACCTTGTGGATCTACGTAAACCACATTCATACGGAGACAGGTCCTCTTCACTAGTGCCGGCTTGACCACCGGCGAGAGGGAGCGCGTCAAGGGTTTGAACGTACTCCCTATGCGGATTTTGTCAGGCTGAATGAGGATCGAAGTGAAACCGTCAAGAGCATTACGAAGCGTGGGCCACTGACTTGATTCTGAGGATTGGTCAGTTGTCCAACCTAGGCACCTTTTGATTGATATCTCATCCAGCCGGGCCTCACCACTAAGTGCCTAACCATGGGTATCCGCGCCAGGGCAATCGTTAACAACACGGAAAAGACGTACACGATGATGCCCATAAAAGCTCCCCACAATGGAACATGGCCTTGTACCCTCCAGCTCAGTGGACTAAGCGTATACAGCACGAGAATATGGGATACATAGACGCCCAGAGTGAATTGGGCTAGGAAGGGGAAGGGAGTTGATTGGCCAAGCGTCGGCTTCGCAAGTGCGAGCAGAAAAACCCCCAACCCTAGGATAATCCCTCCCAGGAAATAGTGCCACTTGAGGTCCTGGAGTGAAATGTGAAAAACGACATTCATGACCCCCCCTTCCATTAATGCGAAGGCATACCCACTAACAATCAAACTCCAGGCCACAGTCGCCGAGGGCTGTTCACGTTCTGCAGCCAACCACCCCATGGCGGTGAGGAGAATCGCTATTGACCACATTCCAAGGGGAAGATCGGTGTTGGAGAACAATCTACCAACCGTTTTTTCAGTAAAAGCCAATACGCATAGACATATAATTAAGAAGATTAAATATCTCTGCAACCGGCAGATCGCCACGAAAGCCAGGACGGCAAGGCTGAACATCAGCGCAGGGAGAAACCACAGGTGAAAAACGGGAACATGCCCCTTAAGGAAGAGGCTGATATGTTGGGTCGCCAGTAGGTCTACGTTTTTCAGAGCCGTCAAGTAAAACGGCTGCCATAAGCCGTTTCGAAGGACCTCGGCGGGCCAACCTGGCGGGACCATAATGTAGATACACATCCACCCGAGGAATACCCATACCAGAGGAAAAACATGCCGACGAAATTGAGCAATGGGATTTCCGTGTGCCAGTACAGATCGATGGAAAAAATATCCTGCCGTGATAAAGAAGTACGGCACCCCCACCCACCAAACCAGATAACCAGTGAGAACAACGGGAAGGCTCTCACCCGCCAGCCGAGAGAGACCTGAGACAAAGCCGGTATGCCAAAGGATCACTGCGAAGATGGCAAGCACCCGGAAACTTTCAATACTGGCTATACGTGTGGTCATCTCATACCTCTCTCGCCAGACTGAACGAGGCATTCGAACAGGCCCACCGACGTCTGCATTCGCGAGACAGTCTTAAGATCAGCGGGAAATTCTCTGGATGCTTGATGGACTCCACGGCAAGATCCACAAGCCAATAGAGGTGATTTGATCCCGGCCACTCAACCTTTAGAATTTCGGCTGATGGCGCCTCGTTGAACCAAGGGAAACCTTTGAAGGGAACGAAAACCTCATCATTACCCGGGAGCAGTCAAAATCCATGCTTCGAATGTTCGAAACCTCGACGTCCCAAGTGCGTTTGCCAAGCGCGGCGGATTTCATCTTCGTGCTCCTCGATCAATCTGGGCATGACTCGACCTTCCTGGCATACAGACCGGAATTTTTGCCAATTCGATACCCGGTTCCAATCAGAACTTCCTTCACCGCGCTCGCAATGCACATGGATATGGATACGGGATTCTTCACGGGAAAGGAAGAAGAAACGCAACTCTCCGCATCGACCAATCGTTGGGGTCAACCCCTGACGAAGGCGCTTGGTTCAATTGGATCGAGGGAGAACCTGCCGCGTCTACAGCATCCCCTTCGTCGAAAGGACCTTTCCCGCCAGCCGCTCTTCCAGCATCGTCGCTTGATCGAGTGCCTTGGCGAATCCTTTGAAGATGGCTTCCATGATGTGGTGGGGGTTCCGGCCATAGAGTAGGTTCACATGCAGGTTGAGGCCTCCGTGGGTGACAAAGGCTTGGAAGAAATCTTCGAACAGACCGAGATCGAACGATTTGATCTTTCGATCCGGCAGCACCACGTTGTAGACAAGGAAGGAGCGGCCGCTGAGATCGACGGTGACCTGAGCCAATGTTTCATCGAGCGGCGCGGAAGCAAACCCGAATCGCTTGATGCCGGCTTTTTCTCCCAATGCCTCGTGCAGAGCCTTGCCCATCACGATCCCGACATCCTCCACCGTATGATGTTCATCGATATCGAGGTCGCCCTTCGCCTGGACGGTCAGATCAAAAAACCCATGTTTGGCGAGCAGCTCCAGCATATGGTCGAAAAAACGGATGCCGGTATCGATCTTACCCTGCCCGCTCCCGTCCAAGGTCCACTCAACGCGGATGTCGGTTTCTTTAGTCGTTCGTGGGACATTCGCCTGTCGTGGAGCAGACCCGTTCTTCTTCATGAAAACCTGCTCTGCGCCGATTTGACATGCGCATCAAACCCTTCAATCTGCGCCAGTCGAACCAACGGATCCTTGATCTTGGCCAATTCTTGTTTTGTGTAGTGCACGATGTTGCTGACTTTCACATAGTCATTGACCGAAAGCGGGGAAAAGAACCTCGCAGTGCCTCCTGTCGGCAGGACATGATTCGGACCCGCGACATAATCGGCGACCGATGGTGGCGTATAGCGCCCCAAGAACAACGCTCCTGCATGGCGGATCTTCTCCAAATAGTCGAACGGATTATCCACGGAGAGGGTCAGATGCTCGGCTGCGATCTCGTTGGCGACTGCGATGGCCTCGTCCATGGTGGACACGACGAACGCCACCGAATGGCGCGCAATCGACTTTGACGCGATCTTTTCTCGCTTGAGCCCCCTGAGTTGATCCTCGATCGATTTAGACACATCTTTGGCCAATCGCTCCGATGTCGTGACAAGAAACACCTGTGCATCCTCGTCATGCTCCGCTTCACACAGCAAATCTGCTGCCACATGCGCCGGTTTTGCGTCGTCATCCGCTACCACCAGCAATTCACTTGGGCCGGCGACCATGTCGATTCCAACTGTTCCGTAAAGCAATCGTTTCGCGGTGGCCACGTAAATATTTCCGGGACCGACGATCTTGTCGACCCGGCCGATGGTTTTCGTCCCATAGGCAAGCGCCGCTACCGCCTGAACGCCGCCGACGCGATAAATCTCGGTGACCCCGGCAATATCAGCAGCGACCAGCAAATAGGGATTAATCCCGTCCCTCTGAGGCGGTGTGACCATCACAATGCGTGGGACCCCGGCCACTTTGGCAGGAATGGCACACATCAGTACAGACGACGGATAAACGGCTTTCCCTCCAGGCACATACACTCCAACGGCGTCGACTGGCCCGACAACCTGCCCCAGCGTGGCATCCCCGTCCTGATACATCCACGTCTTAGTCTGCTGCCGTTCGTGAAACGACGTCACCCGCTGAGCGGCTAACCGCAGCGCATCGCCCTCGTCCTTCCTGATATGGAAGTAGGCGTTCTTGACCTCCTCCGAAGTGACACGTAAGGAGTCCGGCTTCAGTACCACCCTATCGAATTGCGCGGTGTAGCGAAGGACGGCTTTGTCGCCGCCTCGCTCCACAGCTTGCAAAATTGCACGTACGGCTTTTTCAACCGCTGCGCCGGTCACCCGCCCTCGAAGCGCAGCTTTCTTCAAGGATGGAAGAAAGTTGCGATCCGCCTGTGTGACAATCTTCATGAGCGAACCATTTTTTTCTTACGCATGCCTACAGCCGGCGGACGACCATTGCCGGATGCTGCACGCTCATTTCGTACCGCCGCCCTGAGCTTACGAATCAACTCCATCAGCGGTTCCTGTTTGAGCCGAAGACTCGCCCGGTTGACGATGAAACGAGCCGTCGATTGGGCAATGACTTCGAGTTCGACGAGATCGTGTGCTTTGAGGGTGCCGCCGGTTTCAACCAAATCCACAATCCGATCCGCTAATCCTACTACCGGAGCCAACTCAATAGAGCCGTATAACTTGACGATCTCGACCGGAATGCCGCGCGCATTGAAATAACTCCCGGTGATTCTGGGGTATTTCGTTGCAACACGAACCTTGGATGTCAGGCGATCATTCGCCCCCTCTCCCCGGAGCGCGGCGACGGAGATTCTACACGCTCCGAAACCCAAATCCAATGGTTCATATACGTCACTTTCTTGCTCCATCAAAACGTCTTTCCCGACGATTCCGGCATCCGCTCCGCCATACTCCACATAAGTCGGCACATCGCTGGGGCGAACGATGAGGAAGGTCATGTCATTTTCCGGGCTAACAAATATCAGTCGTCGACTATCCCCCGACAATCCGACAATCTCGTAGCCGGCTCGTCGGAAGAGATTCAGTGCGGGCTCTATGAGTTTTCCTTTTGACAACGCGATCGTCAGCATGGAAGCTCCCTAGAGAACCTTCATCGTGGTCTGTCGGCGTCGTATGTCGGCCCCTAAGGCTCCTAATTTCTCTTCAATTCGCTCATATCCTCGATCAAGATGATAGACACGTTGGACCTGGGTCACGCCCTCTGCAGCCAACCCTGCGACAATCAGACTGGCACTCGCACGGAGGTCGGATGCCATGACAGGAGCTCCGGTAAGTTTCTTACCTCCAGTCACCACCAATCGATTGCCTTCCACGCGGATATCCGCTCCCATACGCCGCAATTCTTCTACATGCATGAACCGACTCTCAAACACAGTTTCGGTTATGACACTCGTGCCTTCGGCTAGGCTCATCAATGCAACCATCTGCGCCTGCATATCGGTAGGAAACCCTGGGAAAGGCAAGGTCCTCAGGTCAGTTCCTCTTAGTCTATCCGGCATAGTCAGACAAACCGAGTCTTTTCCTTCCTGTACATGGGCCCCGGCCTCACGCAGTTTCATCAGGACTGCTTCAAGGTGGGTGGGACGACAGTGTGTCGTGGTCACATCCCCATGAGTCATGGCCCCTGCAGCCAGGTACGTACCAGCCTCAATTCGATCTGGAATCACTTCGTGGTCTCCACCATGCAGTTCGCGCACTCCCTCTATCGTGATCACATCGGTTCCTGCACCATAAATTCGTGCACCACGTTTAGCGAGAAAGTCGGCCAGATCCACGATCTCCGGCTCCTTGGCCGCATTTTCCAGCATGGTGACCCCTTCAGCAAGTGATGCCGCCATCATGAGGTTTTCAGTACCGGTCACCGTCGGTGTATCACAGTAAATGCGTGCACCCCTCAATCGTTTCGCCTTGGCCGTGATATAGCCATGTTCGATGGAAATGTTGGCCCCTAGTTTTTCCAATCCCGCCAAATGAAGATTCACCGGTCTGGAACCGATTGCGCAACCTCCAGGGAGAGACACCTTAGCCTCACCCCAGCGCGCAACCAGCGGTCCCAGCACCAGAACCGAGGCACGCATGGTCTTGACCAGATCGTACGGAGCTTCTGTTGATGCAATCACATCCGCTTGAATGACGGCTCGGTTACCCTCGTGCCACACATTAACCCCGAGAATCCCCAGGAGCTTTCCCATCGTCAGGACATCCACGACCCTCGGAACATTCGTGATGACACACTCCCCGCCTCCCAAAATGGTCGAAGCCAAGATCGGAAGCGCGGAGTTTTTCGCACCACTAATGCGAACTTCCCCGACCAACCTATTGCCGCCGTTGATGAGAATTTCATCCATACCGTGGTCCTAGCCTGCCCGCCGGGCGATCATCACCCGTTCGATGCCGGCTTCGTCCTTGACCGTTTGAAGCCCGATGTAGCCCCCTGCTCGTTCCGCAGCCTGTCGCACAAGGGGAGCTTGGCCTTGACCAAGCTCCATGACGAGCAATCCACCGGGCACGAGGAATGGTCGTGCATCGTCCAGCAATCGTTCATGGAACTCCGTTCCCCGCTGCCCGGCCACCAATGCTGCCCGTGGCTCAAAATCCCGGACCTCGGGCTGTAAATCGGCCCAGACCGCTTCAGCTATGTACGGAGGATTGGAAACAACCGCATCCACCGCGCCTACCAAATTACATTCGCGCAAGGCAGAGAAGAGATCCCCTTCCTTCCAGGTTATGTTGCCGCTGACTCCGTGTCGCTCCGCGTTCTCCCTTGCAACAGTCAACGCGTCTCGGGAGCAGTCCAGAGCAAAAATCCGCATGCCGCTCAGGATGGTCGCCAAGGTTACAGCCACACAACCGGAACCTGTTCCCACATCGACCAGCACGGCACCTTCCGCAAATCCTCCCTCTCTGACAACCGCTTGGACAAGGAGTTCGGTCTCAGGCCGAGGAATCAACACCGCCGAATTCACCTGAAAGTCGAGGCCGCAGAATTCCTGTGTCCCCAAGATATACTGGAGCGGCTCGTGCACCATCCGTCTCGATACCACCGATTCGGCACGGGTTAGATCTTCGCCCGACACCGCTTGGTCTCTTCGGCTAACCAACTCGTGGTGTTTCATTCCTAACGCGTAGGCCAATAACCAGAGCGTTTCCTGAGCCGCATTTGTCGATCCAGATGTCTCCAAGACACGTTGGGCCCACGTGATCAGCATGCCAATCGACATCGGATCTGCAGGAATGGGGGCGAGCATCGTTACACGTTGGTGGTTTCGGCCTGCTGCTGTTGTGCCTTCAGCGCTTGAATGATCTCGTCGAGATCACCTTCCATCACCAATTCCAGCTTGTGAAGCGTCACACCGACTCGATGATCCGTGACACGATTCTGCGGAAAATTGTACGTTCGAATTTTCTCGCTTCGCTCTCCGGTCCCCACCTGAGACTTTCTGTTCTGAGCGATCTCCGCTTCTTGTTTTTCACGTTCAGCTTCGACAATCCGGGCACGCAACGTGCGCATGGCCTTGGTCCGATTTTTCAACTGCGACCGCTCATCCTGGCAGGTCACGACCACACCCGTCGGCAGATGCGTAATACGAACGGCCGAATAGGTGGTGTTCACACTCTGTCCGCCGGCCCCGGATGAGCAAAATGTATCGATCCGCAAATCCTTCGGGTCAATCTGCACATCCAGTTCGTCAACTTCCGGCATGACCGCCACCGTCACGGTCGACGTGTGAATGCGACCGCTCGCCTCGGTAACCGGAACCCGCTGCACCCGGTGAACGCCGGCTTCATACCTAAAATGGCCGTAGGCTCCCTTGCCTTCGATTAATGCGACAACGTTCTTATAGCCTCCGATGCCTGTCTCAGACGTTTCGACCGTATCGACCTTCAATCCTTTCTTTTCTGCGTACTTGACATACAAGCGAAAGAGCTCCCCGGCAAATAAGCCCGCCTCGTCCCCACCGGTCCCAGCTCGAATTTCCAGCACCAGACTCTTTTCGTCCCGTGGGTCTCTTGGAATCAAGAATTCCCTGACTTGTCCCTCAATTTCCGCCTTCTGTCGCTCCAGCTCGACTTTTTCCTCCGTCGCCAGCTTGTGCAGCTCACCACCGGCCGACGGGTCGGCGAGAATCCCCATTGCACCTTCCAGCTGCTTCGCGAATTCATGGTATGCGCCAAAGAGCCTGGCTGCTGGTTCCAGATCGGTCCGCTCCTTACTCAGTTTGCGCAACAAGCTCGGTTGGCTCGCAACGGATGGATCCATGAGTTGATCGGTCAACTCCTGAAAGCGTGATGCGAGGCTTTCCCATTTTTTTCGTAATGCTGTTTCCATCGTTTCGCACCTAGACCTTCACAGTGACATCACTGCAACAAAAAAAGAGACCCTGCTTCAAACACGAAGCAGGGTCTCTTTTCTACCCAGGTGATGCCCTACTTACCTTTCTTCGCGTACTTCTTTTTAAATCGCTCGACGCGTCCTTCAGTGTCCACAATTTTTTGGGTGCCGGTGAAGAACGGGTGACAATTGGAACAGATATCGACGCTGATGTCACCGATGGTCGAACGTGTCTTGAACGAATTCCCGCAGGCGCAGTGAACGGTCGCCTCACGATAGACTGGATGAATGCCCTTCTGCATGACCTGGAACTCCTTACTGAAGAATTACAAGCGCCTCTGGCCCATTCCCAAAGGAGAACACTTTATCTGAAGGGAGCATAAGAAACAAGCAGCACATTATCGATTCATCGATTGCAGGAACTCCTGATTGTTCTTGGTGCCCCCGATCTTATCCATAAGGAATTCCATTGCTTCCATGGTCCCCAAGGGACTGAGCACCTTGCGCAGAATCCACATCTTGTTAAGCCGATCCTTGTCCACCAACAATTCTTCTTTTCTCGTCCCGGACTGACTGATATCGATCGCCGGAAAGAGACGCTTGTCAGCCAGACGACGATCCAAGTGCACCTCCATGTTGCCGGTTCCTTTGAATTCTTCGAAAATCACGTCGTCCATGCGGCTGCCGGTGTCCACAAGCGCGGTCGCCATGATGGTGAGGCTTCCGCCGTTCTCGATATTGCGAGCGGCTCCAAAGAAGCGTTTAGGCCGCTGTAGCGCGTTGGAATCCAGGCCGCCGGAGAGCACCTTGCCGCTGGGGGGCGCAATGGTGTTATAGGCTCGTGCAAGACGCGTGATACTGTCCAGCAGGATGACGACGTCCTTCTTGTGTTCGACAAGCCGCTTCGCTTTCTCCAGCACCATTTCCGCCACTTGAGCATGTCGCTGTGCCGGTTCATCAAACGTAGAACTGATGACCTCGGCCTTCACCTGTCGCTGCCAATCGGTGACTTCTTCCGGTCGTTCGTCGATCAACAGAACGATGAGTGTGACTTCGTTGTGGCTCTTGAGAATGGCCCGGGCGATCGCCTGAAGGAGCATCGTTTTGCCGGTTCGTGGAGCAGCGACAATCAATCCACGTTGACCTTTACCGATCGGTGTGATCAGATCCATGACCCTGGTGCAGTATTCTTCTCGGTCAAATTCCAATTGGATCCGCTCTTCAGGGTAGAGCGGCGTCAGGTTATCGAAAAGAATCTTGTCTCGAGCAACCTCCGGATCCTCGTAGTTGACCTTCTCAACTTTCAGAAGAGCGAAATACCGTTCGCTCTCCTTCGGCGGACGGATCTGACCCGATACGATATCGCCCGTGCGGAGGTTGAACCGACGAATCTGCGAGGGTGAAATGTAAATGTCGTCAGGACCCGGCAGGTAATTAGAATCCGGTGCGCGCAAGAAGCCGAATCCGTCTGGAAGGGTTTCCAGAACCCCCTCTCCAAAAACCACGCCGTTTTTTTCGGTCTGAGCCTGGAGAATGGCAAAGATCAACTCCTGTTTCCTCAAATTGGCAGCCCCCTCGATCTTCAGCTCACGGGCTACATCGTTGAGATCCGCGATTGACTTCTGTTTCAATTCTGCAAGATGCATCACTTCCCCCCTAGCTACTGACATACGACCCCTCTCGAGCCTATGGTGTTGATACCCTCCGAAATACACTCAAACTGATTGGTCATGCGAAACGTGTCTTTGTCTTGGCGACGAGCCTTAGGTTTTGGTCTGTTGGGTTGGGATAACTTGTGGGAGTTCTTTGTCTGAAATTGTGTAGGGAAATAGTGTTGGCTTTTGTCCCCCGATGTTCAGTGCCCACGCGAGATCTTTGGTCGGCCTTCTGATCGCTTGGCTCGCATGCTGCTAGACTTGATTCGAGACAGGTTCCGGAGTTGAAATTCTTCGCTGGAGAGAATCAATAGCCTGAATGCTAGAGTGATAATACTCAGACAGGGTTCTGTTGTCAACTAGCACCTAAAATATTAGTTCTGTCCGTTCATGAGGAATAATTTATCCTGCTTAACGGGTTGTTCCCTGAATTTAAAGTGTGTTACACAGTCAACTAAAGATACGGCGAGTATGACATGGCTCGTGACGAAAACGAAACCAGCCCGGACCGCGTGTTTTCACTCCTCGAAGCTAATCAGCTCATCCCTCAGCTCCAACTGCATCTGTCAACCGTCCGAGAAGGTAAAACCGTCCTTATCCGAACCCGTGAAGAGGTGAGCAAAGCATCGGCCAATGCATGCTTCGGAGGCGGGACACCAGCTGGCGTTTCCTACGTGAAATGCCTCCAGGGCATCAGCGCCAACCTCCATGCCATCCATGAGTTGGGAGTCGTTGTAAAGGACATCGATCTCGGGCTATGCGACTTCCCTCATATCCGTGATGGTCGAGTCGTCTACTTGTGCTGGAAACTCGGCGAAAAAGAAATCCGCTGGTGGCACGAAGTCACATCCGGATACAACGATCGTTGTCCTATCGAAGAAGATCCCGCCTAAGTAGTTCTCAAGAGGGGGTCAGAAAACGGCACCGGGGCACACATCTGGATAAAGACATGAAGTTTGTCATCATCGGGTACGACAGCCCGGAGGGGGAGGCCAGACGGAAAATCCATCGGACCGCCCACTTAGCGAACCTCGAACCACTGGATAGGCAAGGGCGAATCGTCCTCGCAGGCCCTCTTACGGATAAAGCCGGAAGCCTGCTGGTGCTGGAGTTTGACACGCGGGAGGAGGCTGAAAGCTTCATCAGCCATGACCCCTATACGGTTCATGGAGTCTTTGAACGAGTTGAAATTCACCCGTTTCTTCAGGTTTTCCCCACATCACTCTCGTAAGTTCCGTTCACTCAGTTTCAAGTTTGGCCTCCTCTTTCGAAGCATTGTCCCATGCTCAGCCGAGCGGTATAGTGCTCCTATGAATTTTCGGCCTGTACGACAGATTGCTCTCGCCGCCGCCTCATTTTTTATCATGTATCAGCCTGCATGGGCTTCGGAAACCACGGTAGTGACCGAGGGACGTTATGTCATGGGAGATAATGACACTCTCGCAATGGCTGAGGAACGAGTCCTTCGGATGGCTCAGCGTAGAGCGATTGAAGAGGCCGGACTGTATATCGAGTCCACATTTCAAGACATAGAAAAAGCCTCCTCCGACAAGAGCGTGCAGTCCAGTTCATTGGAGATCCGGACTATTGCTGCCTCGATCGCAAAAACCGAAATCTTGGAATCACGGCGTTCCTTCGACAATGATCGACTAAGTTTCTATATCCGTATCCGTGCTGCCGTCGACCTCGACAATCTTCAAGCCGCAGTTCGACGATGGCAATCCGAGGAGCGATCTGCGGAACATTTTCGTCGGCTTCAGAGCGAGAATGCAGAACTCAAGGCCCAGCTCCGTAAGCTAAGAGCGACTCCTACCGGCGTGCAAACTCTCACCATAGATCCGTTGAGTCGTACAAAAGATCGGGAACAGGCTCGGATCTTGGTCGAGAAAGCGATTCTCTCTCAACACCTTCCCCAGAAATTCGATTTGATCTCACGGGCAGCTGCTTTGGCCCCCCAGTCCGTGGAACCTCTGATCGTGCGTGGTCAAACATATTTGCGACTCGCATCCGCTGCTTACTCCAACAAATCCAGACTGAGCGAATATTCCAAATATATCGACAATGCTCGAATGGATTTTGATCGAGCCAATCTAATCGATCCAAAGAATACCTGGGCTCTCCTTGGCCAAGGAGACGTCAACACGTGGCTGCATCGACCCGTCGAGGCAGCTCACGCATTCGAACAAATACTCGAATTGGACCCTTTTTTTGATTTAGCACGTTATCGCCTCATCAATCTGTGTACCACCGAGGCTCGCAAATTGGTTTCCCTGAAGCAGTGGTCATCTGCGCTTACTGTCTTACAAAAGTGCTTGTCCCCGAAAACTCCTGACAGTTGGATTCCACATCAAAAAGAGGCCTATTTACTCAGGAGCAATATCTACAAGAAGTTGAGCCGACCGACCCAAGCGATCGAGGACCTTAGTGTGATCCTGCAAGCCGATCCCACTGATAGGCAGGCCTTGCTTGCGAGAGCCTCGCTTTACCAGGAAGAACTGCAAGGGCGCTCTGCAAAAGTTGACCTCGAACGTGCGTGCATGCTCGGAGCAACGCCTGCCTGTGAACAGCTTCCGTAGCAACATTTCTCCCCGCGCTCGTCTCCTCGTGCATCATGTCGATCAATTTCTGCCGTCTCACTTGTCATGACCCCGTCCACATGGTTTGACAATCCAAAAGATGGACAGCTAGAATGTCCCGCGCCTCGGGGTCGGCGATTTGACCAGCTTCCACCAGCACGCAGAAATGGTGGCAACGGGCCTAAAGCCTCTGTCAGATAGCGGTCCGAAAGCTCCTTGCCCTGGGGCTTCTGGGGTCTTGAACGCACGTAGAAAAACAGCGTAGAGTGTGCCAGAGAATCAAGCACGTGAACAGCTATCGTCTCTTTCATCAACAAAATTTTTCCCGGAGTGTAAGGTTGTGATGACCGACTATCGTGTGCTTCCAGGGCCAGAACACTTCCTTCCCCCAGCTGCTGCAAGCATGGGGGTTCGATTACCGAATCCAGGAGAAGCCCATATCAATGGCGTGATTACCTCGGAAGAAAATGCCTACGATGAAGCGGCGCGTCAGTTCTTAATGGCAAAAGTACCGACCATCTTCCCCGGGCCCTTGGTGCTTTGGGCATGGAACGAAAAGGCCGCAAAGAAAGCGACGGCCATTCGGCATCTGTTTAACACACTGAAGGAATGTGTTCAGCCGAACCAAAAGCCGATGTTGATTCCGATGCCGGACTACCGTCCCAAGTACCCAAAGATCAACCCCGAAATTGAGATCAACCCGAATCATCCGAATTTGACGATCTGGCACAACAAGATCGACTGCTGCGTATTTATCGGCGTCCATTGTCATCAAGCCAATCTATCGCTAAAGATTATTCGTGGAGGGACATCCTGCTATACTATCGCCATGTGCGCGCAGGCTGGCCATGAAGATGCCATGCTTTCATTCCGCGATGCATCGGTCGACAAGATCATGCGATTGGCCGACACCATAAAACGCTTGAAAGGGACCGTCCAACCAAAAGTGACGCCGGTGAAGAACGCCGTCTCAGATTGATCCTTTTGAACCTGTCTGTATGTGAAAGGAGGCTGGGTCCATGGCAGAAGCAAAATCCCTCATTGGGACGCAAAATAAAAAAGGTCAGACCTATACTGATACCTGGAAAATGATGAATGAGGCTCCTCGCACACCATCATTCTTCACGGGCAGCGAAGTCATCAAGGAAGCTCTCCGTCGGGCAAGTTGCGATGTCATGATCGCGTATCCGATCACGCCACAGAGTGAGGCCGCTGCATTGATCGGCGAATTATTTGCTGAAGGCTATATCGGAGACTACTTCCGCGGCGAGAGCGAATTTGCCGTCATGTCGCAATGCGCCGGTTCCGCATTTGGCGGAGCTCGTGTGTTCACAACAACAGCAGGACCTGGCACCATGCGGGCCATGGAGAACTTCCCGATGTGGGCTGGCGCCAGGTTGCCGATTCAGATGATCGTCACCTGTCGAGGCATCAACTCACCGCTCTCGATTCAACCAGACACCCTTGAAATCGCCTATCTGCTGAACACCGGCATGTTAGTGTGGCATGCAGAGACTGCTCAAGACTTCTTCGATTGGATTCTGAAGGGTTACATGGTGTCGGAAGAGCCGGAGGTGCATCTTCCACTCGCACTGTGCTGCGACGGATTCTTCGTCACCCACACGAAAGACGTGGTGAATCTGACGCCAGCGGACATGTGCCTCCCACCATATGACCCTTACCGGTCTCCCGTACCTTGTATGGATATGGAGTGTCCACCTGTTCGGATGATGCGCGACCCATTTGTCATGAAAAGCAACTACATCAGCTATGCAACCCATGCCAGCTGGCAGCAAGAAATTTGGGCTGCTGTTGAACGCTCTCGTAAACATTCGATCCATTGGCTGAATGGTTTGATCGACACCGAAAACACGGACGCAGATATCGTGATCGTAGCTTCAGGCACCGCCGTTTCTCAGGGTCGAGAAGCAATCCGGTTGTTGGAAGATGAAGGCGTGCGATGCGGTCTGGTAAAGGTGAAAACCTTACGCCCCTGGCCGGAAGAAGAAATTCGCGAGGCGACCAAGAACGCAAAACACATTTTTGTGCCGGAGTTCAACGTGACCGGGTGGCTGGCCAAAGAAATCCGGGCCACCGTCCCAAATCACCATCGAGTCCATGCCGGTCCACACGTTTGTGGAGGCATGACGATGCCGCCGGAGATCATCGTGTCTGAAATTAAGACAGCTCTTGGGATGAAGACCTTCTCCCTGGCTGGTCGTGGAAGCTGAACTACACTGACTGTGAACCTGTCCGCTCTGACGAGCGACACCGAGGAGGCCTATATATGAGCAAAGAGCGCATACAAATTTCCGAAGCTCTGTACGACATCATGCCGTCGGACTATCAGGATCTCGTAAAGAGCGCCACCTACGGCAAGGATGACCGAGGCTGGAAAGACATTGGGACATCGAAGGAGTTGATTGAGCAACATTCGCTCTGCGCCGGCTGCCCCGAGTCCATGGCCTTCCGCTACATATTGGCCTCACTTCCCAATCCAGAGGATACGGTCATGGTCGGCTCGACCGGCTGTACCAGTCTGGTGTTTCCAATGGTCGCCGTCCATAACATTCACTCGTTGTTTGGAAATCAGAATGCGATCGCATCGGGTCTTAAACGTGCCCTCAGCGTCAGATTCCCAGGCCGTGTGAAAGACGTCGTCGTCCTCGCCGGTGACGGTGCGACGGTCGACATCGGTCTGGATATGACGCTGCAGGCTTGGTTCAGACAAGAGAAGTTCACCACCATCTGCTTCGACAACGAACTCTATGCCAACACCGGCGGACAGGAGAGCGGGCTGATGCAGAAAGGCTTTGTCGCGAAGATGGCGCCGGTCGGGAAGTTATTCGATAAAGTGCGCTTGCCGGAGATAGCCCGTGAGTCGGGCTGTCACTATGTAGTGAACTGCACGGTCAGCAAACCATCACTGGTCGAGAAGGTTATCCGCAACGCCGTGCATATAGCCCGAGAAATCGGCCCGACCTATCTCCAGCTCTACACTCCATGCATTCTCGAAATCGGCAAGAACAGCATGGAAGGCTTGCAAGAAATGCGTGACTCTGAAAAGCCGACCGAGCGGTTCGCGTATAAGGAATACATCAGCGATCCGGCGAAGCAACTCTTGGCTGAGCTGGCCGCCAAGGATAAAGAACGGAAGGCAGCCGCTAAACAGTTGGCCGCTCAGGCACAAGCCAATTAGAACGGGAGGCCATTGATGATCAAGAAGCGACTTAATATTCGTATGTCAGGTTTAGGCGGACAAGGTGCCGTCACCGCCGCTCACGTCATGGCCATGGCCGCCAATCGGGATGGAAAGTTCTCCATCTCAAACCCGTTTTTTGGTGCCGAGAAGCGCATGGCTCCAGCTGAGAGTTATTGTCGTATCGGCATTGAGCGGATCTATGATCGAGGGGAGCTCGTGTTTCCGGATGTGATCCAGGTATTCCATCCACAGGTCATTACCATGGGTAAAAGTTACACCATGCCGTTCTATTCAGGCATCAAAGAAGGCGGTGTGGTCATCATCAACTCCGATGTTCCGCTGCTTTCCGAAGAGGATATCCAACGTCTAAAAGATTTGGACGTTGCCGTGTTCTATATTCCAGGCACGCAGATCGCGATCGAAATAGCCGGAACGGAGTTGTCGACGAACATGACCATGATCGGTTCCGTCGCCGGGATCACCAAGTGCGTATCGATGGAAGCTCTCGATGGCGCACTCCAGGAACGATTCGGCAAGAAGTTCGTCGCCTCGGGGGGCACCGCCTCGCTGGACGAAGCCATCAAGAAAAAGTTCGCGAAGAAGGAAATGCTTCTGGCAAAGAATTTGGCGACCGTCAAGCGTGCTTACGATATCGCTAGTGAGTGGGCGGAAAAGAACAAGATCGAATTGCGGGTTGGCAATCCGGCCGTCGCTGCGTAAGAAAAGGAATCACCTTGCATGTATAATGTCGCACAAGTCATCGACGAAAAATGTACGGCCAAGAAAGGCTGCCGGCTGTGCATCATGTACTGTCCTGAGGCTAATTGTTTGGACTTGAATACGACCAAGATGGTAGCGGAAGTGTTCATCGATCGTTGCAAAGGCTGCGAGCTATGCGTGGTCGTTTGCAACGCCGCCAAGCACGAGGCGATTGTGATGCAAGCTGTCAGCGCCAGCGGTCAGCTGATGTCGAAAAAGGGGGAATCCGCAGCTTTGGGGCAAGCCTATCAGGGTTGACCGGATTCGGTTTGAATGACAAAGCCCCATGGCGCCAACGCTATGGGGCTTTTTGTTGGTAGTCCGCGAGGACCTTATGGAGAATGAAGACAACGTCATCGGTGAGCTGCTTGGGGAGATTGCCGCGTTGATCGGTGAATACCCAAAGGCTATTGAGCGACGGGCAGCGGTCATCCAGGCCACAGGCAAAGATCATGAGCTCGTCGAGAAGCTCGTCAAGGCCGCCGACACCATGCGCGATAGTGGTAACCTCTATCTAACGTGGGCCAAACATTACGCCGCCTTAGCGGAAGGCAACACCGACGCCTCCTCCGATGAAGACGAAACCGAAGATTTCGACGTCTAAAAAATCTCCCTATTCGTCGAAGAGTTTTGCTAGAATACCCCACTCTTTTACAGAAATGCTTGTTCCCCGGTAGCTCAGTTGGTAGAGCAGCCGGCTGTTAACCGGCTGGTCGCAGGTTCGAGTCCTGCCCGGGGAGCCACTGCCTTTCTTCTAAACAGCTCTCCATTTCGTATCCTTATCAGGCTGTCCACGGTTGGGTTGCCGTGGTTCAGCAGCCGCTTCAAGCGTTCGGATACCGAAGTCCGGTCTGATCTCGATCGCAACAATTTACCTAGGTGGCTTGATTTCGAGGAAGCCCTCCACTATAACTGTGCAGCCATTTTGCCCAATCCTCATTAGGGCAGAATCACGTCCACGAGTCGGTAGGAGAATCCTCACCGGCGGAACCGCCGGAGAAAGAAGGGTGCTACATGAGTGGATTGTGCTGTACCATTGTCCGCTATTCTCTTGCGGTTGTGATGCTGGTCTTCGTGCTGTTCAGCAGCCCAGCCCAGGCCGAGTGGTATGTGGCGGGGCAGGCTGGAGCCACCTTTAACGGCTACTTCGGTCACATAGCAGGGACGACGGGTAACGCTGCTGGCCTGGACTTCTCGCAACTCGGCCTTCAGAATTCGGTCCTCTATGGGGGCAAGGTCGGATATTATCTTGACGACCCAGGGTTCAAATGGCTGGGTGTCGAGATGGAGGTGTTCACTTCGACACCGAATATTAAGCAACAAGCCGTAACGATCAATGACGGAGGAAACACCACCGTCGAGCTTACCCGTGGGCAAGATGTCCGAGTCACTAATTTTTCACCTTTCAGCGTCATGTTCCGCTACCAGATAGGTCGATTGGAACCGTACGCGGGGGGTGGATTGGGGATCTACTTTATCAACACCCACGATGCTCAGACTAACACATCGTCAAGCGACAACGGGGCCCTGGGCTTTATTGCCAAGGCTGGCCTACGATGGATGGTGACGGACCACCTTGCGTTGTTCGGAGAATGGAAATACAACCAAGTGAAGTATAATTATGACAGCATGCCTATAGGATCAACCGATGGGGGAGGGCAAGCGCAATACCGTTCCTACATCGCCGTAGGAGGCATCGGCTGGCATTTTTAGGTCGCTTGCACGGGCTCGCGGGGCACCTGCATGCCGGCGCTGATCTCGTGGACCACGAGGAAGTCTGATGGGGAGCCCATTCGACATTTGAGTGGCCCAAGTTACACACTCCCTGTTAAACATCGTGGCTGGGTTCACCTTTAGCAAGCTGCGGAAAAACTCGATATGTGTGTTTCAAAAGGCTCGGCGCGAACGATAAACCTCAGCAAATTTAATGACTACGCCACTCGTCCTGAGGCTCTCGAAGGGTGAACGGAGGGGTTTTCCGCAGCCTGTTAGGGTATGCTTCTGACAGGACGAACGCTGTGAAAAGGAAAGGAGTTCGCCCTACACAAACCCTCAACACAACCAGGAGGAAGCACCGACTTGACCGGCACCAGATAGAACGATCAGAGTAGTATTTATAGTTCCATCGACAATCGTCGATAGTGTCTCAGCCTTCGCATTCTAGACCGCTTCCTAGGCTGTCACGGAAGCCAACCGGTGATTGATCGCTCGCACGCCCGCTCCACTCTTCAGCACGATCTCACAGACATGATCCAGTCGCTCGATATGCTCGTAAGACGCCCAGGGATCCATGGCGACCGAACAGACTCCGTGATTTGCCTGTCCCACAATGTCGAACTCAAGTGCACCATCTTTTCCAAGACCTAGGCACTCCGACGTTACATCGGCCAGATCACGAGACAAAGCCGGCAGCGGTGGCACTGTGGGCCCTACTCTGGTGTAGCGGGCAATTTCCGGAAACTCCGAGCTGATTGCCTGCAAGTCGATCCCCGCATAGATAGCCGCCACAACGTGTGTGGCGTGGACATGAACGACGGTGCGCGTCCGCTTGGAATCACGCTGCAGATTCCAGTGCATCCACAGTTCTCCGGACGGCTTTTGCCCATCTCTTACGTTGGGGACCAGCCGACCGGTCAACGGATCGGTGATGATCTCCAGCCTGACAACATGCTCAGGATGAACGATCGTCTTGCGCCAACTGGAGGGCGTGATGTACAAATACTTCCCTTCCCGCTTCCTCATACTGATATTGCCGTCTCTTGTCGTGATCCAACCTCGCTCATAACAACGTCTCATGACATCGCCGATGGCCGTCAGCATGATTCCTCCATTTAAAACACAGAATAGCTCTGATATGGTTTCGTTATTGGCGTCTTAAGTCGACGTTGGGAGCCGTCCTCCAAGCGTCCCATCACAGACGTGCCTATTGTACACCATGAACGATGACATGATCACCGGCATCGCTTCATCCTTCCGGCCGCCGTTACCTCTCCGCAACGCTCATCTCATGACCCTCGTCCCCCGCTACCTGCCGCGTGACACGTCCTTGGCGGGATTGCCTCAGGAGCCGCGTTTGTTTACTGTTGAGCCACACGCACAGCTTCTGGGATTCTGCCATTGGCAAGCCGATCGCAGGGCGTCTGCCACAGTGGTGCTGGTTCACGGCCTTGAGGGCTGCAGTGAATCCCGATACATGCGCGGCATTGCTGCAAAGGCCTATCGGGCAGGCTTCAACGTCATTCGCATGAATCAGCGCACGTGCGGCGGCACGGAACATCTCTCCCCGACCCTTTATAACAGCGGCTTGAGCGGAGACTACCGCACGATTCTTAAGGAGCTCGCTCATCGAGACGGACTCGGCCACGTATGGTTTGTCGGATATTCGATGGGCGGAAATCTGACCTTGAAGGCGGGCGGCGAGTTCGGCCGGACCGAGCCGGCGCTGGCGGGAATCGCAGCAGTATGTCCGAACATCAACCCGACCGTTTGCGCTCGTGCGTTGGAGGAGTCTCGTAATTTCATCTACCATCGTCACTTTCTGATGCGGTTGAAATCGAGATTGCGGAGAAAGGCGGCCCTGCTACCCGGGAAATGGGATCTGTCGCAACTCGACCGGATCGCCACCATCAGCGAATTTGATGATCGCTACACCGCTCACGATGGAGGGTATCAAAGCGGCGTTGATTATTACGATCGAGCAGGCGCACGCCATGTACTCGATGCCATCGAAGTTCCTACGCTCATTATCACGGCACAAGACGATCCGTTTATTCCATACTCGATGTTCACCGCACCGACGATTCGGCGACACCGTCACATTCGTGTGGTGGCGCCTCGCTACGGAGGTCATTGCGGGTTTTTTCACCGAGGCCAAAACGGAGAAGATCCGTACTGGGCGGAGAACCGAATCGTGGACTTTTTACTGGGGCGGCTATGACAGACCCTGCCTCAAGCTCGTCTCATGCACGACCAAGTGAGTGACTACACGATCACGCTTTGTAAGTGGGTCCGCACATCTTCCAGATATGTCTTGAACGGATCCGGCATGGGAAACGGGGCATGACCGCGCACTTGGAAAATCGACCAGTTGATGACATAGGGAGGGAACGATCCATCAGGCGACGGAGCCCGATTCACTGCTGAAGCAGACCCCTCATTCAGGAGATGTCTGACCAGTTCACTGCGGCCGTAGGCACGCGTGTTTTTCGGGGCCGTGTCCATCGCAAGATGGATGAGGCGGTCTGTCGTCATCCGAGGGGCGCGCCCCTCTTCCAATAATCCATGGTACAACCCCTTCGCGCGATTCAAATTGTGATACTCCAAATCCAAACTTTTCATCATGGGATCGCTCCAGTCGACATGTTCCGCTTCGCGGAAGCATTCCAGCAACCACAGTTTGGACGCCCAGTCGACACGCCCGACGAGCTGTTGATAATCGCCGCGCAGGTCATGAAGCACCGATGCCCATTGAGCAAGCACCCAATCGGTTTCTTCATCCTGCCCCTTGCAATGCTGAACGGCACAGTCAAGAAACCGTTCTTGAATATCCAAAGCCGACATCGTTTTTTGAGACTGCAACTGAATCAACCAGCGCCGTTCTTGATCCTGAGAAATCTCTTGAAGCGCCTCCACCGGTTCGTCGATCTCTAAATCCTGAGGCGCATGTCCTTCTTCGATGAGCTGCAGCACCAGTCCTGTCGTTCCGAGCTTCAATGCCGTCGCATATTCGGCCATGTTGGAATCGCCCAGCAGCAGATGGATCCGACGGTACTGATTGGGATCGGCCAACGGTTCATCTCTCGTGTTCACAATGGCCCGATTGTGCTGCACCCATTCGAAGAAATCGTTCACGATATAGTCGGCACGTTGGGAGATTTGAAAGGATAGATCCGATACCTGGTGCGTACCGAACGCCGAACGTGGAACGATCAACCGATCCGTCTGAATCCAGGCATCTTGTGGAGCGGCGGAACCGACCCGTCCGGAGCCGGTAAAAATCTGCCGGGTCACCAGAAACGTCACGAGCGGAGCCAGCCCTCGCCTCGAAAAAGGGAACCGCCGAGATACCAGATAGTTCTCATGCGAGCCGAAGGTCGCGTCGGTTTCATGATCGATGTTGTTCTTGATCAAGGACACCTGTTCTGACAAGCCGAGCTCTTCGAGAGCTTGCTGCAGCAGGAGATCTCCCGCACGATCGGACGCCACGACATCGGTGAGAGAATGACATTCCGGCGAGGCGTACTCCAAATGTCCCATGTCCAAATAGATTCGTCCGGCGTTGACGAGAAATCCCCCGTTGCCGGGAGGCTCGTCATGCCCACGATGGTGGAGGTCGAGGACACCTCTCCGCTGGACATGGAACAGCTGGTCGCGGAGCCTATGGGCAAACCAGGTCGGTGAATGGTCAGGACGATCCTCGTGAATCAAGAGCCCGTATTCAGTCTCCAACCCGAAGATACGGTTTACCATGGATCACGAAATTGGTGCGTTCAAATGCTCTGGAAGCACTCTTCCCAACTCATCGGCCTCGAGTGCTCGATACTTGGATGGTCCTTGCACCTGTCGATCAAGCAGGACGCATTCGATCGTCTTTTCGGCAATGCACCGACGCGCATGCGCATAGAGCGGCTCCGGGTCAGTGACCTGCTGATCAGTGGCGACCATTGCTTCGTGATGGCCTTCGCCATCCTCCAGTGCCGATCGTTGCGCTCGATCACCGACCGCCCACGTACGAATCGCCACATCCACAGCGTCCTTCAGTGACACGATGGACTGTTGTCGGACATATCCGATCATCCTCTGCTCTATCACTGACGTTGCGGCGAGCACCGCATACCGGCTCTTTTCCTCAAATGTCCCGTCGTAGTTGATCGTCAAGAAACCGTCTCTCCCGGCTTTCCGGCTCAATTCTGCCAGCAGGATTTTCACGATGAAGGGGGCTTTGAACACCTCTTCGAACGCTTGTTTGATGACCGGCGCGATGCCGTACTTCACCAGGCGGCTCCCGGTCACATCGGCAGCGGAGCGATTGAATCCTTCGACATGAGCCATTTCCAGCAGATTGAAACGCAGCTTCTCCAGGTCGGCGGGGTGTCCCATACCTCCGAGGGCTAAACGATCGTAAATCTCATATAACTTGGAGGTGCCTTTGCTCATTGTCATGAGCAGAATGCCGCGCTCGTACGCGACCCCGACGACGGGTGTCCCCTCCTTAAGCTGATTGTCGAGATATTGCCGGCGATTTCCGACTGCTTCCACCCATCGATATGGCTCTTCATACATAACTAATGCCCCTTACACGCTTCGAGCAACCCTTGATTCAAACAGCGATCGGAGCTGAAGATCCGGCATCACTCTGACATCGCCGGCGGTGATGAACTTAATGACCGGATAGAGACCGGCTTCGCGGTTGACTCCGCCGGTCGCGCTGTCGAATTCTGCCGCACTCGTCAACAGTCGCAACGCCTGAACGGTTGCTTGCTCTTCCGACATCGCACTCAGCGGCTGATCGCCCCATGTATTCAAGTAATGAAGAATCCCTCGGATGGTCGATGAACCGGACCCCGATACCGCAAATTCCACTCCCTCAAACTCCGCGCCGAGAATATCGTAAAAGTAGATTTTCGCTGCCTCTTGCCCGGCATCGTAACCGGCAAAGATCGGGGCCACGGCTCCGGTCCCCGCTAAGGCTGCCGCGACATTCTCCTTCAACAATTTGGAGAGAGCCCGGAGCTTTCCCTCAAAGCTGAGCTCTTGGAGCTGTGTCCGCCGATAATACTTGAAAGAATGTTCGAGGATGCGCGCCATTTCATAGGCGGTCGCCGGCACTCCGGCGATCGCCATAACACTATGTTGGTCGATCTCCAATACCTTGTCCGTGCGGTCGTACATCACCATATTTCCGGCGGTCGCGCGACGATCTCCAGCGACCAGAACGCCTTCGCGATACTTAAAGGCAAGGATGGTTGTGGCGGTCGTCAATTCCTGCTTTGTGCCGGCCTGTCCCGACGATCCGAACACGTATCCTTGTTCTTTCAAGAGCTGATAGAAATCGCCCTGCATCCCCATGCTTTTCACCGTGATTCGTTACTCGAAATTCGTCAAACGCAGGAAATTGAGTTCCGTCTTTACAACATTTCAGGATTCACGATTAACGTTACTCCCCTGTCCTCTGCCGATACCGCTCCGCCTGTTTGGGATCAACTTTCCGCATCCGCTTCATCAGAATATCCTTGTCCGGCGATCCCGTGTCCGGGCGGCGTGGCCCACTTCCCTCTTCCGGGCTGGGAGATTTCGGCATGGGATCCACCGGCCCCTCGCGCCGTTCCGGCATCATGCTGTGTTTCATGTCTCCATATCCTTTCTGCGGCTCCAGGTTGCCAGCGCATCAGCCGGTGAATGGGCATGTTGGAAGATGTCCATACACCGTCTGACTTCCCGCGGATTAAAAAGGTCCCCCATGTCCAAATTAGGGGTGCCAAGCCCGCCCGCAAACTGGATCCGCTCCCACTGCATCGACTTAATCTGATCCGAAAATTTCTGCACGCAGAGTCCACGCAGCCCGGCACGAGTATCGCTCGGACCGTTCTGAAACGCCTCGTCAATTGCCTCGTCTGTCGTCATCCGCCAAACTTTCCCCTCTGCCTCCAACCCCAGGTAAAGCCCCTGCTCGGGATCGACATTGTGATACTCCAAGTCCAGGCTGGCCAACCAGGGATCGTCCCAGCCGATACGTTCCTCCTGCATGAAGGTTTCGAGCAACCACTGTTTTGTGACCCAGTCCAGCTTCCCCACCAACTGCGAGCGGTCTTGCGCCAACAAACGTAAAGTTTCACCCCATTCCCTCAACAGCCAATCCGATTCCTCATCGGATCCGGCCAACTCGCGACCTGCCGCCTCACAGTAATACTCTTGAAGCTCTAAAGCTGAAAGCCTCCGTCCGTTTTTGAGACGAACCTCAGCTTTCAGGTCCGGATCACGCGACAACTGTTTCACGGCTGCCACCGGCTGATCCAGCTCGATGTTCGGCATAGCCCCTCGCTCGATGAGGTCGAGCACCAGTCTGGTCGTGCCCACCTTCAACGCTGTCGCATACTCGCACATGTTGGCATCGCCGATAATGAGATGGAGTCGGCGATATTTCTTGCGATCAGCGTGGGGTTCATCTCTGGTGTTGAGAATCGGTCGGTCATGCATCGTATCGACGCCCAACTCCGCTTCCATAAAGTCGGCGCGCTGCGAGAGCTGATACTGTCCTGGAACATAACGAGACTCCTGTGCTTCAGTCCCCACCTTTCCCGCACCGGCGATCAATTGCCGACTTACCAAGAACGGCACCAAGCCGGCAACGAGAGCCGGAAAGGGAACAGCTCGCGAGACAAGATAGTTGTCGTGACATCCGTAACTGTGGCCATGGAAATCCGTGTTGTTCTTATACAGTCGGACGTGATCGCCTCCGAGCGCTCGATTACGGCGTTGGGCGGCGCACAGCACAATACGTTCCCCCACACGATCCTGAGCCAGCAGATCTCTCAGGGTCCGGCACTCAGGAGTCGAATACTCGGGATGCGTATGGTCGTTGTAGAATCGCGCGCCGTTCGGCAACACGAGATCGCTCTTCATTTCATAGAATGAAAAGGGGCGATGGGCATCCACCTTCGCAAACTCATCTTCTTCCTTATCTTGCTGGAGACCGGGGACGCGAAAGCCACGAGCATCTTCGTGGGGATCTTCGCCGGCATAATCCCACCGGCGTTCAAAGGAAGCTTCCAGATAGGCCCGCACCAATTCCATCGATTCCACGACCGGATCTATCTCTGGTACGTCATCCCTCGTAATCCCATACTCGGTTTCGATGCCAAAAAGCCGCATGGTCCGTTAGATGTGAACGGTAACGCGTGAAACAGGCACCATCCTGGCCCTCAACCTTTCACCTTTACATCCCACATTTCACGCCTTTAGATGATCTGATTCACGGGTCGTTCTTCCGTCTGACGCCCCCGCCGGAACGAGGAAATTCCAATCACCTGTTCCGGGTGATGATCCAGCAGCTTCAGCCACTCCTCCGCAGCATCGTCAGGCGGCAACATGTCACCCTCTCGAAATTCCTCTGAGACGGAATCCAAGAGGTCTTTGGCCTGCAGTCCTGACTGCTGCCCCGACTGAACGGTACGATCGATCGCCTTTTCCTTGGCACGCTGCACGATCGAGGCCAAGATAGCTCCGCTCACCAAATCACCGCGATACAACACCTTGTTTTGCCCGCTCCTGAGCCGGATCGACAGCAGCCGATTATCCTCCGTTCGATGGAAGATCGACTCGATGATGTCTTCGACGAGCGAGGCCACTGCCTGCACCTGCTCACCGCCTCGCTCTTTCACCAGCACTGAGTCCAGCGGCAGATCCACAGTCAAATAGACCTTCAGAATCTCGGCTGCAGCGTCCTTGTTCGGCCGACTCACTTTGATTTTCCGATCGATCCGGCCTGGGCGCAGTACCGCCGGATCGATCAAATCAGGGCGGTTGGAGGCTAAAATAATGACGACGTCACGTAGCGATTCGATCCCATCCATTTCGCTGCAAAACATCGGCACGAGCGTATTCGAGATATTGAAGGAGCGCATGGCGCGTCTTGTCCCCAAAATCGACTCCGCCTCGTCGATGAAGATAAACGGCAAGGCGCCGTCCTTGCGCCTCGCCCGGGCCTGTTCGAAGAGATCCCGAACCATCCGCTCGGATTCTCCAAGCCACATGTTGAGGATTTCAGGCCCTTTCACATGCAGAAATGCTCCGCTTATCACCGGCGAGCGCTTAGCTGTATCAGATGTCTGTTCCTGCTTTGATTCACTGACCAGTTTGGCCAAGCTACCGGCTGCCGCTTGTCCGATGAGCGTCTTCCCACATCCAGGCGGGCCATAGAGCAGAAAGCCCTTCGGCTGGGAAAATTTGAACCGTTCGAACGTCTCCGCATGCAACAGCGGATACTCGATCGCCTTTCGGATGCCGGCGATCGCCTCGTCCTGCCCGCCGATCTGATCCCAAGTGACTTTCGGGGTTTCGTCGAGAAGATGGCGGCTTGCTTTGCGATCCTGCATTTTTTCGATCGCCACACGATGGCTGGGATCAATGCGAATTTCATCGCCTGCCTTGAGCTCCGCAGGGACGAGATCGGTCGACCTCTGCAAGATCAACGATTGCCGGCCCATCTCCTGCTCAAACCGCAATCGTCCGTCGGGCATGGCCTCGGCCAATTTCAAGATAGGGCCGGTACGATCGTACCCGAGCGTCCTGATCACGGCGTAGGCTTCGTTGACTAGAACCTGCGTTCCGATTTTAAGATCCGTACCGGGGACCCGGGGGTCCACGTTGGCATAATACTCGGCCCCACCGACGACGATGCGGGCGAGTCCTTCATCTGGAACATCAAGTAAGGTGCCGATACGATTGGCCGGTGCCGTCAGTTTGGCGACGACCTCGCTCACTTTCTTGAATTCCAGCTCACGTTGTTGATGGGCGGCTTGAGACAGCGTCACCGCATGACGCAACTTATATAGCAGTTTCTGTCGAACATCCCCCTCCGGAAATGCGGCCAAACATTGCTCAATCAATTCGAGCGGATCGGTGCCGGTCTTCTGCGATGGCTCATCTCTCCGATCCTTGAAATGATCTTGATCAGGAGGTCTGCGATCACTCATACCTGGTCCCTCACGACGCTTGACCACATGATCCTAACACAGAGGTGTCCTGCAATGCCTTCACACTAATTGACCGCCTGAAGAGTCACCGACACTTTTTCACGCCGATTTTCCCGCACAATTTCCACGCTCACTTCTTCACCGACTTTGTGCGCTTCCATCACGTCCATCAGGTCATCAATGGTAGTCACCGTCTTTCCAGCGACCGAGACGATAACGTCGCCGAGTCGGATCCGCCCGATCCTGGTTTCACGAGCCCCCTTGAGCCCAGCGCGATCGGCCGCACCGCCGCGTGTTACTTTGCCGATGATGACTCCGTTGATCCCCCATCGCTTCGCCATTGCGTCCGGCACGAGTGAGACACCCAACCCCGGGCGGATGAGCTTGCCGTGCTTGATGAGTTCCGGAACGATCCGATTCACCATGTCGACGGGAACGGCGAAACCAATCCCGGCATAGGCTCCGCTCGGACTCATGATTTGCGTATTGACGCCGATCAATCGCCCAACCCCATCGAGAAGAGGACCGCCCGAATTACCAGGATTGATCGCCGCATCGGTCTGGATTACACCTTCAATCGTCCGATTCGACAGGGATTTGATGGTTCGTCCCAACGCACTCACGACTCCGGTCGTCAAGGTATGATCGAGCCCGAATGGATTCCCGATCGCAAGTACCTTCTGCCCCACCCGCAAGTCATGCGAAGCACCGATCGCCAACGGCTCCAGATAACCATCCAGCACCTGAATTTGGAGTACGGCCAGATCGTGATCGGGATCGGCCCCGACCAGCTTCGCCTGGTGTTCACTCCGATCGGCCAACGTAACCTTGATCGCGTCGGCACCATAGATAACATGAAAGTTGGTGACGATGTGGCCTTGCTTGCTCCACACAAAACCGGACCCTGACCCTTGAGGCACTTCCATGACGTTGAGCGACCAGACATCTTGTTGTATTGCTGTGTTGGCAATGAACACGACGGATTTGGTCGCCCGTTCAAACACCGCGATCGTTGATCGTTCATCGGCGCTTAGTTCAACCGGAGAGGGCGTCACCGGGCGTGGCTTCCCTTCAGGCCCGTCATAGACGGCACCAAGCGGCTTGCCCCATTCCGCCGCATTGATCGGTGAGGCAAGCATCGATGTCACCAGGAGGAGCGTCATGAATTTGGCGTGGCTATTCACCAAGAACCTGCACGACAAGTTCTCGGGTTCTGGGGCGGGTATCGAAATCCACCACCACGATTTGTTGCCAGGTGCCGAGCAGCAGTCTGCCGGCTGCAAATGGAACGGTGATGGAAGGCCCTTGAAGTTGCCCTCGAAGATGGCTGTGGCCGTTGTCTTCGCCGGGATTGACCGTATTGTGTCGCCAGCGGGGGTCAGGAGGAATGAGCCGGTCCCAAAACGCTTTCGTGTCTGCGCGAATCCCTGGTTCGTCCTCAATGATCAAGACGGAGGCGGTGGTGTGCTTGACGAAGACCGTCGCAATTCCGGCTGTAAGATGGGAACCAGCCAACGCATCGGCAACGGATTTCGTGATGTTATCGACCTGCGTGCCGCCTTCCATACGGATCGTCAGCGAAACAGTGTGGACCGCCATCATCCTCTCCAATCCGCAAGGCTGCGAAGGTAACGGCGGTTGCTCCGCGTCAGTGGCTTGCCTCGCGCTTTTTCCAGGACAGCATCGAACGCGCCTTCAGCCGTCAGCAATCGTACGGCGCTCAAGACTTGTCCGCTCAAAATGCCTTCTTGCCCCAGCTTGTCGAGATAGGCAAAAGCCTCCGGCAAGCTCTCTTTGTTCCGAGCATAATAATCGCGTCCCCGGCGCTGATTACTGTAGGCCTCAAACTGTTCGCAGGCAACGAGGACCTCCGACAATTGCCGCACCCATGCCTTTGCCTTAGCCAGCTGCTCTGGATAGTAGTAATACAGCATCACCTGCTGCATCCAAGGCTGCCACTCGATACCAAGTGTCTTCAGCTCCGGCTTCACCGCACGCAATCGTCTGGCAAGGCGTCGAGCATAGCCCAGCCGCATTTCGATCTGCTCGACGGCCCACGTGTCCATGGGTACGCCGGAGGCGATCAGATCCTGGCGATACAAGGAAACGAAGGCTTCCGTCTCCCGGCCATACGTCGTCTCCGGGTGAATCGCCCGCCATTCACGAGGTCTCGTCGGAATGTCCCGCTGCTTGGCCCAAGACCAAATCGTTCCAAAGAGTTGCCGATCGAGGCCGGCGCGACCCAAGTCATGCAAAAGGCAGGCAATGTGATAGAGCCGTATCCGGTTGCGCGGATGGCCTAATCGATCGGCGACGGTGACACACATCTTCGCCGTTCGCATGGCATGTGGCCGATCATAGCCGCGGATTGTTCGCCCTGCTCGATGGGGGTCCGGATAATCGTAGAGTTTCATGAGGGCTTTCGCGAGAGAACGGGAGACTTCCAGAGTTTCCCGTCGACGGGAATCGGATAGAGCCATAGTTCGTAGCGAGAGCTTATTGATCAAGCGAGCCGAGGCGAGAATATCGTCGGTCGAAATGACGTGTCAAGGCGAGTCGTGGGAAATCGGCTCGCCCAATATCATGGACTTTGCTATGCTTACCTATTGGCGCGCACGTAAGTACATGGAAATGGTGTACTGGTTACAAACCTGTTGTCTCGTCGCAGCTTCGGTCATTGCCATGGAACCGGTGTGCGGCTTCGCCGGATCATTGGACCAATTGACCGATCTGACCGGACGAGTACAGGCCATCGTGACATTGAAGGGTCGCGACAACTTCACCAGCGAATATCGCTACGACGTGACTGTCAGAAACCTGTCACCGGATAGCATCATCAGCGACTCACTGATCATCGTGCTGGACAGGATTACCAACTTGGCCGGGGAGGACCGAGAGGGGCTCACGGGAGAGTCCTTCCTGAAACGATTCGACGTGCTGGACCAAGATGGCCAAACAGCCGATGGGAAGCCATACTTCCACGTTCCGACTGGAGCTTCCCCGGACCTCGTACCACAAACCGACAGTCTTCCCGCCGTGGTCCGGATCAGGAATCGGGATTATGTGGCGGTCTTTACCCCATCGTTCAAGGTTCTTGGACAGAAGCGGCCCCCTCCCGAAGCAAAGCGAAAATCTACACCGACACTTGCTCCCGAGGCTCCAGTGGCAGCCAATCAGAAGGCCGTCGATAAGCTGATTCAACTACTGATCAAAAAAGGCGTCTTGACTGAAGAAGAATGGCGCAATGCGAATCAGCCATGACCGACCCGACATGCAAAGCTTGTCTCGGAATATGGCCAAGACAGGACCATTTCATCGCAGACATCGGATTGTCGAAGGTCTACCTCCATGATGACCAATTCTTCCCCGGCTGGACCGTCGTGGTCTTCCAGCGCCACGCCACCGAGTTATTCCAACTTGCCCCCACCGAACGTTCTCAGCTGATCGAGGAAGTCAATCGGGTAGCCAAGACGTTAGCCGAAGTCTACCAGGTCAAAAAGATCAACTATGAACTCCTTGGCAACCAACTTCCCCATATTCATTGGCATATCATTCCCCGGCTCTCGAGCGATCCAGCTCCCCTGGAACCGGTCTGGAGGGTACCGCATGAGCCCCATCTTCTGACGGGAGCGACCCTTCAAAAAGCTATCAACCGCCTTACAGACCTTCTTCGCAAGTAGAAACACCGTTGCAGCGATGCTTCCAGCAGGATCGACAATTCCCCCCGAGAAGCAGACCATGCGGGTCGGAACTGAGATACAATGTTACACAGGAACGCCCGGTTGCGAAGTCCTGGCCTCCACGGACTCAGCGCTTCTTGCTGACTAGCTTGTGTGCAAGATACAACATCGCCATCATCCCGACGCTGATCGATCCTGTCATGAGAATCTCGAAAGGAAACAGGTTGTGTGAAGTGGGATCGCGGAGACCGTCGACCACGATTCGCATAACGACGAACACCATCATCGCGCCCGGAACAGCCGCCGCGATTCTCCAGGCCCCGTGCCATCGCCATACTCCCCAGGCCGGCAAGCCAAACCCTAGGAGCCCGGTTGCGAGCACGGCCAGGAGGAATCCGGTCATGAGGGCTTGATCGGAGGCGCTGACAGGCTCCTGCCTCCTGGCTCGATGGGCTTCGGCCTCGGATGCTTTGACACGTGCGTTCATCTCGGCAATCCAGGCCGGCTGAGTCTGTGCATCCGGCACCTCGCTGCCTCCCACGACATAGCCGCGCCACACAACGACAACGGGCGTATTGGAGACCCTACCGTCGCCCGCAGTAATCCTGACTTCATCCACCATGTCCCCGGGCGCATGAAAAAAGAACCAGCCATATGTCTCTCCCTTGCCTGAATATGTCTGCGAAGGGTTGCTGCCGACATTGGCCGGCTTGCCGTTGAAGTACGGCCTAGCCCAGATATGGACAGGCTTGTCCGTCTCATACACCAGCCTGAGATAGAAATTCTGGTTCTTCCCCAACGTGACGTGATCACCGGGCGGCCAAGTCTCGACAACACGAACCGTCGTATCAGCTCTGACACCATCAATCGGCAAGAATGACAATGGGAGTACGATCAGAAATACAAACAGCCGCAGAGGCATGAAGCTCTCGGCAGAGACTGGTTTCTGACATCGGCATCGCATAGTACTCCTCAAAGGATTGGCGAAAGAATACGACCCGTTGCCCACGACAGAACTCTATCAGCAACAGACTTGCAGACAAGGAATAGTTGGAAAGCTTCTGGAAAGCCGACGGACAAGGGCTAGAGAGACATGCATGTATGAGACGTGACTCGGAGCACGGCTTCTTGCTGGAAACGCGTCTTGTAAGTCACGATAATATCCTGAAGGGCCTTGTTCGACGCGGGATCATTCGGATGAACAAGACTCAGGACATACGAGGGCTCGCGAATGATCTCACCGGCGGCCGATCGCCACTGGCCGGAGGCCCGCCAGGTCGAGAGTCCTTCGGGGAAACGTGGAGTGACTATCTCGCCAAGAAATTGCGTCCAAGCCTCCGGCGTGACATGACCGGACGGCGTTGCCGTACCGAAATACAACAATTCCTGCACTGCAAGCTGCCCAGCGGCGCTGCACGGCGCCATGTTCATTGCCCCACAGCCTGTGATCGAGACGAGGAGCAGCAAAACGCCTAATGGATTCTGAAGCATGCTGCGATGGACTATTGGTTCTCTGGGATAGATCAGACCAGTTGAATCAACCCGCCAGAAGATCGGGCTCCCGAGTTTCTATCTCACCACACCTTATGAAGATAGTGGCCCATGAAATAAATGCAATCCACCGCGACGATGGTGTCGCACCTTTCGCCGGGATTCTCGACGGCAAGCAAATCCACACATTGAATGGTCAGCTTGTCCTTCAGATCGGGTAAGGTGTTGAGCCTGGGTGATAGCAGCGTCCGAGTAATCACCCCAAAGTTGAACAACCGGCTTTTGCGGACAGATATTCGGTGATACGGCCATTGGAGCAGCCGATTTCAAAGACCTCTTCACGTGGTTTCAGGAGTGAAGTCTCTGCTATTGAACAGCGGTAGGCCTATCAAGTGCGTTCAACGGATCCCATGGCATGTCCAGGAGCAACTGTTCTCCTCGATACTTGTCCCTTAGATAAGCAAACGGCTCTGGCCGTGGAACTGAGAGTGGAGGAACGTTGCCGAAGGCTCTGCCGAGAGTCTCAACCAGGAGTTCGTCGATGGCATGCAATGAAGGATCATAGCCGCCCGGCTCCCCAGGGATCTTGACGGCAAACAGCGTGGATAGCCCATCTCTATAATCGATCGGCGTCAGTTGGCTTTGCTCCTTCGCTATCGGTTGTCGGAGGCCCAAGCGTCCACCGTGATCCCCATGAACCATAACGATTGAATCATCAAATATTCCGGACGATTGCATCATCTGGAACAATTCATCCAACCTGACATAGAGGCACCCCATCTGCCTCAAATATTGGTCGTAACGAATCCTTCTGTCTTCGGAAGTGCGCAACTCCAGAGGAACGCCCTCCAGGTCATCCATTGATTCCGGAATCGCCCGCGGCGAACAATCCTCCCGATACACGTAGGGGAAATGCGGAAGCATGAGATGCACAAACAACATGTGCCCCGGCGTCAGTTGCTGAATCTTGTCGGATACCGCGTCCATCGCCACCAGCGCATTCACCGAAAATGGGTGAAGGCGTCGCTTTGTCCAGAGAGATTCACGATCAATGGCCGGACCGACCACCCCTCGCGAAAGCAAGAGCGGACGTGCCCGCTGTTCATAGAGATCCAGTATAGCTTGATATCGAGTGTAACTGGCCACGAAGCTAGCCAGCACCGTCGTCGTCTTCGTAAGTAAGGGGATGTCCAGCTTCGCCACATTACTCAAGGTAAACCATCCAAATTTAGCGCAGGAGTGCGGCTGCGCATCTGGGCTCGAACAAAAATCTACATAGTCCCCGTGTATAACATGGATCCGATACCCCATACTTTTCAGCAATTGAAAATAGCGGTTCTGCTGCAAGGCGTATGGAGGGCGCTCACCCGTAAGAAATACCATGTTGACGCTTTGCGCTGAGAAATTCACCAGATTCGGGATTGAGTCTTCCGTGTCGAGGTAATGACTGTATGCTCCACCGTACAGCTCAAAACCGTAACGTTGATAGAATTGTTTGATCTTGCGCTTCAGCTCCCTGGCATAGTCGGTATCGTCGGGGATTCCCTCGACACCAAGATGTTCGTCCAGGATGAGATGGATGAGCCGGGGTGGACCATCTGTCGTCGCATCCATGCGTGGCGCAGCCAAGACAGGATCGGACGCGTCCCCGAATCCATTGCGCAGGAAGGTCGAAATCACAAACACACAGAGAAACGCCGTTACTGCCAAGGTCATGGTCTTTTCGAAACGTCGCATCAGAACCACGAGTATTCCAAAAATAACAAGAAGCGTAATGGTGCGACTCTGTGCAACCCACTCAAATTGATAGTCGGCAGCAACAGCGAGAAGGCCGCTCACACTCATTGCGTATACGAGTCTTCCGCCGGCACAGCGGAACAACCCAATCACCCCCGACACACACAACATGCCCGCAAGGATGAGCAAGATTTCGGGACTCATCAGGGGATAGTCCCGTTTCGTCAAGTAGACCGCAAAGGGACTGAGCAACGTGAGGAACGGGAAGGTAATCGCGAGGAATACTCTGTGGTCGAGCCAGAACGTCTCCGAGGACTGCTCCGGATTCACAGGGGATGCTCTCGGCGGATTCCCTCATATCCGTGCCGGATGTAACTCACGAGGGTGCGGCCGTGTTGCCCGACTTGTAGAACACGGTCGATCCGTGCTTTTTGGCCGATGCGATCCGTGAAAAATCCCCACGTGTAGGCTTCAAAGATATCCGCCCGAAGCGCCAGGAGTTTCTTCACCATAGGATCTGTCTTTGGGACAAATTCGATGATCCCACAAGGAGCAAGGTCCACTAGCCAATCCAAGAGCTCCCCAAAAGGAATGTTCCGTGAAATAGCCAGGTGATGCACTACCGCGAGAGCCACTAGGGCATCCGCGGATCGACGGGCACCAAGCCCTTCTCGTTCGATTCCCAGCCACCCTTGGTCTGGGCTTACATTGGCCATGTCCATCACAATTGATTGGATAGGAAGCTGATCTTTACGTGCCTCGGCGTAGCAACCGTCGAGTGCACCTTGATCGAAATCGAACCCGACCACGTACTCGGCGCCGCCTTCTAGGGCCGCCTTGGCAAAGACTCCAGCATTACAACCAAAATCCCACAACTGCCGAGGGCGATGCTGCGCAGCAAAGTCGCGCACGAAGGCCACTTTCTCACCCGATTCGGCGGCCTGATACGAGTTATCCTTGGCATAGTCCTGCCAAGTCGATTTGCTTGTTTGAAGAGGCTCAATGCTTCTGATCCAATCGCGCAGGCCGGTGAGCAGCTTGCGATACGCTTGCCGGGGGAGGCCCCCCTCTCTCACGGCATTTTTGTCGAGACCCTGCCCCTGTAAAGTGGACTCAGTCGATCGTTGCAGCCAGGACTGGAAAACAATATGCGTTAACAAATTCTTCTTGAGGTAGTGCCGCCAGGTTAGTAACCGGCTCAATTCAACGACCGGAATCCCTTCCAGACTCCCACGATACCAGGCGTTGTGGAAAATGCCGAACAGCGACCGCAACAAGAGCGGACTCAGAAACTGCTCGCAAAACTGCCGATGCCCCGCCCACATCTCGCCCTGTTCGTACCTCCGAAATGAGAGATGGTCAATAAATGTAGGAGTGGCGCCAATGAACTGGATATTGTATGCAGAGGCATCAGACAGTGTCACGCCGTGGTCAAGAGCAGTCAGCTGAATATCTAGATGCAACAGGGCCGCGGCCTTGAGAGCTGGAAACGGCCATTCGTAAGGAAACGATATAAACGTGAGTTTCGGCACCTCAAGCACATAGGATATTGATTCGTCATCTCCATCCGACAAAAGAGGCCGCTCAATGAGCTCGAAAGGCAAGAGATGTCCCTCTCGCATGAGCAACTTGAAGAGTCCGGACTGGTGAACGAAGTCGAATTGCTCTTTCCCCGCATTGGTTACGGTACGAAAAATGCGGTCACCATGGCGATAGACGTACCCACTAGGATCTCTAAAAGACCCACCTACCCTGGTAGGTCGAGTGTCGGCCATCGTCGACTTATTCATGACGATTCGTTCTTTCGACCGAACCAGGAGTGATACTTGGTTTTGACTCGATCCCAGTACAACTTGGCAACAACCCCGATTCCGGCGATACCTCCGAGAATGAGCTGGAGTAAGGCACTCCCGCTTCCGGGATCAATGTACGCATGAGCATCAGAGACGAAGATGCTGCTGAGAAGAATGAACAGGCTACCAGACGCTCCAACTGTCGACCATTTCAGCATGATGTGTCTCCTAACTTGATTAAAGGGTGAACCTTGTCCAGCCATTCGGATGGGCTTGCTTAGTCAGAGAAGAAAATAACCTGGACCAATAGGTTCCTTGCATCCACACGCGCATTTTTTGCAAGAGAGGACAAACGTCCGACACTCTAGGTAGGACCCCGCGGACAAAGACCGACCCACATCAAAGAGAAAAGGGAAGACCGCATTAGATAGCACCCGACATCGTCAACTATGAATCCTACTACTGCGAAGAGGGCATGCTACGCGCTTCGGGTACCACGATGCAAGTCCAAAGTCTCACTCCGTAATTTTAAGCCGCCTGCCCGATAGATCTACACAGCCGCATCCTCAGCAGATAAAAAGGTGTATCGAAATGGATATCAAGCGGACGGAAGCGAATCATCGGCTTGGAAAAGGAGTAATCACAGATGGCGGTCGTTGTTGAACCCCGCTCCTCACTCGATTGCAGATCTATTTCTCCTCTTGTCCTCTTGCCCACCTATTGCCCATTCCCAACCCGATTGGCGAGGGCTTGTTATCCGAGTTTTATTCTGTGACACCCGAGGAATGATGCACAGAGACCCATCATCCTACCTCAATGCGAAACTACCTGGCTCTCGTTCTGTCGATGTTCCCCCCTCGGCTTGCTCCAATTCCCGTCGCGTTCGAGCCTCCGTGAAGATGTTCCGTAGCGCTTCACGACGCGGTTGCCAATGCTTCTGGGCCACAACGTCCATCCGTCGGTCGACCCGATCGGACCACCACCAGACCAGCCCACCAAGGCAGGCGTAGATGCCGCCGATCACGAGATTGGGATAGGGACACCATTGAGCTACGGTCTCCGCAGCCTGTGGAAAGGGCGGCAAGGCATACCACCAACCGACGGCAGGGATCGAGGCCGCCACGAAGCAGTAGTAGGACATCTTTCCGCTCTTGATGGTTCCGGTCATGCGTTCCAGCAGAGACTCATTCCCTGCCGGCTTCATGCCTGTCTCTTCACCACGCCCAATCTCACGCTCAATCGTCCACAGAATCCGGTCCGAAGGCCACGACTGTTCCTCATTTGTACAGACCACCTCACACTGAACGGGAAGATTGATGGGAGCATAGCACCCCGTGCCGTTGGCAATCCGTTCAAACAAACTGACATGGATCTTCGGCAAACCCATATGGTGATCGCGACAGAGTTTCACGATGTCACGCGGCTCCCAGCGATAGTACGCGCCTAAGCCAGCACGGGCATCATAGAGCTCGTCATGCACGTCTTGGTGTGTGTGGACGTACTCGCGGTCCGCCTTGATAAAACGTAGCCCGCAGAGCTCAGCCTCGGCCATCATCCAATCCAAAGCCACCAGAGACATGCCGTGCTTCACGTAGCCGCCTCCCACGTTGGAGTGCACACCCGCGAACCATACCTGATCAACCTGAGCAGCAGGTATGTCCTTTTCATTCCACAATTCCGGGTGAAAAGTCCGACGATCGTCGTCGATCGATAAGGCGTGGCAGGCACGGATGATGCGGCTGCTGGGAGTCAATTCAGAAAACCGCATGGGATAGATCCAGTTGAACAGATCGCGTAGCTCCTCAAACGGCATCCCGACTGCGCCGACCGTATCCCAGACTCCCACAAAATCTATGGTCACAGCCCCATCTGGCGCATGTTCATCGTGGATGATCGCGCCGCACGCTTCACGTCGCGCTCGGTCTTGCTTGACCTTGTCGGGCGACGGCTGATTCTTCCGCCGCTCGCTTTCCGTCACCCTCTGGAACGCCTCGCGCCGAAACGCCGTCCAGCATTTGTTCACGCAATGCTTGAGTGCCGCATGGCTGACTTTCCCCACATCCAAAATGCCGCAGTACTGGATGAGCCCCGAGAGAGCCCTGACCGTATAGGCTCCCCGACTGAACCCAAAGAGGAAGATGTGGTCGCCCGGCTCGTAGACATGAATCAATTCCATGTAGAGTTCTTTGACGTTCCTGCGAAACCCATAGCCGAAGGCGCCGCCGATCAACTTGACCGGAGCCAGCCGCGACGTGCCGACTCCGTCATCATAAAATGCCACTTGCGGCCTCAAGGTCTGGTCGTACTTATGACCCTGGATATCAACCGCTTCGTACAGTTTGAAGACGTTGGTCCCCCGCGCTTTGATGGCGGTGTTGCCTGTTCCATCTGAACACAACACGATATTTTTCCCTGACATGCGATCCTCCCCGTCTTCTCCCCGGATTTACTCCGCCGCTGACTCGTCTTCAGTACAAGAAAGACGTTCCACTTGTGGTATCAGCAAACTTTGCACCAGAGGGACTGGAGAAGTATCTGCTTCTATATTAAGGTCTTACGAAATAGAACGGAGGTTGGGAGAGTGCTACAACGATGGTTCTGTATCTATAAGGATAACAGACTGTATCGGAAATGATTCAAGGCGGGGCAGCTGGATCACCGCGTGACCGTACGAGGTTTCAGAAGCAAACGGACTTACCCTCCGGTTCGTCGAGCACTCTCTCGGCTTGTGCAATCGCATGCTGCAGTATCTTCAGCTTCTTCTCTGTTTTCTTCTTTTTCTGCAAACTGTCCACATAACGGGATGCCGCCAGCGTTAAATCCTGCAACATCTTTTTCAAATCATGCTCTTCCGTAAATTCCCTCGATGCTGAGACTCGAGCCAGCGCCAGCCGTCGGCGCGGACCTATATACGGTTCAGGAGCGATCGGATTATCTTTTTCGAGCTCCGGCCGTCTGAATATCATTGTAATTCCTCCATGGAGGTAGGCACGGTACCATAACACCCAGGCGGGTTATACAGCACCCATCCTGCCCTTCCGCTCATGATTCTTGCCCCATCCATGGACCAGGCTTTCCTACGTTCAGCTTTCGGGTCCTCGTACCCGCTTCCATGAAGGAACAAAGGCCGGGGTCACTGCCGCATACTGCTCATAGGCCTCGCCAAATTGCGCACGAGCCTCTGCTTCCTCTTCGTGCGCAAGCAGGACATACATCCCCACGAGCACAGGGAACATGACCAGCGTCGGAAAGGTCGGCCACTGGAGAAGAAAACCCAGCATAATGATGATGAAGGCGGCATACTGCGGATGCCTGACCAAGGCATAGGCTCCACTTGTGGCCAGGGTCTGCTCGCGCTGCGCCCGATACAAGACGCGCCAGGACACCGCCAGCAGGATCAGCCCTATGAAAACCAGCACCTCGCTGAGAATATGCACTGGATCAGAGTGCGCGGGGCCAGGGATGCCGAGCAAGACATGCCAGAAATGGCCGGTGTCGTGAGCAAACGGATCGACCTCCGGATAGTGGTTCGCCAGCCACCCCGAAAGCAGATACAAGCTCAGGGGGAACCCATACATCTCCGCAAATAGGGCCACGATAAACGCGGAGAAGACTCCAAGGGATCGCCAATCACGTCCGGTCCGAGGACGCGTGAAGCTCAGCGCAAAAAGAATAAAGAACAGGGAATTAATGAGGACGAGCCACCACACCCCGTAGGCTGCGTCATTATCCATGTGTCCTCTCTCTGCCGTCATGTGCCCTGTGTCGAAACAGAAAGGCGGCAGCCTCCTTCAATTGCTACACCATACCGTACCGAACCAGAGTAGGTCAGTCGGCCCTTATTGAGAACGGCTCTCTTCCTTCCGGCGTTGTCCAGACTGGAAAGGGACCTGGCCACGCTTGCCTACTCTTCTCCGGGGGAGTAGTCAGCACGAGAGGCTGCTGAGCGGTTCAGTTCCTCGTCGTGCTCGAGCGGACAACCGCAAGTGCCGCTCATGGTCAATAAGCAGGATGGAGGAACAGGGCCTCAACGGGGACAAAGGAGTAACCCTCCTCACGTGTGGCCAAGAAGCTCTGTTAAAAAGCGCTAGGCTCTGATTGACGCAATCGAACAGGGCCGGTGGGAAGAAATTCGGATGGCTTGATAGGAATTTAGCGCTCTTTTTTACTGCCGCTGACCCTCTGTTTTTCTCTGCCTCTGTTCTGCTTTATGAACTCATGATGGTCTTGAGCACAGACCAGCTCACCGTCTACCCGTCTTCAACTTTGCGTAATGAGAGCAGCCTTTTGGCTCCCTGAGATCGCAGGCTTTCCCGTAATACTTCAGTGCTTCAGTATCGTCCGATTTGATGCCCCTTCCAACTTGATAGACCATGCCGAGATGGATACAGCCCTTCGCATCCCCAGCGTCACAGGCCTTTCTGTAGAGGTGGATGGCTCGAATGTCGTCCTGCTTGATCCCGGTCCCCTGAGCATACATCAGACCGAGATTGGAGCAACCCCTCGCATTTCCACCGTCACAGGCTTTTCGATAGAAGTCGGCGGCTTGAAAGTTGTCCTGCTGGACCTCAGTGTACATCACGCCAAGGTTGTAGCAGCCCCTCGGATTCCCGCCGTCACAGGCCTTCCTATAGAAATCAGTTGCTTGAACGTCATCCTGAGGGACCCCAGCCCCTTCGGCATACATCACGCCAAGGTTGTAGCAGCCCCTCGCATTCCCACCGTCACAGGCTTTCCGAGAGAAAGCAACGGCTTGAGCGTCGTCCTGTGGGACTCCGATCCCCTCAGCATAGATCACGCCAAGGTTGTAGCAACCCTTCATATGCCCCCCATCACAGGCTTGCCTATAGAAGTCGATGGCCTCAAGGTCGTCCTGTTGAACCCCGGTCCCCTCAGCATACATCACGCCAAGATTGAAGCAGCCCTTCATATTCCCACCGTCACAGGCTTTCCGAGAGAAGGCAGCGGCTTGAACGTCGTCCTGTGGAACCCCGATCCCCTCGGCATACATCACGCCAAGATTGGAGCAACCACCCGCATCCCCGCCGTCACAGGCTTTCCTGAAAAGGGCTGCAGCTCGAGTGTCATCTTGCTTCACCCCCTCCCCTTTCAGAGACAACAACCCGAGGGAGTTGCATGCTGTTGCAGTGCCTTTCTCGCACGCTGCTCTCACTTGTTGCGGTTGGTCGGCTGCCTCCGAAGGGCTCATCCCTGCTGAGACCAATGCTGCGAAGACAATGAATGCGTGAGGAAGAGGGCGAACCGTCATCTGGGTAACCTCCGAAAAAGCAGAACGCCTCGAGCGGAACGAAGTCTAGCGAGACGGACGATCAGATTCAAGGCGGGAAGCTGGAACCTATATCAGAGCATCAACCTGTGATGGGATTCGGTCTCTGCCTCGCAGATCCGTTCGCGAATACGTTGTCAAATTGCCAGAGAAAATACGGTGCATCGGTGCGGTGAAGGCTTTTTACACCATTTGGATTCCAGATTGTTCATTTCGATGGCTGTTCCAGATTCCTCTCGCCGCCCGCAGTCTTGCGTGTCATGACCCCATACACCCCGTTGCAAAGTGAATCGCGAAGGCGATACGATCTCTTTCCCGCTTTTTCTTTTCCTTCATAAAGAGGGGAACGCGCCAACATCGGTTTAGGCTTGGATTCAGGTGCTTCCGCCTAAGCCTCCTGAGCGGATTTCATGCGCACATGAGTGAAGTGAGGCCCATTGGCGGGGAATCCATTTGTGGTCACCGCACCTTATCGATTTGTGGGTGAAACATGATCATCAGGTTATCCGCCTTTGCTCTTGTCTCCATCGTCATGCTATGCGGAAACATCCCGGTTTCCATGGCTGTTGAAGATTCAGACGGCCAGTCATCGCAAGACGAATTGAGTGTGGCGAGGAATCAACTCCAGCAGGCCAAGCACAAAATCGATGAGCTCGAGCGACAACTCAAGCAACGGATCGGTGAGCTCGTTCTCCAGCTGCATGCCAAGGATAATGAGCTCGCAGCCCTGATAACCAGCGGCCACGAGACTTCCAAGCAGCTTCGAGATGATCTTGCGTCCCAGACTGAGGAGTTCAACAAGGCCAAGCGCCGTATTGCCGAACTCGAGCAACAGTTGGCATCGGCGGGAAAAGGGCAAGAACTGGCGCAGGCCAAGCGCCGTGTCGCCGAAGTTGAACAACAGATGGCGAAGAAAGAGCAAGAACTGGCGCAGGCCAAGCGCCGTGTCGCCGAAGTTGAACAACAGATGGCGAAGAAAGAACAAGAACCGGCGCAGGCGAAGGCCCGAGGCGCTGAGACCGAACAACAGCCGGCGAGGAAAGAGCAAGAGCTGGCGCAGGCGAAACACCGTGTCACCGAAGTTGAACAACAGATGGCGGGAAAAGAGCAGGAACTGGCACAGGCCAAGCGCCGTGTCACCGACGCGGAACAGCAGATAGTCGGGAAAGAACTAGAACTGGCTCAGGCTAAGCGCCGTGTCACTGAAACCGAACTGCAGATGGCAGAGAAAGAGCATGAACTGGCCCAGACCAAACGCCGCGCCGCTGAAGTGGACCAGCAGATGGCGGGAAAAGAGCAGGATTTGACGCAGGCCAAGCGCCGTGTCACCGAAGCCGAACAACAGACGGTGGGGAAAGAGCAAGAGCTGACGCAGGTCAAACGTCGTGTCACCGACGCGGAACAGCAGATAGCGGGAAAAGAACTGGAACTGGCCCAGGCCAAGCGCCGCACCGCCGAAGCGGAACAGCAGACGGCGAAGAAAGACCAAGAACTGGCACAGGTCAAGGAGGACCTCAAACAAGCCTCGCAAAAGCTGGCGGATCTCAACCCTCAACTCACGGCAAAAGACGCGGAACTTGTGCGCACAAAGCAATTGCTGGCGGAGCTTGAGCTCAATTCGTCCAAACAAACCACGCCACCTTCCGCTCAAGAAGAACCTCCCTCGCTTGCGCTGCTACCTATCGATCACAATCTCTCCTTGACCAACCTGCTCGGACCAGACTCTGAGGTCGCAGATGATGGGGAAGCATTCCTATCGAATAGCGAGCTCGGCAAAGTAAGCGAAAGCCTTGCGAACCTATTACAGCCCGAACTCAGGAAGGGCAGTGCTGCCTTGAAGCAGCGGGGAAATAGATTGACCCTCGCATTGGCAGCCGGTGAGTTATTCCCCCCAGGTGACGCGACGGTCACCATCGGAGGCGCCTCGCTGCTTGAGCGGATCGGCGTCGTCTTGCATGGATTCCGTTACCAGAACATAGAGGTAGCCGGGCACACCGATAACCAGCCGCTCCGGAACGACCCTCGGAAAGGCTTTCGGGATAATGCCGAACTCTCTCGGACCAGGGCCGACCATGCCGTTCAGGTACTGGTCAGCGGCGGGCTAGGGGCCGACCGAATCAAAGCAGTGGGGTACGCAGATAGCAAGCCTATCGCGACGAATGATACTGAAAATGGTCGGAGTAGGAACCGGCGAATGGAAATCGTGATTACTCAGTGGCCGGAACCGGGTGGCACTGTGGGCGACGGAAAAGCGCAAGCAGGTAAGAAACCCCAGGATTCCCCTGTCAAACGGTGACCTTTCGTTGACAGTTACGGAAGCGATGATGACGGAGACAAAGGTACCCGACCTCTTAACTCCACGCCCAGCTCGTAGGTGTCATGAAGCCGGGAGGAGAATTAGGCGGACGGAAACCGGCTCCGAAGGGACGGCAGATCGCAAACATGTCGTGCGAGCGCCAAGGCGGCAGAGAGCCCCGGTGATTCAATGCCGATCAGATTAATCAACGGGGGATCTTCACGATCGACCGAGATGATGAAGTCGCTCTTGGCACGGCTATTCGTCACGACACGCGGCCTGATTCCGGAATAGGCCCAACGAAGATCGCGTTCGTCTAGCGAGGGAAGGAATTTCTGCAAGATTTCAACGAACAAACCAGGCGGCGTCTTGCGCGAGCTGTAATCCGCTTTGTCGGTGATGGGCATTTCGTTCGGCCCGAGATACACCCGTCCGTTTGGACGGGGACTAAAATGAATTCCCTTCCCGGTCGCTTGAGGTGGTAACGCAGGATACACCGGACGCCCGATCAGGCTTTGCTTCTCGGGAGTGACCAGTTCGTAATACTCACCCCTCAGGGGGCTGATGACATATTTCTTGTAGGACATGCCCAGTGCCGCAATCTCGTCGGCATAGAGTCCCGCCGCATTGATGAGGCAGGTGGTCTGGATCTGTTGGCGGTCGGTGGATATGAGATACGAGCCAGCTGCCTCCTCGACGCCGGTGACCCGATTGTTGAAGGCAAATTCTGCGCCGCCCGCTTCTGACTCGGTCTTGAGCGATTGCACGAAGGCTTGAGAATCGATGACGGAGACGCTCGGAATGGCGATGCCACAGCAGGCGTGAAGGTACGGTTCCCAAGCTCGTAAGGCGGAGGGCGCCATGAACCTCACCGTCGTTTTCGTCCTCCAGGCGTTGAACCACAATCGCCGCAACATAGAGATGTCGCGCCAGAGGCCTCGACGGACGTCCTCCATTGACACAGCGATGATCATGCCGGCCCTGAGTAACGGAACGTCATGTTCCAGAGCATATGCCGTCGCCAACCGGCAACCTTCGCCGGCGAGCCGCTCTTTCAGAGAAAAGGGAGGTTCATGGATCCCGCTGTGAAGGACGCCGCTATTGCGCCCGCTGGTTTCTTCGCCGGGGCGCTCGTGCTGTTCGAGGACGAGGATACGGATCGGGGCGGCCCGGCACCGACACAATAATTCCCTGGCAATCGCACATCCGACGACACCGGCGCCGACGATGGAGACATCGTACGAGTTCATGGGTTTTCACCCTGTGCGCCATCAACCGAACCGGAAGAATATTTAAGGGGTCATCCCCGCGCTTCATTCATTCGTTTCTCGCCGTCGAGAAAGCTGTCTTACTGCTGTTGCCTCAGAGGGGTAACGCGGTAGCGCGCTCCAGGGAATTCGATAGGTAGCGGTCAGCCCTTGGCACCTATTCTATCTCGTTGAGCTATACAGAACCAGACCGAACCTCATACTCCACCTACGCTTCGTACTGGAGGATGAGACGGGCTCGTTGCCCGTGAAAGTCATGGGAAGCCGTAAGTCGAGTGTGGTTGAGGCGTTTCCGAAGGATGGGGATCGGGGGCGCGTAACCTGCGTCGCACACGTGCTGAAGCGTGAGGTTCCGCGCAACGTAAGAGTGCAGGCAACCGTGATTCAGATCTTTGAATCACACTGATTCAGCGGTGCCCGCATGACAGCCTGAGCCGAATCAACGGGGCCCACCCCTGAACTCAGACTCCTATTACGAGGCAAGCCCCCACTTCTCTTCCCCCAAAAATTCTCCTTTCGAACCACCGCATTGACAGGAGCGCGTATGAAGGTGCAACATGCGTATCCTATTGATCTAGTGAAAACCCGAATCAGACAGCTTGGCTGCCATATTCATTGCGCTTTCAGTGATATGGTCATGAGTACACTTCCACGATGAGATCTCTTGAGGGGACCTTGCGGGAAATAGGATAAAGAGGACGTACGGCGCCCTGTTCAATCTTAGAATATAAGGAGGCTCGAATCATGGCACTGCTGATTACCGACGAATGTATCAACTGTGGCGCTTGCCTGCCGGAATGTCCGAACGAGGCCATCTTCGAAACTCGCAGCGATGCTGAGGGGAAGGGCAATCATGTGGGCGACGGCCAGGGAGTGGGGGATAATATTTACGTGATCACTCATGATCGGTGTACCGAGTGTGTCGGCCATTTTGACGAACCCCAATGTGCGGCAGTCTGTCCGGTCGATAATTGTTGTATTTCTGACCCAGCTTATCCGGAGGGGACCGATGTCCTGCTGGAAAAAGCGAAGACACTCAATCCTGACAAGCCGATCGATCCGGCAAAAGTGTGGAGCGGCGTGCGGAACTGATCCTTTTCACTTCGAGGTTCCGACTCTGCGACGCTGATAACGCCGCCGCTAGAGTCCTGTGTGCCTCGGGCTTACCGAAACGATTCCTCATGGCTGACAAAGTTCCAAGGTTTATGACAAATGCAACCGTCATTAAGGTGTTGGCCAAAGTCTTTGCTTTCCAAGCCATCGAGATCAACCTCTTGCGTTCCCATGCCGGCATATCCGATGCCGATTGGAAAGTTCTTAAGACGGAAGCCTTTAAAAAAACCTACGCGAAGCAAAGGGCTTTTTATGAAGATCGCTTGACGGGCGCGTTCGCGCTGGAACACATTTCCCAGTCTGAACGCGAGACAAGACTTCTTGAACTCTGGCTCAAACAGAGCGAGGAGTCCTCTAAAGACGAACCATAAACCAAACTTCCGGTTCCATAGGGTGGGTTTTTATTCTGTGTCATCTACAAGTCTCCACAGAAACGGTCACGCTGAAAGGAAATTTCTCATCGATCTCCTCTACGGTCCTTGCGACGTGCGAGGCATTGAGGGTAACTGTTTGAATAATTAAAGAACCATCTAGCCCGCCGTAGACGAGCACTCGTGGTGGTTTCGTTTGTTGGACAAGTCTGACCACTGGAGAATAGACATGAACACGAATCGCTTTCCATGGGTGCAGGCCAGGCTGGTGCTCCTTGTGGGAGCTACCCTCTGCACACTACTGGTCGTCACAGAGGAATCTGTACTGGCTCATGGTGAAGACATCTCCGAGATGAGTCCACCGCCATCGGGCTCGTCCAACTCGTCGAATTTGTCCAGCCCCAAGACAGCCGGGCTCCAAGCATCCTGCTGGGCTCTCACCATTCCCTATGGTGCGGCGAAAATGGCCTATGCGATCGGCGGAGGCATCGTGGGCGGCCTCACTTGGGCGCTGACGGGAGGGAATATGAAGGTGGCAAAGTCCATCTGGATTCCCTCGATGACAGGCGACTACATCGTCCAGCCGCAGCATCTCACCGGAGAGAAACACCTCTACTTCGTGGGCGCGTCGTCAGAGGCACCCCTGTCATAACACCTTCTCTCAGGTTATGCTGCAGATCTAATGCGACCAACAAACCGGCTTCTCGGAGTGCCCAGCTAGGCTGCCTTTCCGGACGAGCTCCTGCTCCTGACAAGCAGATCGACATCACAGTCCAGAACATGGAGCAGCGAGAGAAGCTGATCGACTGACTTACGGTAGTTGGTTTGATCAAGCAAGCGGTACAACTGCGTCCCCGATGTGCGCAACCGCCTGATAATTTCCCGTTTTGAGAGCGGACTGCTTTCGATCCGCTTCTGCGCTTCAATCGTCAACTTGTACAGCACCGCATCTCTCAAGAAGGATGGGGCTTGATTGTATTCCAACACCTGCTCGCTATGAACCGTACCTTCCTTCCCGGATGCCAAGACATAGGTGAACCCCTCTCCTCCCAACTCCTTATCGACAAAGACACTGACGACCGGATCGCTGCTGCTCGGACGAACCTCGACCTTCGAATAGGGAAACAGCAGCGTGCCTTTTGAGGCCTTCACTTGAAATACCTTTTTGCGGTTATTACACATCACCGATCGAATCTTCATAGCATCCCCTCGTCGTCCAATTCTTTAATCAATGCGCGCACTCGTCTCGACGTCTTCCCGATCATCGGCTGTATGTTCTCCAAATCCCATTTCACAACGAGTACGCCGTCTCGATAGCAATGTACATGGCGGGGAGAATGATCGCCCTTCAAGGTGATAAAGACATACCCACCCCCGCGAACCTTCATCGTAATCGAGTGTTACCCTCAGAGGTATCACTTGTCAACCCTATGAATCCCAGCCGTCACAGCTGAGGCATTGGAGAAGGATGGGGACCGCGCGCGAGTGACCGGGCAGGTACAGGTACGGAAAAGTGAGACTCCGCGAGACGTCAGAGTCCGAGCAGCCGTGATTCAGATCATCGAATCAAACTGATTCAGCAATACCGCATGACGGGCTGATTAGAAGAAACGGGGTCCGCCTCTTCAAATCTTTGCTCGTCCCCATCTACAAATAAGTCAATAGTCATGCCTGTCCCTAGCTCCCATGATAATCCTGACCACAGCGATGTGCTATGGATTTTTTACTGCAGCATTTAAGGAAGCCCATGCGATATCGGACAATTTACTCACCACAGCTAACAGACTTGGTTGTGTCCAGTCCGCAATGAGATGTGCCACAAGGGTTATAGCCAAGCCCTCAATTACTGATGGACATTGACGGTGGACTTTGCGATCATGGGGCATGAGATGCTCATCAGATTTGCGCCAACGGGTCGTGGATTTTGTCCGGAGTGGTGGCAGCAAGGCCGAGGCGGCTCGGCGATTCAAGGTGGGCGAGGCCAGCGTCTACCGCTGGCTCAAGCCCGGCGGCCTAGCATACAAGCGTCCCGGCCCACAACGACCCCACAAACTGGATTGGGACGCCTTGCGTCGTCATGTGGAAGTCCATCCCGATCGGACACAAGCGGAGCGAGCACGGCATTTCCAGGTGTCCCGGCATTGCATCTGGAACGCACTCCACAAACTGGCGTTGACCCATAAAAAAAAGGATCGGGTACCAGGAGCGCGATCCGCAGCAACGGAAACAATTCCTGCGCCTGCGCGAGCGGTTCTTTCGCCGTGGCAAACGACCCGTCCATATCGATGAATGCGGGTTTGCGTCGTCGACGGCGCGGCGGTATGGGTACGCACCGAAGGGTCACCGCGTGGACGGCCTGGTCTCCGGGCAGCGCCGGCCACGGACCTCGCTGATTGCGGCCCGTATGGATGGGCGATTCGAAGAACCACTGCTGTTTGAGGGGACGTGCGATACGGTGGTCTTCAACACCTGGCTCAAGACGAGGCTGTGCCCGCGTCTCAATGCCCAGCACCTCGTGATCATGGACAACGCGGCCTTTCACACATCGTCGGAGACGGCGGCGCTCATCGAGGCCACCGGCGCCACGCTGCTGTTCCTGCCGCCGTACTCTCCCGACTTTAACCCGATCGAACAGGACTTCGCTGCCCTCAAGAAACGCAGGGAATACCATGAAACCGCTACCCTCGATCAGATCGTGAAGGCCTATTCATAACTATGGGCTTAGCTATAATCCCCGCGAACCATCGTATTCACTTAGCACCTCTTTCACCAAATCGCTTCTGCCTCGCTCAACTGCCCAGATTGCACAGTTCAACGGACGCCCAGGTCGCGGCTTTTCAATCAATAGGGTGCGCCTAGTTTCAGAGTCTTGTTTTGGTCGATAAGACCAATCAGAACCACTGTACCCGCCCTGATAAAGGTTGACCTTGCCAGTGAAATTTTCTGGCCTTATCTGAGCGTCGCCGATCTTGCGCCCAACCGGCGTGTGAATATGTACCTTCCCTGACTCGTGCCAGCTGCTACGAAGTTTGTTCTTTGTTCCATGCGGGCAGACATAGATGTCGAAGCCTTCTACATTCGCGGCAAGAATCAGCTGGTATTTCCCGTTGTCATGAAGCGCAAGTCTGAGATTGGCTTTCTGTGGCACCTTAGATTCCAGCACGTTTACGTTTACCACTGACCTCGTCTAACAGTTATAAGCCAATCCGAATAAAATCGAGGTGTAACCCCCAAAATTCCTATAACCTAGAATAACCGGCTTGCGCGGGTTTTCCTACGGTCCGGTTTATTGTCGGGTTAAGAGCTATCTTTGCCAATTGAAATGGCCTTCAGGAACTCACGGCCAAGAACAGTTCGGTACACACAGCTAAACATGGCAAATCCTCCCCATGCCATTGCAGTAGCAATGAGCCCTAACCTCGCCAAGTTGCTGAGGGATATTTCCACGTGATTTGGAGGCCGTAGATTCTCCTGATTGGGCTTTTCCAGCGTGATGCGATCGGGTAAGTATGTCGTCCATATTTCTGCATTAACGTCCAGAATTTCAGTTGATGAATAGATCCTTTCAAGTAGCAAGGCGTCCAAAGGAGTCATGTCCTCCAAAATACTGATAAACGCTCGTCGAACCTCAACATTTGAAGAGGCATCAGCTGCATTAACCAAAAGAGTCGCCCATCTGTCCTGCAGCTCGTTATCCTCTTCGAGAGAGCCGCCTTGAACTAAAGGGATGGCTATCTGCAGTGGAACTTTCCGACTCGGATTTGATAGCCCCTTCTTGGCTAGGAACTGATTAGCACGCTCAACTAATCGGACTTGACGCTCCCAACGCAAATATTTCAGCTTGTCTTCGACAATGCCCATCGCCTGTTCAATCGAGCCGCCGACATACTTGGATAGAAAACCTCCAAGTTGTCGCCCTGCGTCAATGGCCTTGCCAGTTGTCTTGGCTACTTCTTCAACGGCTTTGGATTCGTCGCTCATATTCACACCGGTTAGCAATGGCCTAGACCGATACGCATAAGACCGGGATCCACTAATCTCTGTCGTACGCGAAGCCACTATGGTTCCGTGACAATACGCCACAACCGTTTCCGTTTCAACGAGTTGCAACGGGGGAGGTCATTCGTCACTGGATCATAAACGAACCGGCAGAACACGAGTCCATGCATAAGCTCACAACCCACCAGCGGGCTACAGACATTTGCCTGCCTTACTTCTTTGCGGGGCGATCCTCGCATGGCGTGATGGTCTCAACTTCCCCGCATCTTTCTCCAGTCTTGCCCAATTACTTACCCCCCGAACTTTCCCCACAACTTTCTCAACTTTCCAACTTTTCGTCTTTGGCATTCCCGTTGCTCACGCAATCCTTCGCCGGCACAACGAACCAACAACCGAAAGGATGTGGATCTCAACAAGCCCAAGCAAGTGGTGAGTGCTGAGTTTCACGTTTCACCTTTCACTTTTTACGAAAGAAGGAGGATTTCGCCATGCCACAGGGTGCATCACAGTTGTCGTCAGGGAATATCGCCCCCACGATCAAGGTGCCGGAGAGAGATGCGAAAGAGGTCATGGTTCTAGCCGGAGTCGTCCTCTTCCTCGGAGGATTACTCGCCGCAGCATGGCTTTATAGTCAGCCCGGCGACCAAGGTGAGGTTACTCCTGTCATGAGCAGGATAGAGAACGCCAATGTCCCGAATCTGCTCAAAACACCGCTGTCACAAGCCAAGTCGAAACTTCAACCATCCACCCCACCCAGGTCACAACTCCGGTTGTCTCTACCCAGGACATTATCCATGCCGATATTTATTTCGAAGTCGACCGGAAGGGCCTGACCGACGAAGGGAAGGCCCACTCGTTACATAGGCCATCATGCTGAAGCAGCATGAGGACTATGGCGTGTTGATTCAGGGCTACACCAACCAGCAGGGCGGGAGCCGACCATTTGGCTCTGACATTGGGAAACCGGTACTAACTCTCTTTCGCCATTCGATGGAGCTGTTTTTTCTTGTTCGAACCCCTTGACAGATACGAAACCACGCTCCTGGAGCAGGAACGGTCATCCACAGAAAAGTTTTGGCCCTGTGGATAACGATCCGAATGGAGGGAATGACAAGGGCACCAGTAGGGGCTAATTGGTCGTGTTACGTACTCGTCCTAGGAATATGCAAGAAAGGGAGGAAGACATTCTGTAACCACAATTACTTGTGGGTCTGATTCTATGAGGCGGATGCCTAAAAAATAGGCGAGGCGATGAATACGCGCGACATTCGCACCGTCCTTCTCTGATCAAGAGACTTGTTCACAGGGTTATCCACAGAAGATGTGGATGTGAATTCTCACGCCAATCCCTCCATCCAAGGAAACGATTCTTAGAATCTTTCAATATTGTTCGTCTACTTAACTAAATTGCATGAGCAGCAGAGCCCTTTATTTAGTTGTGGCGAGCAGGCTTGGTGGATCTCCACTTCCAGGGAGGGACAGGATTGGGCTCAGCCCACAGACCCATCCCCCCGGCTCTAGCCAGTTCTTCCATATTTTTCAGAGCCTGATCGTCGGCCCCTCCCGGCTGCACCCAGGCAAGCCCCTCTTTGATCAATTCATGGGCGATCTGTCGCCCATCCGGCAGGAGAATGTCGGCGATCATCCGGCCCTGTCGATCGCGCTTCAAGTCTCGCACGATCACTTCCCGGTTAGCGATGTAGGCAGCCGTCGCATGCTTCGCCTGTTTCCCATAGGGTTGTTTCAACTCAGGACAATCCACATCCCGAAGATAAATCATGTCCCTTCGGCCTTGATGGTGGATTGTCAGATGATCTCCCTCGTGAACGATGAGAACCCGTGCGACAACGTCGGTTGCCGCCACCGTCGGCCAGGCCATCAACCATGTAGACGCTATTGTTGACACAAGCAGGACTGTTCGGAACATGGGCCTATGCTAGCGCCTCAGCATGTTCCGGCCAACTATTTCCTGATTCTTGGACACCACGAGTGCCCCCTTGATCGTCATATCTGTGAGGCGTAGATTGAATTGTCGATACCGCCTCATTTTCCAGGGGGTGGTGGTCATGTTCGTCGTGAGAATACCGCACCGACCGACTGTGCATGGCAACTGTGGCCCCTGCTCTCTTGTGTCTCTGAACAATTATCTCACTGAGTTGTCTTGGAAGGATGTCATCGGGCTCGCGAGCCCGGCGAACTTCTTTCGCTGTGACTTGCGGCCACACATGCGATTGCCCGATGTAGTAGGGAGGCAGGTATGTCGTACCGCTATAACACCGTCGATATCATCCTAGGCGTCGAGATCTGTGCGATTCACTTTAGGGAACTCCTGTTGTTTTGCGCCGCCAACGGAACCTATCAAGCGATCCCGGTGGGATCACGAACATGAGAAGCGCAGCCCATCGTACCGATCACAAAATACAACCCAAGTCCATCCGACTGCTCATTGTCGAAGCCCAACGCCTGTTCAGACAAAGCCTGCGGGTACTCTTGGAACGGGAGCGAGATATCGCCGCAGTGGTGGAAGCAACGGATGGGCGCGAGGCCCATCGCCAGGCGCTAGAACACAAACCCGACATCGTCCTGTTAGACGTGGATATGCCTGATCTCGATGTGGAATCGGTCACGAAACTCGTTCGCAAGCACCTTCCCAACACGCGAGTGCTGCTGCTGGCCCGGTACGATGAGGATAACAGGATTGTCGCAGCCATGCAGGCTGGGGCCTTCGGCTACATCCTGAAAGACACCGATTGTACGGCCTTCCTTCGTATAATCAGAACAACCGCTCGTGGAGAACACGTCTTGTCACCAACCATGCTCGAACACCTCGCCCGCACCGTTCCCGGCGCGGTGCGGCACACTTATGAGGACAATAACATTCTGCTTTCCAGTCTGACTGACCGTGAACAAGAGATCTTGGCTTGCGCGTCTGCCGGTCGGAGCAACAAGGAAATTGCTGACCAGTTGTGCCTGTCGGTCGATACAGTAAAGACGCATCTTCATCACATCTATCAGAAGCTCTCCGTCGAGGGACGTGTCGAGGCCGTCATTACCTATCTTCGCACTCACTAAACCTGCCTGCTCACACGTATGTTCTCACTCTAACGATGTAGGTGAAAATTCCATCCTCTGAGCGATGGCGAAGGAGCGGCTCACTTCATAATATCTGACTAAATACAGAGGGCGGTCCAGACATCCTGATCCGGAAAACCGAACGTTCGAAGCAAGGAGGTGAAGCGCGATGCAGCATATACACATGAAGGATGTAAAAGACGAGCTCAAGTCTGAGCCAACATGGACGTACGTGTATGCGGCGTTTTTTCTCGGGATCGTTGTCTTTGCAGTCCTGTCCGGCGGTTTCGGTTTCCACTTCTGATGATCGATCGATAGCAGAGGTCCAGCTGAGTGGCGTGATGAGGTGAGTGTCTACCGTAAGGACGGGAATGCCAGCCGGAGCCGTCCTCCCACGGCTCCGGCTGCCTATGAACGATGTTGTTAGCCGAAACGCCAGCTTGCCGCAGTGGGGCTTTCTTCGTTCGCAATCCACATTCCCATATGGTACACTGAGCCACACGAATTCTGATCCTCGCGCTTTTCCCTCACCGTTTCTCTCGTGCGCGATTGTATTGATCAGTCTGCGGTGAGTTCGTCGAGCAGCGACCTTTGTGCCTCCGCCATCCGTGTAGCCGACGGAGACTCCGAGATCGACTCAGCGGTGTCCCTCGACCGCTACTTCGGGCAAGGGAGGCTGGTGCAGGCTGCATGTGCACCGTATCCGGCAGCCCTGTGACATAGAGTCAAGGAGACAAACAGATGAGCGACCACACGCGGAGTGAATGTCCATGAGTACCGCCAAGATGAATCGACCGACACCCGTTGAGCGTTGGGTCCGCATCCCAGACGGCACGAGAGTGCGTCATCGCTCGGAGGCCTATGAAGGTGTCATTGACGGCTTGACGGAGATGGTATCCGGCTCAGAGCGTAATCCTGACGGGAAAACATTGTATCGCGTGAATGTAGGGGATAGCACGCGGTTACTCGTCTCGGAGGATCACCTCAATATTCTGCTCGACAACAACAAGTTGGTTCTGCTCGCTCGCGAGCCGGAACTGTACCGTCGGTCCGTCACCGACCGGCTCCGGGCAGTCTTTCCGGAAGATCGGTTCGTGACTGCTGGGGACAAAGTGGCTCCGTCTCTCGACAAGTCGCGATGATTGTAAGGCGGACATCTTCCCGTCCATTTCGTAACGTTCAACCCTTGAAGGTGTAAATGCGATGAAGACATCATGGGGAACCAAAGCGTCGCACCGACGAAAGCGGGCCATTCGTAGGACGAAGGTCCGGTGGGATCTGCTCGGACTACAAGACCCGGAACGGACGTCGTCGACAATGTCGATAGACGATATTCGTCGCCAGATCATCTCAGCAGCAAAACAAGGCCTCAGCTCAGATACGCTCTCCCGGTCTCATGCAAAGGCCGGACGCCCCAAACCGGGACCCTAAGGCGTCGGTGGTTACCGACAAGCGTGGTGCCGCCTCGTAGTAGGCCTTATATAGACGCGTCGCACCCGAAAGGAGGACATCATCGGAGGAACAGGCAAAACCACAGCCGCAAAGCGGGACCGCGAGAAAGCACGTCTGCAGAAACAACGTGACAAAGAAGAGCGCCGTGCACAGCGGAAGGCCGCCAAGCTCAATCGACCGACACAAGAGGGTGAAGACCCTGACCTCGCCGGCTTGCAATGGGGCCCGCAACCCCCACTCTTTTGATCAGCACCACCGGCTGCGTCTATTCGCCGGTGATTCGCCTCTCCGTGCTATATCACCTTTGCGTCCTTGAATTGATAGTCACGATAGACCGCCAATGCGGAAGCAAGGGAGGTTTTCAATTCCAAGCGCTTGGGTTTGCCGGTCGAGGTATAGGGTACCGCCTGTCCAAATTGGACGACCTTGGGACATTTCGAGAAGGGAAGCCGCCGACGGCAGTGCGCGAGTAATTCGGCCTCTGTGGGTGGCGAAACATCGTCTCGCGCCACCACATAGGCGGCAATCTCTTCCCCATAGTAGCGATGCTCGAAGGGAACGGCCATCGCGAAACGGACGAGAGGATGAGTCCTCAACACCGCGTCGATTTCGAGCGGAGCAATATTGACACCGCCTCGAATAATCAATTCCTTGAGCCGACCTGAAATGAAGAAAAACGGCCGACCGAGCTGATCGCGGACATAAAACCCCTCGTCTCCGGAGCGGAACCACCCCCATTGGAACGCCGCCTCATTAGCGTCGTCCCGCTTGAAGTACCCGGCACATACGGTCCCGCCGCGGATGCAAATTTCTCCCCTTGCCATCTCCGGCAGCTGGTGCCCATCGCTGTCCACGATCGCCATCCGATTGTGTCGCAGCGGAACTCCGATGGAGGGGAACTCGTAATCTCCGATCCAATGGCGATGCTCATCACACGAGAGGTCATTCGGCAGAAAACAGGAATAGCAGGTGGTTTCGGACAAGCCGTAACCATGGCGAATCGGAAACCCGAATCGGGCTTCGAACCTTGTCGCGGTGTCTTTGAGCAAGGGGCCCGCGCCGCAGATGAGTCCACTGAAACCCTCCAGCTTGTATGCCGTTAGATCTTCGTTCGCATCAAGGAGAAATTCCAGGATCGTCGGCACGACGCTCACGCAAGTCACGCCCTCCTCGTGCAATCTTCGCCAGAACGTGGCGCTTTTGAACTTGCGATTCAGGACGGCACCGCCTTTACAGTAAAACGGGGTGATCAGCGTGACGACCATCCCGTTCACGTGGTGAATCGGGAGCACGCACATCAAGCGGTCGCCCTCTCCGAACCGATGCCAGTCGGTGATCGCGTCAGCATCAAGGAGCAAATTCTCCACGGTAAGGATCACACCTTTGGGCGGACCGGTCGTCCCGGATGTGTAAACGATGAGTGCTTCGTCATCGAGTCTGGGAGTGTGGGATGCTGTGTCTAGGTGGGAGGAGACTCCCACCATAGCACCCGTCCTAGGCTTCGGTCCTTCCACGAAGCCTTCGTCATTCACCGCAATCACATGGCGCAAAGACGGAAGCTCTCGCTGAAGGTCTTTCACCTCATCAAGATAGGAGTGCCAGCAACAGACGGCCGATGCCTCGGAATGTTGCAGGATGTAACGTTTCTTTTCCATGGATTCTTCGACGTTGATCGGAACAATCGTGATCCCCAGGACCCACGCAGCAAAGTACAGCACCACAGTGACGTCGTGATTAAAGAGGATCGTCGCCATCCGATCCCCCCGTCGTACCCCCACATGGTCATGCAGGAACGCCGCGGCCAGTTGGACTACCGTTCCGAATTCCGCGTAGCTGTACGTATAGCGAACAGACCTGTCATCGTCGCAATAGGTCAAGCATGGCCGATTGACCAGGGCGCAATCGTAGACGCGGGATTTGAAGAAGTCCGCGAACGAGTTCCATGGGAGCAGAGGACACAGGCCTTCGCCCTTCCGCGCCCGCGTGATGTGCTCAGGTACGCTAATTAATGGAGACATATCCTCTCCTCGATGATCCCGTGTAGAGGGCACCCAGCCTCATCAACCGTGCATGCGTGATGCGCTCAGGTACGACGATCAAGGGGGACATATTCCCTCTTCGGCGGCCCCGTATAGAGAGCCCGGGGCCTCATCAACCGATTGCGATCCTGTTGTTCAATGACATGGGCGCACCATCCGGTGATGCGGGAACAGATGAACACCGGCGTATACAGCGTGCGGGGGATCTCCATCAAAAGATAGGCGACCGCGGTGTAGAAATCCAGGTTGGGACGGAGACCTTTTTCCTGTTCCATGACCTGATCGACGGCGGTCGCAATCTCGTACCATCGGCGGTCTCCGCAGATCCAGCTCAACGATTCAGCGTGCCGTTGAATGATGGCTGAACGGCTGTCTCCCTTCTTGAGCACGCGGTGACCGAAACCCATGATCCGCTGTTTCTGTCGGAGCGCCTCCCGTACCCATGCTTCCGCCTGTTCACGGCTGCCGATACCGAGAAACATCTCGGCCACCGCCTCGTTGGCCCCGCCATGGAGCGGTCCCTTGAGCGTTCCGATCGCCGAAGTAACGGCCGAATGCAGATCCGTCATTGTCGACGCAGTCACCCGGGCGGCAAACGTGGACGCATTGAATTCATGTTCGGCGTACAGTGTGAGGGAGACGTCGAGAACGTGAGCCATGGCTTTCGCTTCATCGCTTCCCCGCCGGTCAGTGAGGAGGTACAAGAGATTCTCCGCAAAGGTCAGATCCCCTTGCGGTCGCACCAGAGGTTTGCCGCTCACGAACCGATAGGAGGTCGCAATCATCAGTGGGATCTGTGCCAACAGCCGGACCGATTTCCGAACGTTCGCCTCGTGCGAGTTGTCGGCTGCGTCCGGATCGACCATGCCCAGCAGGGAAACGCCCGTTCGGACCATATCCATCGGATGTGAGCCGGAAGGCACTGCACCAAGGAACACTTCGAGGAAATGAGGAAGGACAGCGTGATGGATGAGTTGCGCTGAGAAGTCTGCTAACTCCAGCCGATTCGGCAGATGACCGAACAGCAGCAAATAGGCGACTTCCTCAAATGTGCCATCCTCCGCTAAATCACGGATCGGGTAACCGCGATAGAGGAGACCGGCTTCCCCTTCGTCGACAAGGCAGAGAGCCGATTCCCCGGCGATCACGCCTTCAAGACCGGGGCTATAAGCAGGACGACCTTTCACCTCATCCACGAGAGACCCCTTCATTGCGATGCTCATACGTCCCCCTTCCCGATGCTCACCGGCATCGGTATACCGGAGCAGACTGTACAGTTCTCGTCTTGTCATCATGCGATGGAGCCAGTCCTTCTGAGACCCAAACAGCTTCAGCTCGGCCAATAGCCTCTCGACCGCTTGCAAAGCCGTTCGTAACCCCGTAACAGGAAAGAGCACGCCGCGATACCCTAGCCTCTCAAATTCTGCAACGCTCAATAGCGGCGTTTTCCCGAACTCCGTCATATTGGCGATCAGTGGAACAGTGATTCCTCTCTCCGTCAATTCGCGAACAAACGTTCGGAATTCTACGGCCGATTCCAGAGCCTCGGGAAATAACGCATCCGCCCCAGCTTCCGCGTAAGCCGCGGCACGTTGAACTGCCGCCTCAAGTCCCTCCACGCTGCGGGCATCAGTGCGCGCAATAATCATGAAATCTGGATCTCGTTTGGCATGGACTGCCGCCTTGATTTTGGCTGTCATTTCTTCTACAGGCACCAAACTTTTCCCAGAAAGATGGCCGCACTTCTTGGCCGTTTCTTGATCTTCGATCTGCATGCCGGCGAGCTCACTCTCCTCGAAAGCCCACACCGCCTCCGCGATGGATAGCGTACCGCCATATCCTGTGTCCGCATCGACAATGGTCGGAATCGAGACCGAGCGGGCGATCCTTCCCGCCTCCGACGCCATATCACTCAGCGTCAACAGGCCGATGTCCGGCATTCCACGGCAAGCAGATATGGCAGCGCCTGAGACATACGCGATCTCGTAGCCGGCTCGTTCGATTTGCATCGCGACCAACGCATTAAACGCTCCGGGAATGGCGAGGGTACGTGTAGCCAACAATTCGCGCAGGCGAGATGTCTTCGGCGACCGCTTTCGCTCCACCATCGTCGTCGGGATTCTCCTAAACCTTACACTCAACCTCCGCCTTTCACGTTCAGCATCGGCATGAGCGTACTGATGTCTCTGACCCGATCAAGGTTCCACACGAATTCGATTAGCCGGTCGATGCGAGAGCGATTCAACCGTCCGACGGCCAACCGGCGAAACTTTGCTTCCAGATCCCGATCCGACATCGGATTGCTTGGATGTCCTACCGGTACATCGACTTGACTCATGTAGGTTTTCCCTGCTTCTGTCTTGACCGTGATTCTGGTCGGCATGGTCCTCGGATACCGTCCCACGAATTCCGGCTGCTGCACAACACGGACCTGCTTCATCAAATTCCGCACAGCCGGATCGCGCAATCGTTTCGGATCGAATGACTGCAACGTCACAGGACCGTGGAGCAATGCCGCTGCCACGCAATAGGGGAAGCTGTGGTCAGCCGTCTCCCTCGTGGCCGGCTGCCATTTTTCAGGATCACGCCCGATAATTTCGATGGCCACGTCATAACTACCGATCTCAACATCTTTTACATGATCGATCGCACGAACTCCTTCTGCTTCCGTCACTTCATCGCGAAGTGCCAACGCTGCTTCGACCGCAGTCTGCGCGTGATATTCGACTGGGTAATGTTTGATATAGGTATCGAGAATCTTGAACTGAGGATACTGGCTCGCGGAGACAGACCCCTTTCCGCTAGACTCCACCCCCATCTGGGAATGTCCCCGTTCTGCAGTGAATGACGCCAGCTCCAGTGGTCCTGAAACCAGCTTCATGAAGCCCTTTTCTCCTTCGAAGATAGGCGACGGTCCTGTCATACCAGCCTGCGCCAGCATGGCGGCGAACACACCGTTTCGGGCGGCATTCGAGAAGGCGCAGGCCTTCCACATGGACAGATCCCCGACCCGCGTCTGCCGAAGAGCCACATTTGCAATGCCGGCCAGATTGATTGCCTGGACCGTCTGTTTGTTGGAAAGTTTCATGAGCTTGGCGGCACCGAGGGCAGAAGAAAATGGGCCGTACGTCACATGGTCCCAGCCGCGGGGACGTAGCGCCGAAGCGTCACAGAGACGGCAATGGATTTCATAGGCGAGCACGACGGCTTCGATGGTACGTGTACCAGACGCATGCATTGCCTCGCCGACCGAAAGAATGGCTGGAATATTATCGGAAGGGTGCCCCGGCTCTTTCGAAAGATAGGTATCGTTGAAATCCAGATACCGGACCAGCCCGCCGTTGGCGAAGGCCGCAAGATCGGGTAGGGTCTTGTGACTTGTGCCCCACAGGGTGGCCCCCTGAGGCACCTTGGCGACCTGGGCAATCAGGCGGGCGATCCGACATGGCGGTGCGTTCCACGCCCCAAGCGCGCAGCCAAGGCTGTCGAGCAGGCGCCGTTTGACTTCGTGCACAACAGCGTCCGGCAAATCACGGTAGCGCAAAGACCTGCCATATCGAGCGAAGCGATCCGCGAGCATTGACTGCCTCTTTACGAACTATGCCATCTCGTTACCCCTCACGGTCGACTCTCCACGAGCTCATGCTTCTGTTTCAGTCAATTTCGGCTGCCGCTTCTCCAAGACTGATGCTGCATACATCCCCCACGCAACACGTCACATGAGCCTGGTCAGCGATTTCGGACTTCACCGACGGAGCTCATATCGCTGGATGGTCGATGCACCAGGATTGCGGCAGCAAGCTCCGAAATCCCCTCGCCTGTCGTCGCGACCGTGCGTAACACATTGGGGCACCATTCCCGCAGATCTCGTAACGTGTTATCCGCACCGGGAAGGTCTCCTTTGTTGACGACGACGATGTGTGCAACTTCCAATAATCCAGCCTTCATCGCTTGAACCTCGTCGCCCAGGCCCGGCGCTACCACGGCCACAACGATGGGCGCGAGATCGACGATGTCGATTTCATTCTGGCCAACCCCGACAGTCTCAATCAGAATCACCTCAAATCCAGCTGTTTCCAATACCAGCGCTGCATCGGCAGTCGCTTGGGCAAGCCCTCCATGATGTCCGCGAGTGGCCATGCTTCTGATGTACACCCCATGATCCAGCGCGTGTTCCTGCATTCTGATGCGGTCACCCAACAGGGCACCGCCTGTGATAGGGCTACTGATATCGACCGCCAAAACTCCCACCTTTAAACCTTGCCGTCGATAGCAGCTCACTAAGCGGTTGACCACTGTGCTCTTCCCAGCTCCTGGATATCCCGTAACTCCAATGACCGTCGCCCCGCGCGAGGTGCCGTTGAGGAGATGTAGCGCTTGTCTGTTGTCCCGATGGTTCTCCAATAGGGTGATCAGCCGTGAAACGGCACGGATATTACCGCGTCTGACCTGTTCGGCTAAGGTCGCCATGCCTTCGATGTCGCGCATGAACAGGTGCGGTCCAGCAGGGCTCATGCCGCACCCTCATACGTAGTTCGTTCTGTCTGTACCTGCGATAGGCGCGACGAGAGTCGGCGGTTCAGAACCTTACCGATTTCGCTTGCCGCCGCAATGACCTTCCGCTCATCCACAGCAAGCGAAGCGCCGGATGCCCTTAGCGCATAGACCACGTCTTCCGTTGAAACGTTCCCCGACGCTCCTGGAGCGTACGGACAGCCTCCCAGTCCTCCGGCAGCCGTGTCGAACGCCTCAATGCCGTACTCGGTCCATGCGGTCAGGACATTGGCCACAGCCATGCCGCAGGTATCATGAAAGTGAAGGGACAGACGACTTCGGTCAATGCGGGGCACTATTTCATCCAGCAGCCTCCGGATGTCGCGAGGAGCTGCTTTTCCAACGGTGTCCCCGAGGGAGGCTTCGTCGACTCCAAGATCAAGCAACTGCCGCACCACGTCCAGAACTTGCAACGGCTGGACGGCACCCTCGAAGGGGCAATGGGTCACGGTAGAGATGTACCCCCGGACGACCATGCCGTCACGTTTCGCGCCGTACACCACCGGCCTGAACCGCTCGATCGACTCGTCAATTGTACAGTTGATGTTCTGCCGGGTGAACGTGTCGGAGGCCGCCGTAAAGACGGCGATCTTGTTCATGCCCGCTGCCCTGGCCCGTTCCAATCCTCGTTCGTTCGGCACCAGCGCTGAGTAGATGACGCCGGGCCGCCGCTCAATCCTTCGGAACACCTCATCGGAATCCGCCAGTTGCGGAATGGCACGAGACGACACAAACGATCCCGCTTCGATCTCCGTCACACCGCTCTTGGACAGAGCATCTACAAACGCCACCTTGATTGCCGTGGGAACGACCTCTGATTCATTCTGCAACCCGTCTCGAGGACCAACCTCGACGATCCGGATCACAGACGAACTCTGTTTTGGTCCGTTGCTGTCGGCCATCATGCGCCATTCCACAGCAACACCTTTTACTCTCCACCTGTTGATGCAACCCAGTCCGGTGGTCGCCGTTCACGAAAGGCGCGAAGCCCTTCCCGCGCTTCAGATGAGCGGCGAGCCCGAACGTTCCCTTCGACACAAGTCTTCCAGCGCTCCTCATGGGACAGATGGTGAAGCCGGTGAAACAGCGCTTTCGTGTCCCGTACGGCCTGCGGAGCGAGACGGGCGATCTGTTCAACCAATGATGCGACATGGGCGTCAAGCGCAGCCGACTCAACCACATCATGAATCAGCCCAGCTGCTTGAGCGGTCCGTGCGGAAAACGACTCGCCGGTCAAACAGAATCGTCGCACGAACGAGTCCCCGGTCTTCGCAAGAACGAAAGGGGCGATGACGGCCGGGACCAATCCCAGACGAACCTCGCTGAACGCGAAGGTCGCAGTCGCAGCAGCCACAGTGATGTCGCACGCCGCAAGTAACCCGATTCCTCCGCCATAGGCAGCTCCCTGAATGCATCCGATCACCGGACAGGGGCAATCATCGACGGTCCGGAACATGGTGAGCAATCGATCGGCGTCCTGCTGCGCTTCTGGTGCGGACACGATTCGGTCCGTCCCCATCCAGGCGAGGTCTGCACCTGCACAAAACGTCGGACCACTACCGGTTAGGACGATTGCATGCACCGAATGGTCTTGTCCCAATGTTTCGAAGGTCTCGCAGATCTCGGCCACCATGCGGGCATCGAACGCGTTTCGTCGATCGGGTCGATTCAAGGTCACCCTTGCACCGCCTTCGTACAAATCAACGAGGATCGACGTAGGATGATTCATCCGGGCCTCACATGCGAAAAACGGGGAAGTGCGACGGGCGGACCGGCGTCGTCATCGCAACGTCCAGACACAGACCGAGAATTTTCCTTGTATCCACTGGATCGATGATCCCATCATCCCAGAGACGAGCGGTGCTGAAATAGGGACTGCACTCCCGATCATACTGGGCTCGTATAGAATCCGTGATCTTTCGCCGCTCGTCTTCCGACAGGGACCCGTTGTCGTGGGCTCGCTGCTGCTGTTTCACCGTCAAGAGTACCTGGGCCGCCTGTTGCGCCCCCATCACTGAAGTCCGGGCATTGGGCCAGAGAAAGAGAAAGCGCGGATCGTAGGCGCGCCCGCACATGGCATAGTTACCAGCGCCATGAGAGGCGCCGATAATAATGGTGAACTTCGGAACCTCGGCGGTCGCCACCGCTTGCACCAGCTTGGCGCCGTCCTTAATGATTCCGCGCGCCTCATACTCCTTCCCAACCATGAATCCGGTAATGTTTTGCAGAAATACGAGCGGTAGTCGTCGCTGGGCGCAGAGTTGCACAAAGTGCGTGCCTTTCAGTGCAGCTTCGGAGAACAACACGCCGTTATTCGCGACGATGCCGACTTGATGTCCCATCCAACGGGCAAAGCCACAGAGAAGCGTCCTGCCGTAACGGGCCTTAAACTCATGAAAGCAGCTGCCGTCCACCAAGCGGGCAATGACTTCACCGGCGTCGAAAGTCTGACGTGGATTGTTCGGAATCAATCCGTACAATTCAGAAGCCGAGTAATGCGGCTCTTCGATCGGAGCTGGTCTGCGAAGGACCGGCCGTCGAGGCAAGGTCTCGACGATCGACCGGCAGATCGCGAGCGCCTCTTGGTCATCGTCTGCGAGGTGATCGCTCACACCAGAAAACCTGGTATGGAGATCTGCCCCGCCAAGGTCTTCGGCGGTGACCTCCTCGCCGGTTGCCGCTTTGACCAGCGGGGGTCCTGCCAGATAAATGGTGCCGGTCCCTTTGACGATCACGTTTTCATCACACATGGCCGGCACATAGGCACCGCCTGCCGTGCACATCCCCATGACGACGGCAATTTGAGGAATTCCGAGAGCGGACATGCGCGCCTGGTTATAAAAGAGCCGTCCGAAGTGCTCCTTGTCGGCGAAGACATCGGCTTGCATCGGCAGGAACACACCGCCGGAATCCACCAGGTAAATCGCGGGCAGCCGATTGTCCAAGGCGATCTCTTGAGCCCTGAGATGTTTCTTGATCGTCATGGGGAAGTAGGTCCCGCCCTTGACCGTCGCATCGTTGGCGGCGATGACACAGGGCCGTCCCGACACGTAACCGATTCCTGTAATCAGACCGGCAGCTGCGACCTGGTCGTCGTACATCCCGGATGCCGCCAAGGGACTGAGTTCGAGCCAAGGCGCATCCGGATCGAGCAACTTCGCAATCCGCTCACGAGCGGTCAGTTTGCCTCGTTGTTGATGAAGCGCGATAGCCTCCGGAGATCCCCCGGCTCGAGCGAGCGCGAGGTGCTTTTGAAGGTCAGCCACCAGCCCTTCATAGTGCGCACGATTCGACGCGAATTCGCCGGAGGTGGCAACGACTGAAGTTGTCAACGTACGCATGGTTCCTCAGCCCTGTGGTTTGAGCCCTTTCACAAACGTCACGATCTCCTCCATGGGTGCTCCCGGCCTAAACAGAGCCCTCACGCCGGCCGCCGTGAGCGTGGGCACATCCTCATCGGGGATGATGCCGCCGCCGAACAAGGCGATGTCCTCAGCATCCTGTTCTTTGAGCAGTTCGAGGACGCGACGGAACAGCGTCCTGTGCGCTCCTGAAAGAATGCTCAACCCGATCGCATCCACATCCTCTTGGATCGCGCTATTAACGATCTGCTCCGGCGTCTGATGCAACCCGGTATAGATGACCTCCATTCCAGCGTCTCGTAATGCTCGCGCGATGAGCTTTACACCCCGGTCATGGCCGTCGAGGCCAACTTTGCCTATCAAAATCCGAAGAGGCTGGCTCGCTACTGTCATATCGCCACCTCCCGAAGAAAATACTTGCCTTCCTGATCCTTCCTGACATGCCCAGCCTGAACCAGTGGATCATGCTCGAAGAGCAGCAGCCATTGCTCTTCAAACGCCCGATCCAATACCCACCGTTTCGTCTCCAGTGTCTGGATGGGGAAGAGATCGTAGCCCATGATGTAGGGAAGCGGCAGATGCGATACGGTCGGAATCAGGTCTCCCAGAAAAAATGCAATCCGCCCTTCCGATTCGATCTTGACGCTCTGATGACAGCGCGTATGGCCGGCGGTCACCATGGCGGTGATACCGGGCAGTAATTCAGTATCCCCGTGCAAGAATTCCCACTGGTTCACGTGAGCGATCGGTGTAAAGTTATCGCGGCGGTAGCTGGCCTTGGTCCGTTCATTGGCGCGAGCCGCATCTTCAAACTCACCAAGTTGAATGAAGTATTTGGCGTTGGGAAAGGTGGGCACAACGGATCCGTTCTCTTGCACCGTGTTCCCGCCGGCATGGTCGAAATGCAGATGCGTGTTGATCACCAGATGGATGTCCTCCGGTCCTAGGCCTAGTCTCTTCAAGGATTCAAGGATCGTCGGCGTTCGCTCGACGGCGAACAGACGGTGAAACTTCTCGTCTTCCTTAGGCCCCAGCCCCGTATCAACCAGAATGTTCTTGCCGTTCGCTCTGATTAGGAGAGCTGTTAGGCTGAGTGAGATTCGATTCGACTCATCGGTGGGACAACATTTCTCCCACAAGACTTTCGGCACGACACCAAACATCGCTCCTCCATCCAGTCGAAACCGACCATCGCTCACGGGATATATGTCAAACGCTCCGAGTTTCATAGCTTCAGCCGAGGTCCTTCTACAACACCACCGGATCACGATACATGCCCAACACTTCTTTCAAAGCCAGGCAAATTTCACCTAACGTCGCCTTGGCCTTCACCGCCTCGATGAGATACGGCATCACATTCTCCCCACACGTGGCCGCTTCCTGCAGTGCCTCGACGGCGCCGACCATTCTGAACGAGTCGCGAGACTTCCGCAGATCCGAAAGACGCGCCACCTGTTCATTCTCGACTTCCTGTCCGATCTTGAGGATCGAGATCTGGCGTGCGTCCGGTTCCATGTACTCGTTGACCCCCACGATGATTCGCTCCTTCCGTTCCACCTCACGTAGGTACCGTTGCGCGGCATCGAGAATTTCACGCTGAGGGAAGCCCCGCTCGATGGCCCTGACCATGCCGCCCATCTCGTCCAACCGACGAAAGTAATCCAGCGCCGCCTCTTCGAGTCGATTAGTAAGAGTCTCGACATAATAGGAGCCGCCGAGAGGATCGACAGTATTGGTGACCTCGCTCTCCTGCGCGATGATTTGCTGGGTGCGCAGCGCGAGTTTCACCGAGTCTTCGGTCGGCAGCGCGAGCGTTTCGTCCATCGAATTGGTATGGAGGGACTGTGTACCGCCCATGACGGCCGCGAGGGCCTGAATCGTCGTCCGGACCACGTTGTTCATGGGCTGTTGCGCTGTGAGTGAACAGCCGGCCGTCTGCGCGTGGCACCGGAGCTGCGCCGACCGGGGATCGCTGGGCCGATACCGACGCGTCATTTCTCGAGCCCACAGTCGGCGGGCGGCACGGTACTTGGCGACTTCCTCAAAAAAGTCGTTGTGGGCGTTGAAAAAGAACGAGAGCTGGGGAGCAAACCGGTCTACCGGAAGACCGGCTTTGACCGCCGCGTCCACATAAGTTAGGCCGTCGTAGAGGGTAAAGGCCAGTTCTTGCACCGCAGTCGAGCCGGCTTCCCGGATGTGATACCCGCTGATACTGACCGGATGCCACTTGGGCACATGGTCGGCGCAGTATGCCATGGTGTCGGTGATCAGGCGGAGTGAAGGGTCCGGCGGAAAGAGCCACTCTTTCTGAGCGATGTATTCTTTCAGAATATCGTTCTGCAATGTGCCGTCCAGCCGCTCGAGACCGATGCCGCGCTTCTCCGCGACCGCGAGGTACATCGCAAAGATCACGGCGGCCGGGCCGTTGATCGTCATCGACGTAGTGACTTGATCAAGCGGAATGCCGTCGAACAGTCTCTCCATATCGTCGAGCGACGAGATCGTGACGCCGCAATGACCGATCTCGCCGTGAGCGCGAGGATCATCTGCGTCGATTCCCATCAACGTCGGCATGTCGAACGCCACGCTCAGGCCGGTTTGCCCATGCTGGAGGAGATATTTGAAGCGACGATTCGTGTCCTCCGCCGATCCGAAGCCAGCAAATTGCCGCATTGTCCAGAGCCGACCGCGATACATGGTCGGATACACACCTCGCGTGTACGGAAACTCGCCCGGTGCTCCAAGTTCCTCCTCGGGCGACCAGTCCTTCAGATCGTGATAGGTATACAGACGGTTGATGTCGCATCCTGAGAGGGAGGTGAATCTCGATTTACGCTCTTGCATCGCTCTACTCCGGTTCGTGGCGAGGAACCAGGGATCAAGATCATGACCTGCTTATGGCTGCCTGCTGTTCGTTCCTCTCTTCATAGACGTAGAACCCGCGGCCGCTCTTCCTCCCAAGCCATCCTGCTTCAACATACCGGCGAAGCAACGGGCAAGGTCGAAATTTTTGATCGCCCAGATCATGAAACAAGACATCGCAGATGGCCAACACTGTATCCAACCCGATGCGGTCCGCCAGCGCTAGCGGCCCCACGGGATGATTGGCCCCCAGCGTCATCGCCAGATCAATATCCTCGACAGATGCAACGCCTTCCTCCAGCGCAAAAATTGCCTCATTGATCATGGGAATCAGGATGCGGTTCACGATGGATCCCGGTACATCTTTGGCCAAGACCGGTGTTTTCCCTAAGCGCTTGGCCAAGTCGAGCACAAGTTGCGTCGTTGGTTCGGTTGTTCCCAGTCCCCGAACAACTTCCACGAGTCTCATCACCGGTGCGGGATTCATAAAATGCAAACCCACAACACGGTCCGGCCGGCCGGAGGCGGCTCCTAACTTCGTGATCGCAATGGATGAGGTATTGGTCGCGAACACTGTCTGCGGTACGCAGACTCGATTCAATTGGGCGAAGAGGTCTCGCTTCAGTGTGAGATCTTCCGGAATCGCCTCGATGACCAACTGAACGTCCCGCAAGCGGTCGAGCTTCACCGATGGGTGAATGAGTGCCAGCACCTCCCCTACTCGACGGTCTGTGAGGCTGCCTCGTGCAACTGCACGTTCCAATCCGACACGCATCTTGGAAATGGCCTCTGCTAACGGGGGCTCGGCGACATCCACGAGCAAGACTTCGTAGCCGGCGGTGGCACAGACCTGGCTGATGCCGCGACCCATCTGGCCGGCTCCTACAATGCCGATCATCGTGATGTCGTCGAGTTTCATAGTAAGAAACCACCACCTTCGCTCGTTACCCCGACCGGTTGAACCGGCCATTACCCCCCATCGACCTCAACAGGGCGCTGACGATCCCTGCACGTGATGTCCGGTTCACAAGATCTGCTCCCAATGACTCTGTTCGAGATAGTGTTTCACTCTTGCCATGAATTGATCCGCCGTTGCACCGTCGATGACCCGATGGTCAAAGGACAGGCTGAGGTAGCCCGTCGGTCGAATGGCAATCGCATCGTCAATGACGACGGCACGTTTCTGAATGGCGCCGATGCCCAAAATCGCGATTTGCGGCTGATGGATGATCGGGGTGCTGAACAGGCTGCCGAACCCCCCATGGCTCGTGATCGTGAACGTCCCGCCCTGAACCTCCTCAGGATTCAGTTTTTTGGACCTGGCCCGTTCGGCGAGATCACTGATTTCTTTCGCCAGCTGCGTCAGTCCTTTTCGATCGGCATACCGAACAACCGGCACCAAGAGCCCGTCATCGAGCGCCGTGGCGATCCCCACGTGAATGTCCTTCTTCACCACGATGCCTTGCTCACTCCATGACGAATTCACGACTGGGACCTCGCGAATGGCCCTTGTCGCGGAACGGATCACAAACGGAAGATAGGTGAGGTCTCGACCTTCCCTGAATTTGACGATGCGCGAAAAATCCGCCTCGAAAAAGGTGGCGACATGGGCTGACGTCTGTTTGCTCTTGACCATCCGATCGGCGATGGTCTTGCGCATCTGCGTGAAGGGGAGAAGTTCTTCGCCCACGGAAACTTCGTCGCCCGCAACGGCAACTTTGACCTGAGAACTGGTCTGAGCGATACAGTCGAGCACATCCTTCTTGGTTACCCGACCACCGACCCCGGTCCCCTTCACCTGTGAAAGATCGATGCCGCGCTCCTTCGCCAGCTGCCGGACCGCCGGGGAATGATGTTGTTCGCCCCCTGGAGTCGGTCCCATGGGACGGACGACCACCCCGCCGACCCGATTGATCACTTCCGAGGGCGGAGCATTCTCGATTCTGGCCAGCAAGGTTCCGACAGGAACCGTCTCACCCTCATGCACGACGACCTCATTCAACAAGCCTGTGGCGGGCGAGGGAATTTCCAATGTCACCTTTTCAGTTTCAACTTCCAAGAGGGACTCGTCCTTCTGAATCGTCCCTCCGATTGGAACGAGCCACTTCACGACCGTTCCCTCGGCGATGCTCTCTCCAAGCTGCGGCATGATGATCTCGGTAGCCATGCTCATGTGTTGAGTGATGAGCGCTCAGGACTGAGATGGGCATCCAGCACATGCGAGGAGCTTTGGTTCTCATGCCTCATAACTCAGTCCTCAGTTCTTTTTAGTACGCCGCCAGCTTCCGCGCTGCTGAGACGATGTCGCTCGTCTTCGGGAGGAAAAACTCCTCCAACGGCGGGCTGAAGGGCACCGGCGTGTCCGGCGGCGCGATGCGCACAATCGGCCCATCCAAGCAATCGAAACAGTCTTCAGCCAACAGTGCTGCGATTTCGGCTCCGATACCACCGGTCTTGTTGTCCTCATGCAGAAGAATGACTTTGCTGGTCTTGCGTACGGACGAATAGATCGTTTCCTTGTCGAGCGGGATCAATGTGCGCAAGTCGACCACTTCCAGGTCAATCCCCTCCTCCGTCAATGCCTGAGCGGCATCGAGCGCCAGGTGCACCATTGCTCCGTACGTGATGATCGAGATATCGTTCCCGACCCGTTTTACATCGGCCTTTCCGATCGGCACAACAAAGTCTTCGTTGGGCAAGGCAGACTTGATGCGGCGGTAGAGAAATTTGTGTTCGAAGTAGATCACCGGGTTGGGGTCGCGAATCGCCGCCTTGAGGAGGCCTTTGGCGTCGTATGGTGTGGATGGGGCGACCAGCTTGAGGCCTGGTGAATGGAAGAACCAGCCTTCCGGACATTCAGAATGGAACGGCCCACCATGCACGCCTCCGCCGAACGGTGCGCGGATAACCATAGGCACCGCTGCTCCCCATCGATAATGATTCTTGGCCGCGACTTCGGTGATCTGGTCGAAAGCGCAGGAAATGAAGTCCGCAAACTGCATCTCCACCACCGGACGCAGACCCATCATGGCCGCACCAATGGCCGCGCCGACAAAACCGGACTCGGCAAGCGGAGTATCCAACACGCGCCACTCACCGTATTTTTGGAGAAACCCTTCGGTGATCTTGAAGGCACCCCCGTATGTGCCGATATCTTCCCCCATCAAAAACACCCGCTCATCTCTGGCCATTTCCTCATCCAAGGCCTGTGAAATCGCTTCCAAGTAACTGACTTCCTCGGTAGCTCGAGCCGTGGTCACCATATGAGGCTCCTTCTGGACCGAAAGCCAACAACTAATAGCTGTCAGCTCCGTCCGCGAACACGCCTTCCAACATTTCCGGTCCTTCCGGCAGAGGACTCTGTTCCGCAAATTCCACACCGGCCTCGACTTCGCTCTTTACTTGCTCGGCTACTCTTTGGAAATACGATTCCTCGCCATAGCCGAGTTCTTTGAGCAGCCTCTCGGCTTTCAGGATCGGGTCTTTCTGCTTCCAGTCCTCCAACAGTTCACGCGGCACGTATTTGGCCGGATCATGTTCGGAATGGCCGTGCATCCGCATCGTCTTGAACTCGAGAAAGGTCGGCCCTTTCCCCTCGCGGGCGATTGCAATCGCCCGTTTTGCCGCCAGATAGACCGCCGCCACGTCGTTACCGTCCACAATCTCACCGGGCATGCCATAGGCCTTGGATCGATCCACGACGTTCGGAATCGCCATCTGCAGACGAAGCGGCGTCGAGTACGCATATTGGTTGTTGGTACAGAAAAAGACGACGGGGAGTTTCCGCACCGCCGCAAAATTCATCGCCTCGTGAAAATCGCCCCTGCTGGATCCTCCATCACCGGTTCCCGTAAAGACTACGCGAGATTCGCCTCTCATCTTGAATGCCAGAGCTGCACCGGCTGCCACCGGCAGGTTGTCCGCCAAATGACTGACAAACCCGAAGACTCCTCGCCTGAGATCTCCCATATGCACATTCCCGTCTTTCCCTTTGGTCGGCCCGGTCCTCTTCCCAAGATACTGGGCGAGAATCTCGCCGGTCGTGAAGCCTCGAATGAGGAAGGCCCCCATGTCCCGATGGTAGGGAGCGATGACATCATCTCTTTCCAAGGCGGAAGCATACCCGACGGCGATCGCTTCCATTCCATGACTGGTATAGACTCCTCCAACGATACGTCCCTGTCTGTAGAGTGCTGTGACCCTGTCCTCAAGCGCTCGGGTGAGCCTGAGGTAGTGGTACATCTGGAGCATATCATCTCGCTTGATCTCTTTGGCGATGGCGGCAACATCCATGACAACCTCCGAATCGCTGACTTATAAAACCGGCATATCTTTCCATGACAGCAAAGGTTTGTGTGCCCGGCATAGAGGACAGTGCGCCGGCTCCCACTGCGGCATGTCGAGATCCGTCGTGTAGTAGAACGGATGCCGTGCGATTAATTCGTTCATCAGCGGGAACTGGCCGCTGTCGCGGCGGGCAAAGACCATCAACCCTGCCAACAGACCTCCATTGTCCGTGATGACCTTGCCGAGTTTGCTGACACAATTGCCGCGCGTGGTGACATCGTTGAGAGCCACAAAACGCTCGCCGGCTTTGATCGCACCGACCGCAATGTCCGTCCCGATTCGTCCTGTCTGGCAGCTGTACGGTGTCAGTGCCACACGCGGTTCCATCGTGTCATCAAAAACATCTGCAATTCCTCGTGCAAGCAATTCCGCTGTCGAGCTGGTCGCCACGAGACCGGTGATTGGATGGTGTTGAAACGTCAGATTTATCCAGGCCGCCATATCGACGACCAACCGCTTGATCAATTCCGGAAAACGCGCGATCGATTCGAACCGGAGGTATGTACCCGTGTGGTGACCTGACACAACCTCCACATGGGTATCGAAGTAGACGGATCGAGATGTACGGAGAATCTCCAGAATGTCCTTCTTTGTCAGAATGGTGTGAGAACCGGCACGAATAAGGCCTGTCAGCTTTGCATCGATCATCGGCTCGGCATAGAGCGTTCGATGCCGTTCCGCCATCTCTGCGAGTGCCTGCTCAGCCGTGCCGACCGGCATTTTCACCCCCTTTCTGCTTGACTCACCACACGGGTTCTGAGAACGCCGATCGGCTGGATTTCCAGCTCCACCACGTCACCCGGCTTCAGGTAGCGATCCATTTCCAAGCCACATCCTCCTCCGACCGTTCCCGAACCGAAGATATCGCCTGGATAGATGGTTTCGTCTCGCGACACATGCGCGATCATCTGGGGAAAGGACCAGTGGATGGTCCCGAATCGTCCCCGCGACCACTCTTCTCCGTTCACCCTGGCAATCATCGTCAAGGCACCGAGGTCGGCAATCTCATCGGGAGTCACGAGACAGGGACCCAACGCGGTTGCGAAGTCCTTGCCTTTGGCCGGCCCCAGCCGACAGGCCATTTCTTGGAATTGAATGTCGCGCGCGCTGAAATCGTTCATGATCGTGTAACCGGCGATGTAGTATTCCGCCTGCCGTTCAGGGATGTCTCTGCCCTTGCGCCCGACTACACAGGCGAGTTCCAGCTCGTAATCCAACTTCGTCGTGTCGAGCGGCCACGCTAGAGTCTCGTCCGGCCCGATGATCGTGCGATGGTTTCCCTTGTAGTAGACCGGCATTTTGTACCACTCCGGTGGGATCGGCTGTCCCCGCTTCTTCGATGTCGCGGCAATATGGTCCTCAAACGCGATAAAATCGCGGAGCGAAGGCGGATTCGGAAGGGGAGCGGAGAGTTGAACATCGGTGGCTGAATACACGATCATTCCCTCTCCCGGGCCCTTGACCGAAGCGGGAAGTGCGGTTACGTAATCTTTTGCCCGGCATGCTGCCGCCATTGTCGAAGCTCCTCCTTCGAGAAACTCCAACATCGTCGATGGAACCTGCGCATCGGCCAGGCGACATGGTTGCGCTTCCTGTTGATCTGCCAACCAACGGGCATAGGCCATGTTCAAGTCCACGACCTGTTGATGGTGTATCGCTCCTACTCTCGTAAAGGTGCCGATAGAGGTTCTGACTCGGAAGCTGGCGAGTTTCATCGACGACTCCAACTCAGTGCGTAGTCCTTCAGCTCCACCGCTTCCATCTCCGGTCGAACCGTGAAGGGAGCTTTGGACTCCACCATCACCGCCACTTCGCTCGTGTATGTTTTCGTTCTGCCGGCTTGGACGGCCTGTGGCTGCGGCCCATGGTGAATACCCTGAGGATGCAACGTGAGCATCCCTGCCTGAATCCCCGCGCGGCTGAAGAATTCACCATCATGGTAGAAGAGCACTTCATCGTAGTCGGTATTTCGATGGTAGAAGGGGACGCGCAAGGCCTCTGGATCACTTTCCAAAGGCCTCGGAACAAAAGTAGAAATGAGACATCCGCCGGCCTGGAACGTCTGATGGACGCTCGGCGGCAGATGATAGCGGGGACTGACCACCGGCCTGATATCCCTCACGTTGAGCTTTGCGACCCAGAGGTCCCCTTTCCACCCGACCACATCCATCGGATAGAAGGAATAGGCGACCTTCGTCCACTCGCCTTGGCGCTTGATGCGAACCTCCCATGCTTGACCGGCTGTTTCTACCGGCTCCGCCGTTTCTAAGTCGGGAGCAACAAGCACACCCTTATCGAAAAGCGCATGTTGTCCGAGAGCGCCTCGATCCGGAACCATGAAAGGAGCAGGTGTTTCAATGATGAAAAAGACGGAAGGCCCTGCATCGACATGAGTCCGATAGGTGGTCCCTTTGGGGATCAGGACGTAATCGCCCGGCTCGTAGGTCAGAACCCCATAGTCGCTCTCAAATTTTCCTATGCCCTTATGCACGAAATGAGCTTCATCCCCATCCGCATTGCGCACAAAATAGGGCATCGTCTCCCGTCGCCAGGAAAGGTGGAGAGCGGCATCCTGGCTTTGCATCATCGGCACTGATTGAGTGGTGATGGATAATGGAGACTCGGAAAGCTGCGAACAAGCAAAGGCCCGCGGCTTCAGCTTTCCGTCGATAGCGATCCACGCCGTTGGAGGATGCTTCCGATAGAGGTGAGAAGCTGACCCTAAAAACCCGTTTCGCCCATGTTCCTCTTCATGAAGCCCTTCGGGAATGCCGACATGGGCTTGATTGGGAACCTTTCCTCTCCGTGTGAGATACATGGCCGGCTCCCACCAAGTGGATCGCCCGGTTATGACGCCTTTTTCAGCTGTTTCCTTCGCTCTTGCCCAGACATCGAAGATGAATCGTAATCAATGATCGTCTTCTCGACCCCGGAGGTTTGGTCTCGTTCGATATCCTTGTAGAGTGACTCCACCGTACTTCTGACAAACGTCCGCGCCGCTTCTTCGCCCTGCTGCCGTTGAGTCAACTCGATGAACAGTCCGCTGTTCGGGAAAAGAGGATAGGTGAAGCGTTGCTTGAGCGGTCCAAACCCGTCTCTCCCCTCTTTGACCGGCCCGCTGAACTTCACACCATGCGCCTCCCATTCTCGACACACGGCCTCGATGTTGTCGACCGCGAGCGCAACGTGCTGCACGCCCTGTCCATACTTTCCGATAAATTCGTTGATTTGGGACATCCCCGACTTGTCTCGACCCTGCATGAGAGCGATCTTGGCAGCCCCGCGCTGCACGACGACAGTGTCCATTGACGATGTATCGCTACCGACATCTTTCGCCGACCAAATCACCTCAAAACCAAGGATCTTGGCGAACAGAAATTCTGCGGCTTCGAGATTGTCAACGCAGAGCGTGACGTGATCGAACCCCGTCGTCTGCTCCATGGCGCCTCCACATTACCTTCCCCATCCCCAATTCCAATTCAACAATCCCAAATCCAAATGCCTTCTCCAAATGCTTTCGGATAATAACTTATTACCATTGCGCAATGGCACAATACAATCTTTTTAAACTCATTACAAGGAGAATCTTGTATATTTCGATCTAGGAATGCTCAGTTTCTATATAATCTACATGTTGCGATTGTAATATAAAAACGTTATCATCTACATAGACGAGCTTCGTTAGACAAGAACGTTGGAGGCGCCTATGACTTTCTACCAGGAAATGCGACAACTCGTCCTTGAACATGGAGCCATCAACAATTCCTACCTCACTAGTTTTTGTTCCGGCGACCTCACAGACAAAGCACTCAAAGAATTCGCGGTGGAGTTCTACAACTTCGCCAGGTTTTTTCCGCAGGTTTTAGTGGCTCAGCTCGTGAATACCGAGGACGAGCAGATCGCCGACGAACTGACCAAAGTGTTGTACTCCGAACTGGGGGACGGAGAGGCTCGGCGCCGCCACGAACTGCTGTATCGCGACTTTTTGCGGTCTCTCGGAATCGACATTCACGACGCCATGACTCGCCCGATGCTGCCCTCAACCCGCGCCTATATCGACGGGATGGAAAAGCTGTACAGCGACGGCAATCATGCGAGGGCCTTGGGCGCCTCATTCGGCCTTGAAAACATGGCCATCACAATGTGGGATCATTTAATCCCAGGCCTCACACAACTGAAAGCAACTCGCTATCCCCACATGGATTTGACCTATTTCACCTTTCACCGGCAACTGGAGGTCACTCACGAGAAAGCAATGGAACAGGCGGTCACGGCGATGCAAGGAACGGATGAGACCGAGATGTCCAAACAGGATGAAGAAGATTTTCGTTTCGGCGTCGATGCGGTGCTTGGCTATTTGGAGGCGTTCTGGGCAGGGTTGGAGCAACGGAAGACGAGCTCTGATACCACCTGGACCAGGTTAGCCCAGCGGCGCGCGAGCTAGCGCCGTGAGCGATATGACTGACTTGCGTGTGCGTGTGATAGTGAGGTAGGGTCCTATGAAACAGAATTGGATCAGCCAATATGATCCCGGGGTGCCCTCAACCATCACCTATCCAGCCTGGACTATTCCGGATCTCCTGAGACACTCATCGGATCGTTTTGCAAACTCCCCTGCTCTTCTGTTTTACGGCACATGCATCTCTTATGGAAAACTGGATGACCTCACGACTCAATTTGCACTCGCGCTGCGGCAACTCGGCGTCAGTCCCGGCGATCGCGTCGCTCTCATGCTTCCCAATATTCCCCAGACGGTCGTCGCCTATTACGGAATCTTGAAAGCCGGCGCCGTTGTCGTACCGACTAATCCGCTCTACGTTGAACGAGAGATTCAGACGCAACTGGCCGATGCAGGAACGGAGACGATGGTGGTCCTCGACCTACTCTATCCTCGCGTTCGAGCGGTGCAGGACGCGACGACACTCCTGAAGCGGATCATCGTGGCCAGCGTTCTGGACTATCTCCCCTTCTTCAAGAAACTCCTCTATCCCATCAAGGCTCGGTTAGCCAAACGTTGGGTTCCCATCGAGAAAGTTCCACCTGTCTATGGTTTTCTCGAACTCCTACGCACCAACTCTGTCAACGCTGCGGATCGTACCGCCGGTCTGCCTCTCGTACGCCCGACCGATCTCGCGCAATTGCAATATACCGGTGGGACGACTGGAACAGCCAAAGGCGCGATGCTCACGCACCGTAATGTGGTCGTGAATACGCTTCAGGGCCGATACTGGTCTCCAAACTTTCGTGAGGGTCACGAAATCTTTCTGGGTGCCATTCCATTTTTTCACTCCTACGGTCAGACCACCTGTCAGAACCTGGCCATCGCGACAGGAAGTGCGGTGGTCCTTCTCCCTCGGTTCCAACCAGATGAGGTCATCAAGGCGATCCATACCCATCGCATTACCATGTTTTCCGGCGTACCCATGATGTATTCGATGATCACTGAACATCCGGATGCGAAGCGCTATGACTTACGCTCATTGCGGGTGTGTCTAAGCGGGGCCAGTTCGCTTCCTGCCGATGTGCAGAAGCGGTTCGAAAACCTCACCGGAGCAAGAATCTCAGAGGGCTATGGGCTGACGGAAGCCAGTCCCGCGACCCACTGTAACCCGATACATGGGGAACACCCGCCGGGTTCGATGGGACTCCCCTTTCCCGATACCGAGGCGCGAGTGGTGGACCCGGCCACTGGACTGGAGGATGTGCCGGATGGCGAAACAGGTGAATTGATCGTGCGAGGACCGCAGGTAATGCTGGGATACTGGAACAAGGCAGACGAAACCGGCGCCGTACTGCGAGACGAATGGCTGCACACCGGCGACCTCGTCCGGCGGGATGATCGCGGGTATTTCTATTTTGTCGATCGTAAGAAGGACATCATTAAGTCGCGGGGAGAAACGGTGTATCCGCAGGAGGTCGAAGAAGTCTTGCGTCAACACCCCGCGGTGAATGAAGCCGCAGTGGTTGGGGTTGCGGACCACGAGTACGGGGAGGCCATCAAGGCCTACGTCGTGGCGAAACCTGGATCGTTCGTCACCGAACGGACATTGATCACGCACTGCGCCGGACTGCTGGCGCGATACAAGATCCCGTCGACCGTGGAATTCCGTCAGGATCTGCCGCGAACGGTCATCGGCAAGGTGCTGCGGCGGACGTTGCGCGATCAGGCGGTCCGAGCGAACGATGTGGAAACCGTTCAACATCAAGCAGTGGGCGTAGGTGACTCATGAAAGACCTCGTGATCGTAGCCGGCGTACGAACCCCGATCGGCAACTTCGGAGGCGCATTGAAGGATGTGCCGGCTCAAAAGCTCGGAGAACTGACGGTGCGCGAAATCCTCGGACGGACCGGCCTGGATCCAAAACTGGTCGAAGAAGTGATCATCGGTTGTGTCGGGCAGCCGAGCGATGCCTACAACATCGCCCGTGTCATCGCCCTCCAGGCCGGCCTCCCCCTCAGAACTCCAGCCTATACGGTTCAACGGAATTGCTCCTCAGGCCTTCAGCCCATTGTGAACGCCTACCAAAATCTCCAAAGTGAGGATGCCGATGTGCAAATCGTGGGCGGTGTCGAGAGCATGAGCCGGGCGCCCTATCTCTCCCGAGACATGCGCTGGGGTAAACGCCTGCGGCATGCCGAGTTCGTCGACAGTATTTGGGAAGGATTGACGGACCCATTCTGCGGCCAACTCATGGGCCGGACGGCGGAAACCTTGGCTGAGGAGTTTGGTATCAGTCGCGTAGAGCAAGACCAGTTTGCGATCGACAGCCACCGACGCGCATTCAAAGCCATACGGGAAGGTCGTCTGAAAGAAGAGATCGTGCCCGTTACCCTGTCCAAGTCGGTTGCAGGGCGCGAGGTTGCTCCGTTGGTGGTAGCTCAGGATGAAGGTCCGAATGTCGGCCTGACCGAACCTCAACTGACCCTCTATCCTCCACTTTTCAAGGAGGGAGGCACCGTCACTGCGGGCAACAGCTGTCCGCTCAACGACGGAGGTGCTGCTGCGCTCGTCATGTCGGCTGAACGGGCCAAGGAACTTGGCATGCATCCGTTCGGCCGTGTGAAGAGCTATGCGTTTGTGGGCGTGGACCCGGCACGCATGGGCATCGGGCCAGTGGAGGCACTCCCGGCGGCACTCAAACGAGCCGGCCTCGGTTTGGCCGATCTTGAACTGATCGAGGTGAACGAAGCGTTTGCCGCTCAGTACCTTGTCGTCGAGCGATTGTTGGGTCTTAAACGAGACCTCGTCAACCTCAACGGCGGCGCAATCGCCTTGGGTCACCCGGTCGGGATGACCGGCACTCGTCTCGTCATCACGCTTCTGCACGAAATGCGCCGACGCGGGGCAGCGCTGGGGGCCGTGACGATGTGCGTGGGTGGAGGACAAGGGGCGGCAATGGTGTTGGAGCAAGTATGAACTTTCTACGCGTCAAGCATCACCCGAACGAATGGAATCCGTCATGATGTTGGGATGACAGAGAACAGGAGTGCGACATGTACGTCTATAAAGTCGGGGTTGTCGGCGCAGGGACGATGGGAGCGCAGATCGCGGAAGTGGTGAGCTATGCGGGACTGCCGGTCGTACTCGCCGACACGAATGATTCCTTGACGAAACGGGGCGTCGAGTCGGTACGAGCGATCTATCAGGCACGGGTCAACAAGGGGAAAATGAGCGCTGAGCAACTTGAGGAGAAGATGTTGCTCGTCACCGTCTCCTCCGGTCTCGACGGGCTCAAGGACGTCGATGTGGTGATCGAGGCAGTGTCGGAAGACCTAAAACTCAAGGCACAGGTCTTTCAGCAGTTGGACCAAATCTGCCAGCGCAGCACGATCTTGGCCAGCAACACGTCGGCACTATCCATCTCGGCTCTTGGCGCAGCTACGACGCGGCCGAACAAGGTGGTCGGTCTCCATTATTTCAATCCGGCCTATGTCATGCGACTCGTAGAGGTCGTGCCAGGGTTGGCCACCTCTCCACAAACCGTGGATGATGCTGCCAGCTTCGTGGAAGGCATCGGGAAACTGCCGATCGTCGTGAAGGAATGTGCGGGATTCTTAGTCAATCGCCTGCTGATGGCCTATGTGAACGAAGCCGTTCGCGCGCTGCAGGACGGAGCGACCACGGTACAAGAAATCGATCGGGAGATGGTGTCATTCGGCATGCCCGTCGGTCCACTTGCCCTCCTGGATGCGGTGGGTCTCGATATCTCCTTCGAGGTGGCTCGCATTCTGTACCGCAGCTATGGGCCACGCATGATGCCGGCTCCCCTGCTTGAAGCCATGCTGAAGGCGGGTCGGCTAGGAGTCAAATCGGGTCATGGCTTTTACAACTATGTCAGCGGAGAGGAAGGCGATCGAGATCAAGAACTTGAACGACTTCTCCAAGTATTCAGACCTGATGCCGATCATGCTGCGGCGCGATGGAGTCGATCACGATTGCTCCTAGCCATGACCAATGAGGCAGTTATCGCGCTCCAAGAAGGAGTCGCCTCTGCAGCAGATATCGACCTGGCGATGATGGCCGGAATCGGCTATCCAAAGGACAAGGAAGGTCCGTTGCATTTCGCGGATCAGCTGGGGATTGATCAGGCTCTACATGAGCTTGAAGATTTTGCGGAGACATTGGGTCCACGCTTTTGGCCTGCGCCGATGTTGCGCCGAATGGTGGATGCCGGATTCACAGGACAGATGGCTGGACGAGGCTTCTTTACATACTGAATGTCGCCGGATCGGCCTCTGAATAGGACGAGGAAGGAAACGCATCATGACTGTCCTGACAGGTGCCATGCACAGTTGCAAAATTGAAGAAGGCGTCGCGCTCGTGACCCTCAATCATCCGCCCGTCAACGCCCTCACACCTGAACTCCTCACGGAGTTGAGCACCACGTTCGACTCGCTCGCGAACGACGAAGGCGTGAAGGCTGTGGTGTTCACGGGCGCCGGCCGATTTTTTGTCGCAGGTGCTGATATTCGAGTGCTGGCCTCCATTCCGTCGTCAGTTGAGGGAGAAGCGATGGCTCGTCGAGGGCAGATGATTTTGAACAAGATAGAGGCTCTTAAAAAACCGGTCATTGCGGCGATCAACGGGGCTTGTTTGGGAGGAGGATTGGAATTGGCCATGTGCTGTCACATCCGCCTTGCAGCAGAAGGCATCAGACTTGGCCAGCCGGAAATCAACCTGGGCATCATGCCGGGATTCGGCGGCACTCAGCGTCTTCCTCGGCTGATCGGCCAATCCAAGGCCATGGAATTGATCCTGACAGGCGAGCCAGTTTCAGCTCAAGAAGCCATGAGTCTGGGTTTGGTGTCTCAGGTGGTATCCGCCGATGACCTCCTGCGACAAGCGCTGGGACTGGCGCGCACGATGGCTGCGAAAAGCCAAGTGGCGCTCCGAACGTCGCTCCAAGCGATTCGTCAGGGGAGTGAGGTGAATCTTTCAGATGGTTTGGATCTGGAAGCCCGGCTTTTCGGAACACTCTGCGATACCGATGATCGGAAAGAAGGAACAGCCGCTTTCTTGGAAAAACGACAGCCTCGGTTCAAGAACCGTTAGGCCTTCAGGAAGCAGCGAGAAGGCTTTATGCTAACTCGGCGATCGACAAAATTGGGATTGGCCCTAACGGGTGGCGGCTTCACGGGCTATCTCTTCGAAGTCGGCGCCTTGACCGGGCTGGACGATTTTTTCGGTGAGTCGTTCACCAGCAATGATTTCGACATGTATGTCGGCGTGAGCGCCGGATCGGCTGTCGCCGCCCTACTTGCACAAGGGGTCAAGCCGGAAGAGATCCTCGATACGAATCTGTCCGGAAAACGCCCCTACTATTTTGAGCACCGAGATATCTTCAGACCGGCCATCGGGGAAGGTGTGAAAACGATCTGGCGGGCGACCAAACAATTGATCCCATTGCTGAAGCTCTATGCCCGCAACTACCAGGAGATGACGCTCATCGACCTCTTGGACGAGGCTCAAGATGCGCTACCCAGCGGCATTTATCGATTGGAGCCCTTCGCCCGATACCTCGAAAAAACGTTCATGACCAAGGGACTGGGGTTGCGGTTTTCCGACCTCCGCAAAGACCTGTATATCCCGGCTATCGACCTGGAAACCGGGGAATGCGTCATCTTCGGCGAAGAAGGCCTACGGGATATTTCCATCGCCCAGGCCGTCACCGCTTCCTCCGCTGCACCGGTCTATTTCTGCCCCGTCCGCATCCAGGGCCGCGATTATATCGACGCGGGAATCGGTCGGCCTGCGTACTTTGACCTGGCCGTTGCCAAGCAGGTGGATCTCATGGTCATGATCAACCCGATGGGTCGCATGCCGCCACCCTGTGCGGCATGGCGCGAATCGGGTGACGCTCCACGTATTTGTCGCCTTCGGGACAAGGGATTCTTGACGATCGGGGACCAGGCCGGCCGCATCAATCTCAATGCCCGTGTGTCTCAAGCGCTGACCATGTTCCGACAAGACTATCCGGATAAAGAACTGCTGATGGTCACACCTGGTCCCAACGATGCGCTGCTGTTTGAGCGAAGTTTTCTGAGCTATCGGGACCGCGTACATCTCCTGCGAGACGGATATCTGTCTGTCGTGACATTGGTGCGCGAAGCATACGAGAACGTTCAAGCACAGTTCGCACGCCATGGGATCGTTGTCGAACAAACCAGCTTTGAGCCTCGTGTTGCGTCACGCATGGCGCGCTTCGATCAGATCGTGGCGGCCTCCTCTCCTCCACAGCGACCGGTCACAGGCGTGAAGATTGGTCTCGACGCCGCTCGAACCGCTCTGTACCAAGCCAAGTAGGATGCGATGACGACAGTGAAAAAGCACCCTTTCTTTCAAGGCTCGCTCGCCGTGGCGGAGGCCTCCCGGGATCGAACTCCCTATTCAGGTTTTCTGGCCGGTCTCTTCGAGGGAGTGGTTCGCCGCGAACTCCTCCGAACGCAGGCGATCCCGCCGGTCCGCGACAGAGCGAAGGAGTTCCTTGAACAGCTTCGCCTCCTTCTGATCGAGAAAGTTGACGCAGAGGACATCGACCGAGAAGGGGACGTCGGCGAAGATGTGCTCACGGCGCTCAAGGACATCGGTGCCTTTGGACTGAAAATACCCACAATCTACGGAGGACTCGGCTTCACTCAATCGGAGTATCACCGTGTGGCGACCCTCCTCGGAAGCCATGACCCAGCGACCACGGTGTTGATTTCGGCGCATAACTCGATCGGAGTCGCGGAACCGGTCAAGCTCATCGGGAACCGCGAGCAGCAACAACGATTCTTGCCGCGCCTCGCTCGTGGCGACATTTCAGGCTTTGCGCTCACGGAAAGGGGAGCCGGCTGCGATATTTGGGATCTCCAAACCTATGCTATCCCGATGCAAGAGCAGGGCACCTTGGAAGGCTATCGACTCACCGGAGAAAAATTGTACACGACCAACGCGCCTCGCCAGGATAATGAGTTTTTAGCGTCGCTCCTGGTGGTGATTGCTCAAATCGTAAACGACCCCGTGGAGGTCACTCGCCCCAAACCGGAACGGCGGTTCGGCGCCTTCGTCGTCGACACCCGCACACCTGGATGTCACTGCGCCAGGCTCCATTATATGGGTGTGCGCGGCATCTACAACGGCACAGTCCGGTTAGACAATGTCTTCGTCCCAGTAGCCGATCGTTTGGGAGAGGAGGGAGAGGGATTACGACGGGCCCTGGAAAGCTTGACGATAGGCCGGCTCACCCTGCCCGCTGCCTGCTTGGGAAATCTAAAACAATGTTTGTGGCTGGCACGAAGCCGGGCGCAACAACGCGTGCAATATGATCGTCCGATCGGCGAACATACAGATATCGGGGCCAAGATTGTGCGCATGGCCACGCGGGTCTTGGCGCTAGAAGCGTTAGTTACCATAACAGGGGCCTGGGCCGACGCCAAGATCGATGTGCGGCTTGAGTCGGCTGCTGCAAAAATTCTCGCCACCGAATGGCTACTCGACTCAGTGCTCGACCTCTTCCGCATTTACGGGGGGCGCGGGTTCGAAACGTCGGAATCGCTCCGGCTTCATGGGGACCTGCCGGCACCGATTGAGCGCATGGTCCGAGATGCGCTGATCAATGTGATTTGGGAAGGAACGAACGGTATTTTGACTCTCTGGATCGGACGGGAAGGACTGGCTGAGTATGTATCTCACGGTAAGGCTTTCTTGGATTTCCAGATCGGCGAAATGGTGCGTGCCCTGCCTTTTTTCGCCAAAGTCGCGAGCCGCTCCCTCAACCGCGCCCCTCAGATTAGAGAATGGCTTGCTTCCACAGCACCAACATCGAGATGGGAACGGTTTGTTACGAAGAAGTCACGCGAACTCGCCCAGAAGTCGCTGTGGGCCGCTGCCCGTCATCGTCAAAGCCTGGCGCGTAAGCAACTCTTGACGACACACCTGGTCAAAGCCGGGATGCAACTCTTTGCGGTGGAATCGCTATTGTGGTACGTAGCGCAACAGCCCATACGGACTCATCCGTTGGCCGATAGGCTCTTGCAGCACTTTGGTTCACAGATCGAAGACGAGTTCAATCCGAAGCCCTTACTCTCTTTCAGGCAATCCCTCTGGCAGGACGACTCGCATGTGTTCCGCTTAGCGCAGGATATTCTTGCCGGCAAGGCTGAGTGGCTGGAAGAGGGAATTCTTCCCTGGCACCAGGACGGACATAGCCGTGATGACCGGCTCGCGTCCACGATGGAAGAACAGTTGGCGGACTTTCCAATGAAGCATTGAGCGACGTAAGAAGGGGTGAGTCGTTTCATCCCGAGCGCACCCAGACGGGGGGAGCAGTTCCCGATGAGGTCAGCATGACGGAAATTGCAGGATACTTTGAATTGGTCAAGGGTCGGTATGGATTGAGCAGCGATTACGCCTTGGCAAAGAAACTCGGAATCGCCCAGCCGGAAGCCAACCTCATGCGACGCGGGCTGAAAGTTCCCAAACCGGAAGTGTGCATCAGAATCGCCAAACTGCTCGACAAGAATCCGGTGGAGCTCTTGCTGGCGGCGCAGAAAGACAAGGCTCCTCGGCAGGCCAAGGAATACTGGACCCTCGCGCAGACGGCCGTCGATGTCATGCTTCATGTCCCGAAAAGCCCGAAATACATCCCACGGAAGGTGGCAGCCATCGGACAAGAACTCCGCCAGCTTGAAACGCAAACGCTGACGTACAAAGGGGCGGAAGCCAACGCCGAGGCGGTCCGGCTGGTCCAAACCGCCGAACGTTCGATCGATGCGTTGATGGAACGCTGGAATATCTGGCAGAAAGGCGAGGCCCTCTATCCGAATTATCTCTTGGCGAACCAGGAGGCAGTGAAACGCGGCGTCATCGTTCGACGTCTGTTGGTGTTGGCGCAAGAGCAAATGAGGCAGGAACCGGATGTAGCGGATGCCATACAGGTCATGGAGGATCAGCAGCGAGCCGGGATCAAGATATTCTACGCGTTCAGGGAAGAGCTGGAACGCGCTCCCACGTTCCAGCGCTTTGAGGAGGATTACAGGCGACAGGGTGCAGCGAGAGATCTCAATGCCGCCATGTTTGACGGGGAGATTCTCATTTTCTCTCAATCCTACGGCCAAGCGCAGTTGGGCGTGGTCGGCCCGCCGACACCCATTACGATGATCAACCAATTGGAGATCACGTGGAAACCGGACTTGCTGCGGGATCTCGATCCGGCCCCGCTCTTCGACATGACCCGGTATGTGTTTGAATACGGAGGACCCCATTCATTCCAGACGGAACTGACACGATTCCAGAGATCCGTCCGATGAGATTTCCTTCCGAGCCATTCAAGACCAAGGTCGTGGAACCCATACGCCGAACCACGCGCGAGGAGCGAGAGCGGTTGCTCCGCGAGGCGAAGCCGATGACCACCTGAGGGAATATTATGGCCACCCTGTTCAAAGGGTTCGAACGGATCGAAGAAGCCCGAGAGTCGCTTGCGGGCCACAGTTTCATGGCGGGGCTATTTGCCGGAAGGCCCGATTTTTCACTCCTCGTCATGCCGAAGGAGTCACCCGAAGAGCAGGCTGTCTGGGAGGAATTCCGCCCACGACTGGAGACATTCCTCACGACGCAGGTCGATCCCGATGAAATCGAACGGACCGCGAAGATCCCCGATTCTGTATTGAAGGGGCTCTTCGCACTGGGCGCATTCGGCATGAAAATCCCACCCCAATATGGAGGACTCGGCTTCTCCTACACGAACTACGGTCGGGCGCTTATGCTGATGGCCAGTTGGAGCAACATCCTGGCTTTGACCGTCGCCGTGCCACAATCGATCGGCATCGCCATGCCCATCCTATTGTTCGGGAATGAGGAACAGCGGCGCACATACCTCCCCCTTGTAGCCCAGGAAGCCGTTTCGGCGTTCGCACTCACGGAGCCGATGACTGGTTCTGACGCCGCAAACATTGCGACAGAGGCAACTTTAGATTCCACCAGGACGACGTTTGTCGTGAACGGCGAAAAACTGTGGTGCACGAACGGTCCCATCGCCCGCTACGTGACGTTGATCGCACGGGTACCGGCCAAGAGGACACAACAGAAGGGGCAAACCATATGGGAACCGATTCCCAAGGGGCAAGGAGCAGACGAGCTGGTTCACACCGCCTTCATCCTTGATATGCGGACCCCTGGTGTCCATGTCCGACAACGATGTCAATTTGAAGGCTGCCGGGGCATCGAGAATGCTCATATGACGTTCACGGATGTGCACATCCCGGCCGGGAATGTCATCGGGGAAATAGGTCGTGGACTCAAGTACGCCTTGACCATCCTCAATGTGGGTCGGGCGGTCAGTATCCCTGCCATTTGCTTGGGCATGGCCAAACAAGCGTGGCAACCCACACTCGATCGGGCCAATCAGCGAGTCACCTTCCAGAAGCCTCTCGGTACCAGACAGACACAGCGTATGAGGCTAGGCCGTATGGCCTCTAACCTCTTCGCTATGGAGGCTCTCGCGCTCACTGCTTGGCGAATGGCGGATCAGCATACCTACGATGTCCGGATCGAGGCGGCCCTGGCGAAACTCTTCTGCTCCGAGAGGACCATTCAGTTCTTGAAAGACGCCCAAGTCATCTTCGGAGGGATGGGGTACGAAACAGCCCATTCTAAGTGGCTTCGTGGAGAGCCTGCGTTCGGCATCGAACAACTGGTCCGCGACGCGGAGATGTACCGAATCGGAGAAGGCGCCACCGATATCTTAAGACCGTTCGTCGCGCGCGAGGGGCTCGACATGCATCTTCAGCGGACGAGACATCTCTTCGACGAACAGGCCACGGCTGGTCGCCAGCTGACCGAGTTGTGGCAACTCTCAAAATTCTACATTCCTTGGTTCAGAAGCCAATGGGCAGGTGGCCGATTGCCCTCCGGCTCGGAGTTCAAACATCCAAAGGTCCGCTCTCAATTGCTGTTCGTCGAACGTGCGAGTCGTCGCCTGGCACGAACGATCTTCTATGCGATGCTCCTCCATCGGCAGACGCTTCGAGACGATCAAGGCCGACAAAATCGGATCGAGATGGTCGGAGAAGACCTCCTGGTGATCGCAGCGACCGCTCTCTATGCCGAGACACAGGAGCGGATTGCTGCGCATCCGGAAGTGTGGGAGCTCGCAGAAGAATGCTTTCGGCAAGCCAAGCAACGTGTCGAACAAGCCATCAAGGGACTGATCCGCAATCAGGATACCGTGGTGGCGGCGGTTGGGGAAAGAGCCCTCAGCGGTCGGTATTCTTCGCTTACCAGTGGAATCATCCGGCGTGATCTTCAAGACTACTCGCTTGGACGATCACCTCATCATCCCTGCGGCAACTTCTCAATGAAGCGCTGAATGTGGTCCAAGTACACAGGAATCCGGCGGATCGCGATAGGCAAGGCTTCATACACTCGCTCAGGATCGATGTCATCGTATTCGTGCACAATCCGGTTGCGGAGCCCGGCGGCCATGGCCGTCTCTTTGGCAAGATCGGACGTCATCACGCCGAGCCTGCCAAGGCGTATAAAGGATTCGTGATAGTCCTTGGGCGGCGCGTGACCGGACTCGGTGATCAGATGGAAATTGATGTCGATCATGCGGCCGATGGCCCGTTCGAGATACCGCTCGGCCAGGGTTTCATTGGTGGAATCCTCCAAGTACTGCGCGCGTGACAATCGGGACAGCCTGGTCATCGCGGCTACGTCTTCGAGAATGAGGCTCATCTTTCTGATGATAAGCTCGCGGTCGATCATGAGCGGGAAGGCTCCGCGACCAGCGCTGACAATCGCCGGGCGACATGCCGGCGCTCCAATTCCAAGTAAGGCCGAAAGTCTTGGTGCGCTTTGAAGGCATGGAGGCGCAGACGGGCGAGGTCTTGGGGCATCCCGAACAGGATCCGGCAGGACTCAACGATTTTCTTGAGGAAGAGGGGGTCCGCCCGATTGAGGATAGCCAAATCTATTTTCGATCCAGGGAACCGCGCCTGCAAGGCCTCTTGCATCTCCAGAACGGTCTGAAACGACGCGTGAGAGGACTCAAATTGAACCGCCAGGTCCAGATTGCTGCGATCATGGGTTGTTCCTGTGACCGTTGATCCAAACTGGAGGATCAAGCGAACCCTGAAACGCTGGGCGAGTTCTCTCAACCTCGACACTGCTTCTGTGTTGGCTTCCTCGCTCATTTCACGCTCCCAGGGTCTCCACTCAGACCGTAGCCTAGCTGAGAATCGCTTCATTGTCTATGCGCCACAGTTGTTGCGTGTGTTGTAATATCATTGCGGACGCATGGGTAATGACTGTGACCGCCACGGGGCCTCCCCAAGAGGGGGTGAGTCTATGCGCGTCTGGTTGATGGGCTCCTATGACGGAGTTGAACAGTTGCAGCTTGGCGAGGTCCCGGATCCTCAACCAGGCCCGACCGAGGTGCGGCTAAAAGTAAGATATGCCGCGCTCAATCCAGCTGATGCGTTTCTTGCGCAAGGACTCTATCCGGCCAAACCAGCTCTGCCGCATATTCTTGGGCGTGATGGCGTGGGCGATGTCGAAGCCGTTGGATTGCGCGTGGCAGACATCCGCCCAGGTGAAACAGTCGGGATTCTTCGCTGTGACGCGGGAGTGGAAAAGCCTGGAACACTGGCCGAGAAAGTCGTGGTGTCTGCGGAAAGTCTCGTCCGTCTCCCTGCTGGTTGGTCTCTCGAAGAAATGGCCGGCGCGCCGTTGGTTTTCTTAACCGCCTGGCAGGCCTTGACTCAGTGGAACGATCCACCCGCTCCTCCACCGGAACGATCAATTCTTCTCGTGACCGGCGCGTCAGGTGGAGTCGGTGTGGCGTCAGTCTTACTGGGGAAATCGCTGGACTTGATCGTGGTTGCGTTATCACGTGACGCGCGGAAGAGAACCAAACTGAAAGCGCTCGGAGCTGATTTTGTGTTTGATCCGGAAGATAGGAATCTAGCGAAGTCTGTCTCTGCTTCGATCAGTCCGAGGAAAGTGGATCTGGCCATCGACTGCGTTGGTGGCAAGCTTTTACCTCAAGTCATTGCCCTTCTCGGTTATGGTGGAAAGATCAGCATCGTCGGCAGGAGTGGAGGCCTGGTCCCGGAGTTCAATACGGCGACGTTGTTGTTCCGCCGCATTCGTATGGGCGGTGTCTCGGTCGGAGACTATACGGCTCAAGCCGCCCAGGCTGCATGGAACGAGATCGTTCGTCGGCTGGAGAAGATCGGACGCCACCCATTGGTAGACAGCATCGTTTCATTCGAAGAGGTCAAGAAAGGATTCGCACGATTGGCACGGGGACCGATGGGGAAAGTAGTGGTGCGGGTGGCCGGTTAATGGTTAGGATTCGGTAATGTGAGATCAGTTCTGCGATGATTGCATCCAGACTTTCAAGCGATCTGTCACGTCGTATAAAACGTGCGCCATCGGTGAAGAAGGGTTTAAGACAGCAGCAACTTCATAGGCACTATATAGCCTGGTGGGAAGTTCATATCGCCCGCCAGTTGGTTTAAGAATGCGACTAAGTTGAGAAACCGCAGACGGGAGCCGCCCGAACCAAATAAGGCCAGCGATCTCTGGAGTCTTCATTCGGACAGCCATACGTTCGGCATGCGGTTGAATGAGATTGCTTAGCTTTTCAGAGGCAGCACTGTCACTACTAGCAGGTACCAGAGTGCCTTGTGGTCTGATCAACACCGAAGCATCCATGGCAATGATCCCAACGCCGGGAGAGACGTTCAAGATTTGCTTTTGAGCTCGGTGGACATTCCTTTCCACGGTGTCGGCTAGGTGAGGTCGCTTGCATTGTACGTCTAGGAGAATATCGCCATGACGAAGTGTCACGTCACCAAACCACCGTCCCGACTCATCTTCGCGATTGATGCCATCAACACAAACGACATCGCATCCTGCCGCCAGCAGTTTGCCGGCTACAAAATAACTAAATGCGTAGTTGCGAGGTCCGCTATTGCGCGGGGTTTCATCATCCTGAATGGTCGGCCCACTTGCTAGGGCTTCTGCAATCTTCTCTTTGAGACCTGGGAATTTATCAACTCTACCCACCCACAATTTGTAAATCTCGGCAATCTCCATGGCATCGTGATATGCCAAAACATGCTCGCGGCTGGTTCCTGCACCAGCAAAATACTCGCCGATAAGCTTCGCATAGCGAGTTGCTCGTCCCCGTTCAAGATTTGCCCAAAGACAGCCTTGCTTCAGTTCGTTTATCAACGAGGAGGTCCGAAATACTCTGCTTACTGTGGAAGGGGAGAAGTCCATTTTCTTCATATCTAACGCACTTTGTCAGGGTTCCCCTTCTTCTGCATTTCAGAAACGGTTCTTGAGGCTAAACAAGAAGAAAACGCCTATTGCGCTTTGTTTACTTCCAACGTGCTTGGGCTGCCAAACGAGCGACTATTCCTGCCAAGTCATAGTGAGGCATATGCTATCGACTCTGACTTATACGAAGAACGCATTCTAAGTAGAATCCAACGAGCCCGCAAGAGACAGAACGACGAATTGCCGGTTTGGATCGAGCTTGCCACTGACTTGAGCCCAGAACGGGAAGAGCCGGCTCTTGGATATTTCAGCCCTATTGGCGGACGTCTTGAAGCAGCATCTGATGGAACAAGGACCTGGAGGGCCATGGGAAGGGGCAACCTAAACGCAAATGTGGGTCTTGTGCAGCGGTTTTTATCGCAAGTGGTGGGAGGTATGGAGTCGGCGACCCGGATTGAACGGGCAACCAGTCATCGGTTCGGCCCTGAAACCTGCCCAACCGATTCCTACGAAGGGGACCAGCCCCCTTGGATAATCCACACGAAGCGGACACATCCTCTTGGAATCCCATCAGGTCGCTGGTTCAATTTTCTTTTTTGGAGCCGGCGACTGGGATCGAACCAGCGACCTGTGGTGTACGAAAGCTAACCGGAAGAACAAAGCTGATTCCGCTTTACCAGAAAGTCGGTAGCGCTCAATGCCCGAACCCCATTGCTGAGCGGCTCCCAGGCCAATTCCGTCATGATGGCCATGGGACTGTTGGACAATCATTCCAAGCCAACCAACTTTAGAAATACTTCGCAACCAGACTCGCCGTTCGACCGCAGACCTAGAAGAATATGCTGTGGTTACAGGTGAGGGGCCAATGGTTGGCTCATTTGTCCCGTAGCCGACTCATGACCTTCATAACTTCGGGAAGTGCTTTCTGAATCGCAACGGAACAGGTACCGATCCGCTCCATTATCGTCGATGATAGGTTCGCCACCATCTACCGAATAGCTTTGACGATGTGCGGGATCGCGATACTATTCAGCTAGGCGATGAACCATGAGAGCGTTCATGTTCTGCTCATCGTACCTCTCTTAATCACAGAAAATAGGAGGGATCCATGAGAGCGTTGATCATTGTCTGCCTCACGGTATGCGCGGAAATCACCCATACCGGCATCGCGGCCGCGATGGGAAATTCAGACCAAGGGCCTGGATGTGGACTAGGAAAGCTCGCCTGGTCTGACTACGGAGGCCAGAAGCAGATTGCTCCGCAAGTCTTCATGGCGACGACGAATGGGACATTTGGAAGCCAGACCTTCGGCATTTCGTTTGGCACCTCAGGATGCACGAACGACGGCGTGGTGATGAAGAACAAACGTATCAACTTGGCGGCAACGACGTTTGATAGCCTGAAACAGGAAATGGCACAGGGGCAAGGCGAGCATCTGTCCTCACTCGCTACCCTGCTTGGCATCGCACCGGAGGATCAGCCGGTGTTCTTCTCCATGGTCCAAGACCGCTACACGTCACTCGTGTCGCCTGATGACGCCAGCCCGCTGATGGTCCTCCGCGCCATTGAAGAAGCCATGGGCAAACATCCCATTCTGGCAAAAGCAGCGCAGCCGGACACGCGGCGCCCCTGAGCTTCAGCATTTGTCCGCCTGAAACATTGGCCAGCCCCTTGTACGATCCCCACGAAGAAGGCTCATCCCCTTCGAATCCGCAGATCGCCCGTTCTTCCACGCTAGCTGGAGTCCCTTACGCATCCCTTGGCAGATGTTTGAACAGATCGAGGTTTGGCGGTTTGGAGCCGGCGACCCGGATTGAACGGGCGACCTGCGGTTTACGAAACCGCTGCTCTACCAACTGAGCTACGCCGGCACCTTGGTGAGACTGAAGAAAGACGAGACAGGGCCCAGTTCGGCATGATAACGACGACCGAAGAGTGTGTCAACGAAGCAGACCGAGCCTTGTCATCCTTATGGCCCGATCTGCATCGGATTGGGGGCCGGTCCTGATGAGTCGGCTGGAAGGTTTGGTGGTTTCTGCGTCGGAACCGGCTTTGGGTTATTGCCCCTCGCCACCGGATGTATTCGCACCATGCCTCCCCGTCCGGTTTCCGGAAAACAGAGCGCCTCTTGCTTGTTGCCGAATTGTTCACTAGCGACACGCGCCGCCTGGCCTCGAGCATAGGTACAGAGTTCGCCGGCAATGACGGTCCCGTCTCGATCCACATCGGCAACACCTTGCAACCCTCTGAGCAGATGGTAGGTAAACAACCCGTGCTTACCTTCGTCATACGCATGTGCTTCCTGCAGGCTTCGATTGCCCACCATCCACATTTCCACATCCTTCCTTCCCTCGCTGATGGGTGATTCCCAGGCAGGCGAGGGGATGTCGGCAAGGGCGGCACCTGGAGAGGGATCCATCGAGACGTCGAACATCAGAATAGCCCGTCGGATCGGAAGCCGGTAGAGAACTTCCTGTAGCCGGACGAGGGAATAGAGCTGATTTGCCCCGGAGAGTGTCCCATCATACGGCACGAGCGAGATCGCACCGGTCCCTGCCTCCACCAGGGCTCGTCCGGAAAAAAATACATAGACAACGGTCTCCCGGTCCACCTTCTTTCCAAGCCATCGTTCAAACGTGTCTTCCAAATCCCGTACGAGAGCCTGTCGGTCGAGCAGTATTCGTATGCGTTCGCCAGGGACACCGCCGATGATGCGCAAATATTCGGCCATGACTTCCGCATCATGGCGGGCATACTTGACCGCTGGGACCTGTGCGTCTCGAAACGTCCCGACACCGATCGAAATAATGACGGCTTTCGGCTGAGTAAACGCCGGCAACGAATTCGGCATGTTGTCGACATCCGGAACCAACAGCGGGTCGATGCCTCTTGGTTTGACTCCAAACGTGAATGTCTTGGGCGGGGGAACGGACGCCACCGGACTGCTCGTCCGCACATTCAACGTCAATTCTCCATGAGGGTCTTCTTGGGATGCCGTCACCCGTTGGGTGATCGAGGTGCGTTTGCTCTCTCCCGGTTTGAGGATGCCGATGTGGACTTCCGGGGGAAACAAGGAAGCCAGCTGAGCTTTTCCTTCAGCCGTGACGGTCACGTCCTTTGCTTCTCCCGTTCCCTCGTTCTTCACTTCGATTTCGATCGTGAGGGATTCGTCCGGCTGAAGGAATTGGTCTCGATTCTCATCCCGTATGATGGCACGGAAACTCAGCTGAGCCGTTGTGGTGGAAGCGGCCTGCGGCGGTTCCGCCGCAGTCTCGACCGCTGTAGAAAGCGACGTCGCGGCTCCTGTTGCCGGTGCCGCCATTGGAGCCCCAGCGCCTCTTTGAGACGCGTATTCTCGGATCTGCACGGATTGCGCGATCTGTTGAACCAACTCGTTGTTCGCCGAATCGATCGCGTCCTGGACAATCCCCTCCAACCCCACTACCTGACACGGCTGTTCCCCGACCTTCACCGTACCACGGCCGGCACCTTCGAGTTTCTTACTAAAGAGCACCGTTCGCTCCTTTGCCAAGAACGCCATCTCGATTCCCACCGTGGCCGTCGCCGGGTATGTTCCTTGCGTTTTCTTTGAAGCCGCAAGCTCCATCCGCCTGAGTCCTACTCCGACCTCAATCACGCCATCCGACGCGATGGTATCATCAGTCTGAGCCTGGGTCGTGACGCCGGTAAACACTTCCGTCAACTTCTTAGGGACAGAGGCGACAAGCATGTCCGCCAGAGCGAACGATCTCGCCTCCCCACAACCATCGAGGTATGGCACCTCAGCCGTGGTTACGCTCGGAGAGAACCAGATGACCGGTCTTAAGGGAATCGGTTGGGAATTGGCCGGCTCCTTCCCCCGCTTGAGTAAGGAACAGCCAACACTTGACAGGGCGAGTGCCATCACAAGATAGAAAGAGATGAAGCGTCGCCATGGCGAAAAATTGAGGATCAGCATGGGTTGCAGCTTGTTCACCTTGAGGTTATACCGAATTCGCCCGGACGTCACAACCGGAGATGACGCATTGACAGCCTGTTTGCCCTGGGCTAAGGTCGCCTCATGTCCAATCCGGCGGTATCATCCTCTGCTTCCTCGGAGATTCCTTGGTCTGCTCTTGCCCGATTGATCCGGCTGCCGAACCAGACCGGTACCTATCTCCTACTGCTGCCCACGATGTGGGGGTTAGTACTGGCCGCCCGCGGAATTCCCCCAGCCCACCTATTAGCGATTTTCATCGGCGGATCGTTCTTAATGCGGAGCGCGGGTGTGATCATGAACGATTTGGCGGATCAATCATTCGACCAGCAGGTCACTCGTACCAAAACTCGTCCCCTGGCCTCAGGTGAGGTATCGCGACGCCAGGCGACTATACTACTGGCCCTACTCCTTGTCGTGGCGGCAAGCCTCCTGTTCTTCCTTCGGCCTATCGTGACCTGGCTCGCGCCAATCGCGTTCTTTCTCGCAGCCCTCTACCCATACTCCAAACGATGGATCCACATCCCTCAAGCCATGCTTGGCATTGCGTTTGGCTGGGGAACGGTCATGGCATGGGCTGCGGTGCGAGGACAATTGAATGCACCGGTATGGTGTCTCTTTGGAGCAACGGTCGCATGGGCATTGGCCTATGACACAATCTACGCGATCCAGGATCAGGAGGATGATCGACGCATTGGAGTCAAGTCGTCCGCCCTCTACTTCGGGTCTTCCGTCCATCGAGGAGTGGGCTTAGCGTTCGGGATCATGCTGACGTTCTTGACCGCAGCAGGATGGTTCGCCCAGCTGGAATGGCCATACTATGCGGGTCTCTTGGGCGTGGCGGTATTTTTTCTATTCCAGGTCGGCCAGCTGCGAAGGCCGGTTACACAGGCTCAGGCATTTGATATGTTCCGAAGCCACGTCTGGGTCGGTCTCGCGATACTCGTCGGACTCCTTGCAGGCCTGCTGGTCTAACCTAACTTCCGCAGTTCAGTGGCCTCAGGGGCTTTCTTCGGCCTCTGCACTTGCGCAACCCCGTGACAGACCGAGGACCATCCACGTTGAGTCACGATGTATGGCCGACCTGCCCCATTGACGCGGGTGGTGCATCCGATGCATATGGGCGCAGAATGTTCTAGGCCCTACGACACGCCGCAAGGATGGCAAGCAACATTTACAGCCAATCTATCGTTTTCCAACGTTCAACTCGAACCAAATTCCTTCACGAGTGAACCCGTGATTTTGATCGCCTACTGGACTACGAGTTCCATCGACCCAATAATAGGTGTCGCGTCGGGTGCGGGCTCACCTGCGGGAACGAGGATCACCGATGGTTCGGCCTTCTTGAACCGCCCTTCCAATTGCAAGCGACGTACGCGGCCCGTAACCTCGAGGCTGATGAAGCGTTCGTCGTTTGCGCCGGATTGAGCGTGCTCACCATGGCTCTCGGCGTCAAAGAAATTAATTGTTCCGACTCGGCGCCTCGCATGTGGTTTTGCCGCTGCCTCCTCGGAGGGCGCGAGGTACACATCATAGAGGACGTTCGGCTGTGCGACTGTTTGCAGATTGGAAAGAATGAGGTACACGCCTGTACTCGGCGCCAATTTACGTATCCGCCTGTCGAAAGCCCTTTCAGCCCCAGGGGCATCAGACGCATCGGGCATCAGCTGGGCCCGTACATGCTCGGACGCAAGCCGCACAGGCGCAGCAGCAGCAAGCACGCGCGTGGCTTTTCGCATCAATTCTTCCCGGGCCGTGCGTGGCTCCGATTCTTCCGGAGCCATGCTTGGCTCCGATTCTTCCTGAGCCGTGCGTGGCTCCAATTCTTCCTGAGCCGTGCGCGAGTCCAATTCTTCCTGAGCTGTGCTTAGCTCCGATCTTGTCTGGGCCGTGAGTGGCTCCGATTTTGTCTGGGCCGTGCTTGGCTGCTGACACGATGGCACCGGGTTGTAATAGCTGTAGTTGTAGCCCAGACGCAAAATGGAAAGCATCTCGCTCACCTTCCCCACCACCTGTTGTCCCTTGTCGTCGGCGAAGGTAAATGTCGTGTTAAGAAACGCTGTACTGCTTGGGTTCTTACGGCCACCTTTATTCCAGCTTGCCCACAACCGATCGATGTTGCAATGGTGCAGCCAAAAGATTGGGTCCCGCGCTGCCCAGGGTATTGACCCCATGTTTGTCCTGTTGCCGACGAGGACATGCACATTTCCGTGTAGTCCAGAATCGAGCATTCGGCAAAACCCCGGGATTGCGCCTTGCTGATCGTAGCTGCACTGGGAAAGGGCTGTCGTGTCGAGCGATCCAGGACTTGCTGCGTCGATTGGGTTGCCTGCGTTGACCGATGAGTTTCGGTTTGGCATGAATAGCGAACTAGTCGATGCTCGAAACGCTTCTGGGATGATCCCATGCGTTGGTCCTGCTTCCGAATAGTCCCAGTAGGGCAAAGTAAACTGGGGTTGGTTCGTGAGTTTGCGTATGATCCTCTCAAACCAGAGGAGGTACATGCGATGCCATGGGAGGAAGAACGACCGCTTGGTGCTGTCGAAGTGTGCCAGGCAGGTGCTCCAGACGGTGCTTGCCAGCACCTGTTCTGGTCCTGCGGCCGCGGGATAGATCCGGTTGAGCTCCGCCGTCTTAGTACGATCGCCGCGCACCGCATGGATATACCACTGGAACGTCCAGCTGAGGGGGTCGCTCTCAAATAGAGCTTTCATTTTAGAGACACCCTCCGCATAGATTGCCAACATCGCCTGTCCCTGCGAGCTGTTCACGTTGTAACGTACGAATGAAGGACTCGTTTGAGCGAGGGCATTTTGTTTTAACCATACAGCAAATGGGATTGCTGCGACGGCCTTGAGGAATGTCCGACGGTCTAAAGAGCTCACTGGTATTCCCTCCTATATCTAAACAAACAGAAACATTACTGCTGGACGATTGCGATCTGCCCGACGCTCGGCCGGGATTCGGGATCAAACGTCCGCGCCGCCAAGATGGTCAGGGTAGCCTCCGTATCGAGCACACCCTGCTCGGCCAATGTGCCGACCGCATGAGTGATGTCAAAGCTCTGCCAGACGGGCATTGTCGTGTCACCGGGCCGTACCGCCGAGAAGAAGTTGAATTGAGCGAGTAAGTGACTCGCGCGCGAGGCCTGGTCAGCCCGTTCCAGCAGGTTGAGGTAGATACTGAACAACGTTTCGGGAGTCTCCGCAGCGCGGAGGTCGCACAGCAGCAAAATCAGGCGCCGACTTACAACTGCCCGGCGTAGCAATTCGCCTGGCGCGAGCCGTGCGAGATCTTGTGGTGGACGCAGCACGATACGGACCCCTTCAGCGCGAAGCATGATCGGTCCTTGCAACGCTGACTCGAGCAATGTGCTACCTGGACTCAAACCTGCATCTCCTTCCCGACCACCAAGACACGCTTCCGATAGTCCAGGAGCGGCGGCGTGTATTGTGATCGTCAGCATGACCATGATTGCGAGGCGCAAAATCTGTACTCCCTGTTCATGCAAAGGGCTCGATCGTGAAGGACGTGCCCAGCGCAATGTCGAAATTCCCACTCGTCGCTCCAACGTTACTCTGCCAGCTGCCAGGGGAGGTGCTGTTGCTGTCAGAATCTGTTAGCCGAGCAAATATCAAGAGCCAAATGGCCCTTCATGCTTAGCATGGATGCGCTTTCGTTAACTAGGGTTGAATGACCCCACTATCGTGGGGTTGAAGTTCACATTATAATTTTCACAACCAATTGTTTGATTGACGACCACTCGACCAGCTGGACCTATCCAACTCACTTCAGACTCAGAACGGTAGCAGGCTGCTTACAAAAATCCTCCTCTGGCATTCCCGGGGGACACAGCCGTCCTACCATCTCGGCTGCGTTCACGGGCGTGCCGTGCCTTATTCGGCGCGGCGTGAACTTCAGCGGGGTAACGTACCGAACCGCGAGAGAGCTGCTCTACCCGCTCGGGGGAGGTGGGTGAAAAGAATACGCCTCGCCTTTAGACCCTGGGGATCAGGTGACACTGTCAACTCTGCGACTCGCACAGACATGGCGATCTCTGTTCATCGCGCCCTGCGTCTCCTTATTCGTCGCACCGCGGATCGCGCTGCGGCCTTGCTTGTGGAGCGGCGCGTCTGCGCGCGCCAGGGGTCAGAGGGTGAGATCAACCGTCTTATTGAGGAGCCCGAAATGAGTTTGACGGAGACTCCCGTCCATATTTTTGACATCACCCAATTTTTCCGCAGCCTGCTAAGGCTTTTCGGTCGGCTTCTGCACGACAGGCTCCGCCTTGGGTGCACGTAACGTGGCGACATACAGGGTCACGGCCTTTGCGTCCGCGTCATTCAATCCCAATGCCGGCATACGCGTGTGTGTATCCATAGCCTGAGGATTTTTCAGCCAGCGGTAGATCCAGGTCGCGTTCAGCCGAAATCCTGCTCGATCCAAGGCAGGGCCGATCTTGCCGCCTTCACCGGCAAGATTGTGGCACCCGTTACAACCATACTTATTTTCGTAGAGTCTTTTCCCACGATCGGCCAATTTTGCAGCTTCCGCGGGCTTGACCGTCAGATCCGGTCTTGGGATACTGACCCCCTTGCCCGGCCTGGTGGAGAAGTTGTTGAGTGCAACCTGTGCCGCATCCATCTCTTTCTTGGCTTGCACCATCGCCGCTTGTTCAGCCGCATAGGCGGATTCGTCTACGTCCACATCTTTCTTCAACTGCTCACTCTTCCGCTCGGCTTCGTCGCTCGCTTTCTTCTCTGCCGCTTCATAGGCCTGCTTGGTCTGCTCAAACTTAGCCTGGGCTGCCTTCAGCCCTTCTTCAAGCACGGTCTTGCGCCCCGCGACATTGAATTCCATCTTCATCCCGTGCAACGTGCGGACGTGTCCGACGATCGCCCAAATTTCATCCTCGGACAACGTATATTTGAACGTCGGCATCGTCGGAACCGCAAAGTCGTCGTCTCCGATCGGATCGCCGCCCTCCTCGCTCGTGTCCAACATGTCGCGTGAAATCGTACTGAAGAGGTCCTCGTCCTTGAACGTCCCCATTTCGGATTTGTTGGACAGATCTTTCGGTTTCGGATCCGGCATGGCGGACCAATTAAACCCTTGGTTTTGCTTACCGCTCTCACCATGACAGTCACTGCAATAGTGAGTATAGAGCTCGTGTCCCCGCTTCTCTTGCTCGTTCGCGCACCCTCCCGTGATCAAGGTCGCGCCCCCCACTACCCCAACCACCAACCCAATGACACCCAGCCGTGCCGCCTTCATGCTCACTGCCCTTTCTTGAGTTTTCTGATCAAGACAAACTGAAACCCCAAGGCCAATGCAACGGCTACCGCCGCATACATATAGCTGGAATAGTCCGGCGGCGCATCGGCTCGGAAATACCACCAGGACGAGACGGCTTTTTGAGATCCCTTTTCGACCAACTCACCCGCGGCATCTTTTCGGCCGTCCCACACCGCAAAGGCGATGCTGATAAATTGCCCCGGTGTAATTTGAACATCTTCATCGGGATGTTCGTTCGAGAGATTGCGGGAAAAGACTATCTTCCACTTGCCGTTTGAGTAGGCGGCTTTTGCGTTCACGTCTTGATGCACTTGCGGCTTCAATGTGCCGAATCCTTTCGCACTCATATCGACGGCCTTGTTCGCCTTATTCTTCCAAAACCAAATGTTGACCGGTCCACCTTCCACCTGCAGCATCGGTTGTCCATGGGCAAAATGTGCCTTCTTGTCCCCAACCATGAACTCGAGCGCCGCGCCATCGTCCGGATCTTGAGTGGGATCGGCATATTCCAGAAGAAAAACGACCTGTTTCCCATCGTGCAGCGCGCGCACGGACACGTCTTTGACTGTGACTTCTTGAATCCGGTTCGGCCAATGCACCTGTGGCGACATTGGGAAGGAGGCCGGTGCCACACTGCTCCAGGCTGCGGCGTTCGGATCGTCAAGGGGCAGCCCGCCGGTCACGAGCGCGGCTCGAACCGCCACGCTCTCTTGGGCAAAGCTGAACGGTGCTCCGTAGAGGACCAGGGTCACAATTACGGCCGCTCCACCCCACAGAACCTGCTTCATCATATGATTCACCGGCTTCATGCTGGCCTCGTTCTCTCTACACCACTCACTCTCTCGCGCTGTTCCTCTCCTTTATTCCCAGGTTCGTGGAGATTGATGCGCCCCATCGTATTCGCCCATGATGATCTTCCAAATCCATTCGTCCGGCAATTCCACTTCCCAACGGGGCATGGCGGACTTCCATGGCGCCCCTTCGATCGGGAGTCCGACGCCACCTTTTTTAATGCGCCAGAACAAATAGCTTTCTTGCAGCATCGCGATCGTGGTTGGATCGGCAAAATTGGCGGGAGGAGGGTTGAAGCCGCGGGCGGCTGGTCCTTTTCCATCGAAGTTTCCACCATGGCAAGGAGAGCAAAAGGCCGCGTAGAACCCCTTCCCCTGCATGATATTTTCAGGGGTTTTGGGAACAGGATTCGACAGCCCTGTGTACTCCCCAGGCGGTGCAGGATGAATCGTTCTGCCCTCCGTCGGTGGAAGATCGCTCGATGCTGTGCTGCCATACGTTTCCCACCCCACCAGCAGAGGAAACAGAATGAGGACACCGTAGCGAAGCACTTGCAAGCCTCCGCTACCCTCTCCCGTCAAGAACCGTTGCATCGGTCCCCAGAAGGCATCTTTTGATTCTCCACTCAATGTTTCGTAGATCACGATACCCGAGGCAGTCAGGAGGAGGTAGAGGAAAATCAAGCTGGAAGGAAGGGGCGCCGAGCCCGGTATGTTCGGCAGCACAAACTTCAAGAACAAGTACATGGCTACCATGAGGATGATCGGCTTACCTAACGCGCCCATACGTTCCTCCCTAGTGCGTGTGTGCGTCGGCTACAAGTGCGGATTCGGCTGCTTTGACTGGAGCTGATGGGGCCTGGCCCGGAATTTCGAGTTCCGATGCGCTGATGGAGATCGGCTCCCCGCTCATCTGTTGTAGAAACGCGATGACGGCCAAAATTTCATTCTTCGAGAGGCCGATCGGATCCTTGTTGATAGCGGGCATCGTGGCCGGATATTCCTTCGGCACCCCTCCATGCCGATAGTCGTGATACACGAAGGCCTGCGGATCCGTCAAACTTTCATAGAGGAATCCCCGGCTCAATTTTGCACCGATTCCCTTCAAATCCGGGCAACGGGCCGATTCACTCGGGCCGATGGAATGACACAGTGCACATTGGCCTTTGCTGAAGAACACTGTCTGCCCGATGGCCGCGATATCGGTCGGGGTCTTGATACTGGCGATGTCGATCTTTTCCTCAGCCGGAGGGAGAGAGGCCATCTGCGGCACTGCGAGGCACGTGAGCGAAAACAACCCAAGCACGATGGCAACAAATCCCGTGACTCGGAGGAAAGTGGCTCTGATGAAAAGAAGGATTAGTATCCCGAATCCGACAATACCGAGAGAGATCAATTGTAGTTGTGCGACTTCACTCATGGGCCCTCGAATGTTATGTGCTGAATGCTGCCTACCGCGTATTAAACCTAAAACTCATAATTCAAAACTCTCTTCACGTCCTGTGTCGCTCCTCTGGAGATCCTCCGGCCATCGCGGGAATGCCGTGCGGCAACTCTCCCTTCCCTGTTGGTGCCGCAGCCTTGGCCTTGTCACCCATGGTGGCGACCCAGAAGATAAAGGCCACGAGGATACAGAAGAAAAAGGTGCAGAAGCCCATGATCAGCGACGCGCTGCCGAGGGCCGGCGAATAGGCATAGGGCGATGAATCACGCATGACTCCGTACACATGCCAATGGACGCGGGACGAGGATCGCGCGTAGCCCATCAGCGCCATGAGGAGGATGATCATGACAGCATTGAGGACCAGAGCATACCCTGCACGCGGAGGCATACTGCCCCATACCATCTCCGTCGTCGTCTTGGCACTCTTGAGCAACAGTGCCGTCAACGGCGCAATCGTCAGGATGACGAAGATGACGATCAGCACCTGGGACGTGGAGAAATAATTGATGCGGACGATCGCCGGCACGAAGTATCCCCACACCCCGAGGACGATGACAGCAAGACTGGCCAACACTAACACAGCGCTCATGACCGCCTTTCCCAACTTCGCCCACCTGGCCGTGTCTTGCTTCCCGGCCCGCCAATACATGACAAAGCTCATGAACGTAATGAGAATCATGAGGTTCGCCACCGTCATTTTGGCAGACATAACGCCGAGGACGCCCAGCAGGGGATGATGAGCTCCTCCCATCTTCTGGGCCTCTTCAATGCTGGCGACGAGGGAGTGAGGCGTCATCCACACAGCAAGGCAGAACAGCAAGCTGATCAGCATCAGCAACATGGCCCGCCGATATTTTGCCTCCGATCCGGGAATGCGATAGGTAATCCCCAGCCAGAAGTAATAGTTCGAACCAAGAAACAGGACTCCGATCAACATGGCTTGGATGATGAAGAGCCAGGACAGGAATCCTCCCATCAGTGTAATGCCCATCTGCTGGTTGTACTGGTAGATTTCCCGCATGAGCCAGTAGCCGGCAAACGGCAGGGCCAACAGGCCGAACACGCCGATAAAGTTGCCGACATAGCCCATCCAATCGTAATGCTCCCGTTCCTCAGTGCTCTTGACCGACAAATACCGGACTCCGGCATAGGCCCCACAAATGTATCCACCGAGCACGACATTGGCGATGAGGCGATGGACATTGATCGGCCACCAGGTCGGGTTCCACGTTGCCGCCCAGGCACGCTCGATAGCCGTGCCTTCTGAAATCACAACCGGGCTGGCCTGGAACGTGGCCCAGGCATTGGGCACGATCATGATGAATAAGGCGAAGAAGTTCAGCAAAAACCCCAGAAACACATGCAACGTCTTCTTGCCTCCACCTTGCATGGCATCCCACCCATACCAATACAGATAGAGCGTGGCGGTTTCGAGCAAGAACAGGAGGCAGTAGAGGAGAAAAGACGGGAAGAAAACGTCCGTCAAATAATTCATGAGCTTGGGGTAAAACGCCACCAAGAGAAACAAGAGAATGCCGCCGAACAGGGCGGTGGTCGCATAGGCCGAAGTCAGGAGCTTCGTAAACTCCTTGGCGAGCTTGTCGTAACGCTTTTCGCCTCCCCTCCACGCGATGACTTCGCATAACCAGGCGAAGATCGGCACTCCTAAGACGAACCCTGCAAGCAGAAGATGCAGCTGCGCGACGATCCAGACCAAGTTCCGACTGCCGATATAACCAATATCGCGATATTCGGTCGGTCCGGCCGCTGTGCCTTCCGCCGCGAATCCGATCGAAGGGAGTGCAAGCCACCCAGCCGTCAACAAGAGAGTTGCGAGCGATCCGCCGCACCCGCTGACGGCTCGGAGAGCTCGTTGAATCGTTCCGACCTCTTGTCGCATGGCACTCACCTCATCACCTCGCAAATTACGGTTTCGTGTTGACAGGGGAGTTCTTGGCCGTTGCGCCTTCCACCTTTCCCTTGCCCTTTTCTTTCTGCACTTTTGTTTCTGTCCTCTGGTGCTCCATCGCATCAACTTGCGCCGCAAGAGATGCGATCCGCTGCGCCGTCTTGTTCAACGACTCAACCGGTTTGAACACCGGTTCGACCTGGACCTCCGGCTTCTTACAGCAATCATGGGGATGCGGAGTCGTCACCGGAAGGATAGCCCAAAAGACCAGCGACAGGACCACGCCAACCCCCGCCAATGAGGCCAGCAACAACCCCTGATCGGTCGGCACACGCATCAAATCCCAGCGAGTCACGAGTCCTTGATAATTTTCAGACGCTGGACGAGCGTTTTCCGCCATGCGTCGAATGATTTGTCCAAGGATGGAAATCCCGATGATCGCCAAGACGATCAGGACTGCCGACGAGATGGATCCCCAGATTGTGAGTTCGAGACCGATTCGTTCCGCGATCGGAAGGCCGGTGTCGAAGAGATGTCGCATGCTGTCCATTTCAGCCATGGAGTGCGATGCCGTAATCGCGATCTCCGTGACACGGCTGACGATCCACCAGAGGAGCGGAAGAAAGAACGTTCCAATGATCGCTGCTCTCCACCAGATCGCAAAACCAAGCCCATCGTCGGGTGGCTCTTTCCGAAGTCGTTCCAAGAAGAACGTTCGCCCAACCAGGCCCAGCGCCCAGATGTCGACGGGGATGGACATTCCGAGTATGAGCGGCAAACCGACCCCTTCACCAAACTGCGTCTCAAAGACGGCCATGATGATGGGAGCGGCGAAGACGGTGACGGGACTGGCAAACAGCATTAAAAAGGCAAGACCGAACCGTCCTTCGAAATGCACCAATCCCATCGTCATGGCAAGGACCGCAAACACCGCCTTAATGGGAATGCCCGTCCAGCAGGCCGGCCACAGAATACCGAACCCTATCTTCGTCGGAGACATCGATTCGCGTTCTTCCGCCATAACCAACCTACTCAAAGGATCAGTCCAGGAACGCTCGGTTAATCACCGATGCAACCGTGAACAAGACAATCACCACCATGATCGCAATCCAACTGATGAGGGCGACCGGTCGCTTGAAAATATTCCGCTCGGGATCTTTGTCGATGAACGGGAGCGCGACGAGCAATGCCATGAAGACGGCCGGCAACACCACGGCACCGAGAAATTGACCGGACTCACCGGCGAACAGTTTCAATCTGAGCAGCTGAAAATAGAATAGAAAATACCATTCCGGCTCGGGATGGTAGTCCCCTGGATCCGGCGCCGCCTCATCCAATAAGACGACCGGCTCCCAGAGGGCCAAGGCGCAAATCCCTACGAAGACAAACGCCATCCCGACCATGTCTTTCCAAATTTGACGGGGAAAGAAATAGTCGGTTTTCGCTTTGATCTCCTCCACCGTACCGGTGAAGGGTCCTGCGGGGGCGGCGACACGAAACAGGAACAGATGCAATCCGGCCAAGGCCATGAGTGCCGCCGGGAGAATCATCACATGGAGGACGAAAAATCGGCTTAAGGTCATCTGCCCGGGGGTCGGGCCACCCTTCAGAAATCGGGCTATAAAATCACCGACAATGGGAGTCTTATCCAAGATTTCGACACCCACGGTCGTTGCCCAGAACGCCCGTTGGTCCCAGGGCAAGAGGTAGCCTGTAAAACCGAAGGTGATCACAACACCAAACAGCGCGAGTCCGACAAGCCACAGCAATTCTCGCGGCTTCTTGTACGCCCCCCAGAGAAAGACCTGAGACATATGGGCCACCACGCAGACGACCATGGCGCTGGATCCCCAAAAATGGTAGCCCAGAATGAACCACCCATAATCGACATCGTGAATGATATATTGCGTACTGGCGTAGGCATGGTCGGCTGTCGGCACGTAATAGAACATGAGCAACATGCCGGTCAGTGCCTGCATGGCAAAGATGAACAACAAGATGGAGCCGAACACGTAGGCCCAACGAGAGCCGCCGGGAATCGGCTCATTGAGCATCTTGGCTTGCATCTCCTTGAGCCCGACCCGCTCGTCAAGGAACGCCACGAGCTTTTCGATGGCGCTGGGCTGATGATCAGGAATTACCGTCGATGATGATTGCTTGCTATCCATGCCGCCAGTTTTCAAATGATCCGGATTTGTGATTTTGTACCGGCCTTGAATTCCATGTCGATGATCTCCACGTCCCCAGCTGCAGAAACCCTCACGGGTAATGCGTCAAGGCCACGTGGGGCCGGGCCGTCAAGCACTTTCCCTGCTGCGTCGTAGATACTGAGGTGGCAAGGGCAGAGAAACACTTGTCCGAGCGTTTTGTGCTGTCGCCACTTGAATGCGCATCCCAAATGGGGGCACTTGCCGGAGAACGCCACATAGGGAATGTCTCGCTTGTTGGCCCAGATCGTTTTCCCCTTGGCATCTCGAAACTCCATGTCCTTGTCGTTGTAAACTTTCTCGAGAAGCTCGGGGGTCGCTCGGAGGATCCAGACGTTTTTATCGATTTCGCTCTCCGGCATATAAACTTCTTTGACCTTTTTCTTGTACTTGAACTGCACTCCGACATCATCCTGCTTGATCTTGCTGACATTCCCCACGTTCAGCCAGTCGTTGTCGAAATCCGCATACATCGGCTTCATCAGATAGCGGAGAATTGGATAGGCAATGGGGAGGCCGACCAAGAACCCAATGACATGCGTGAAATTCATGAAAAAGGTGCGGCGCTTGACGCTTTTTTCCAGATCAGGCAAGGGGACCAACACCTCGCCTGGCGTCACATGGATGTTGTCCTCGAGGTGGGAGATCTCCACTTCATGCGTGGTGACATAATCTTCCCGCTTGAAGGGAGGCAAGGCCAGAATATCGGTTGACGGCGCGCGCAACTGCACGACGTCGTCCGTCACGGCCTGGACATGACCCATGGCGACTTGTCGCTCACCGCTCCCATTCATAGACACCACGATATGGCTGATCTCGTGGGAAAGCGGATCGAGCACGACTTTCGTGACTTCGCCGATGTCGAGGTCGGTGCACCGGACCTTGGATTTCAACTTCGGTTGCAGCATCATTTTTTCTTGATCGGCTTCGGGGTATTCACCGAGGTGTTCTTGAAGGTACCCAACCAGGCAGCCAGGGCCTGCATTTCTTTGGGCTCCATGAGGTCCTTAAACTTGTCCGGCATGATGCCCTTTTGCCATTCCTTCTCATACCCCTCAGCCATGATGCTCTTGGGGTCGTAGATTTTCTGTTGAATCTCCTCGACCGTCAAGAACGAGCCGATGTTATCCAATTCAGGACCTCGTTTCTTCCCGCCCTCACCCCTCAACTTGTGGCAGTTGTAGCATTCTTGCAATTGCCACTGCTCCTCGCCCACCTTCATGAAATCCCCACCCCCTCCAGCAGACGTGGCTGCTGTCGAAGAAGGCTTCTCCCCGGCCGGAGGCGCCGGTGATGCAGATGCAGCCTGACCTCCCCCCAATCCCTTGAGGCGCTCTTCCAGGGCTTTGACCTGCTCATCGAGTGCCTTGGCCCGAGCGATCAATTCCTCAGCCTTGCCCTTCTGCGAGGCAGCCCGTTCCTTTCCCAAAAGCTTGTCGATTTTGGCCCGTTCGTCTTCGGGATTAAACTGCGGCAACAGGGAAGCGCCCGCGATGCAGGCCGTAATCAGCAGGACCCAGAACGCGGTGACCGCAAAGACGGACTTCCCGCCGCTCATTATTCCGATCGGCTGCGCGTCAAGCATCACAAAGACAACAGCCCCGATCAGCGCGAAGATAAAGAACAACTTTTGGAAATCGAACGGTACCTCCTGCGAGTGCGTGATACCCACAAGTGCGCCACCGACCACAAGCCCGATTGTTAGCTTCTTGAACACATTGTCCTCATACGAATTCCAATTGGCTCACCAAATGCTTCACGCTGTGATTATTTGGCCCCGACCGGGACCGGACTCCCCTCAGGCTCTCGCACCCTCGAAACTGAAGGCCGAAGAGCTACTAGGGCAGCCACACTGACGATGGCAATAAAGAACACGGTAATCGCCGTGATCCACCAGGCCGAATAGGAGAGCGTCGGAGTAAAAGACTCCGCACTGAGGTCCGAGACCAGACTATAGGTGTGGAAATATTTTTTGAGCAGGGACCGGACCGCCCCCATCAACCCCATCGTCCATGTGGAGATGAACGCCAAGAAAATCAGAACAAACTGGGACACGAAATCGATTTTCCCCCAGAGGATCGTGCCCTGCTTGATGGTTCTGTTATACAAGACGTAATTGACGACCGTCACGAACACCAACGTCAAGATCGCAGAAAGCTTTGCCGGCATCGATGCCAGAAAATCCCACCCTTCCGGCAATTTCAGCTCATCGGGCATATCGGTGCCGGTGGCCACGAACCCACCGGGTGTAAGCCAGACCGCGTCGCTCACGAGCATGACGATAAAGCCGACCTTGATGACGGTCCGTGCGGAGACGGTCTTCGGAACGAACCGGCTCAATAAGAAGGGCGACAACGTTAAGGGCAGAAGGAACACCAACGACATTGGATCCGGAATCCAATATTTATTCATGACCCACATCGTGACGGGTAGCAAGACCACCAAGACAATGGGAGCCAGAATCGTCATCCGAACATTTTCGGCCCCTTCAATTCGCTTGACGCTGAGCCAACTGTAATAGTTGATGGCCAAGAACAGCAACCCGATCATCATGCCCTGCATTTCAAAAAACATGGAGAGCTGATCGGCCATCATATATGGGCAGAATGAAAAATCGTAATCGCACATTTCATAGGCCAACAAAAGTCCCGTGAACGGCTGCAAGAGCGACCCACCCACGGCGATCCAGATGGCGGCGAACCCCATCCAATCGTAGTAGGCTCGCTCCTCCTGCGACTTCGCCCCCATGTACATGTAGGCGGCGATCATCCCGGCGATAAACCCACCGAATGCCACATTCCCATCGATTCGGTGGAGGCTCAGAGGGAACCAACTTTGGTTCGCAATCTTGTCCCACAAGGTTGCCGCCGCGATGAAATCCTGCGGCGAAACTCCTTCGGCCTTCGGCGGTGTATTCATGAACGACGTGGGACCGTTGATGACAAATAGGATGAGCAGACAGACAAGATTCAAGAGCACGCCGAGAGCAATGTGACGCCCCTTCCTTTCACCCTTCCACACATCCCAGGTGTAGAGGTAGGCATACATCAAAATCGTCTCGGCGATAAACAGCGCCGGATACATGACCGCGAACACCATATAAAACTGATTAATGAATGAGGTCGTGAATTGTGGGTAGGCGGCAAGAAGGACAAAAATAAACAAGCCGCCCGTCACAGCCGTCATACTAAAGAGAATGACCGTAACCTTGGTGATCTCTTTAGCCAGGCGATCATACCGAGGGTCCTGCTTGCGGTAACCCAACCATTCTGAAATGACGACGAAGATCGGTGCACCGAGGATAAACGCGGCAAATAAAATATGGAGTTGAGCGACGACCCATACAGCCGTCCGATTGCCTGTATACGGAAGCTCCACCGAAGACGCCCCAACCTCCTGAGCGCAGACACCGGTGGCTGCCGCGCACAGGGAGAACAACACAATGAGAGCCATGAGACCGCTCGACAGTTTTTTCACGATGCCTCGATGCCCCCCTACTTTAAGAACTTGGTCAAGGATCTTGCTTTCATACTTACTCGAATTTCCACAGGATATTTTTCTCTACATTAATGGGTCTCGGCCACCACCCGACCAGAGCGCCTGAAGCCCCTGAGAGCGCTAAGATCTCGCCATTACAGGTCAAGCTCCATGCGATTGCCGCAACCCTACTTCATACGACCTTATCGACCGGCTAGAGTATCCCAGAGTCCCCAAGCCTTACCGCTAGGAGAATCCCCTGGTAGCCCGCAAAAAACCCGACACATGGTTGACGGCCTCAAATCGCATACAAAAGGCTCACCTTATGATTCCACAAGAGGAAAGGCCGGAAGGCGCGAAGCATCCTGCCACCGACAACCTTACCCTACAGTCACTTAATGACGGCCTCGGCCCATTGCTTCATTTCTTCATTCCATGTCTTCCCAGCCAGTCCAAAATTCCGCTCATAGAGCACGAGCTTCCATCGATCCTCTTCTGAGAGCTTGCTCTTCCACCCTTTCATCTTGGTATTCGGCACTCCTTCGGAAATACGCCAAAACCAGACAGAGTCCGAATACAGCTTCATGCGCTCAGGGTTTCTGAAATCAGTGGCGCCTGCCTTCACGGGCTTCCCGTCTTTCCCGTGACAACTGGCACAGTTTACGTCGGGATTCGTCTCACCGATGAAGAGCTTGCGTCCCTCTTCCAGCTTCTGAGCATCCGCCCACCAATCTGCCGGCATATGCTTCTCGGCATATTCAGCAGGAGCCGGCGGTGGCGGCACAATCGGCCCCTCTCCACCCTGGTCTCCGCAACTCGCCAATAGTCCCGCGCTCATGATGAATACAGCGCGAATCGAGCCTGCCTGTATGTTCATTACGTCCATCACGCTGTCATTAAGAGAGATTCTCGTCCGGGCGGCAACGCGATCGAGAAACGGACCGACAAGCAAAAAAAAACGCTTTTGCAGAGCTATCACCTGCCCCTGCAAGAGCGTCGAAATTACAGTCGCCCATTCAGCTTGTATCACGGGCCCTCGCCGACCTAATCAACCGATTCGGCGAGATACCTTGTAGCCCCAAGGACCGTCATCGGCGATCATGATTTTTTCTTTCCCTGGGATTTCGCCTTGATCCGTTCCGGCTTCCGCTGAGAACGGACAAACTTCATCCCGAAAATACCGCAGGCTGTGGCAAAGACCGCCCCACTGCTCCACCAAATCCAAGCGGGAGGCCCACTCGCCTCACAGCCAGTTCCAAAGTCAACCCGAATCTTTCGTTCGCTCTCTAGATCTTTCGGATCAAATTGAATCTTAAGGTTTTGCCGTTCACCTCTCGCCTCTACCAGAAGGGGATCGTCAAGATTGTCGTTGTGCAGATGAAACATCGCTTTGTAGTAACCATCTCCATCCGTCCGAACAACCTGACCGTATGAAATCCTGGTGTCCTTGACGAGAACGTCTGTATTCGGAAGTCCCTTCCCATTTTGATCGCAAACATACCCCTCCACCATGAAACGATGATCCGCTTCATGCGTGGCTTGAGCCAGGGGTGGAAACGCAACATTCATGACGAAACAGCAAGCTAGGAAAAACAGTCCGCCTGGAATTCTGCTCCCAAGCTTCAAACTAGATCGCTGACTCGTCGTTTGCTCCTTCGAGGTCGTGCTCGCTCAGTACAACGAGCACTCTACATTCGGGCACAGGTTTCTAGCACAGCACTCAAATCTTTGTCAACGAAACGGCTGGCCCTTCAATCCGGACGTAGAGCCGTTTGGTTTTCGACGACGGTCGCAGGGCGGGCTGAGACTGAGGAATGCGTGGCACGAGGAACCGGCCTCACGATCGGTGAGGGGACGTTTAAAAGTTGAAGCGCATAGCCTTGGCCCATGTGATGGAAAGCTGATTTCTTCCGCGAAAGTATCGGGATCAACCGAAGAAGAATGGAGAAGAACTTAGAGATAGCCCTTCGTACGCGCAGCCGCCTCAATCTTTGCAGCTTCTGCTCGACGCTCGGAGTCTTTCTTCGAGACCCAAGCCTCCCACGACTTGCCGTTCGCAGTGTCTTGGCCGGTAAACGCGATGCTCTCGATGGATCGGTAGGAAATGCGCTGAGGACTCGGCTGATCGACGGGAAACAATTCGAGGTAAGGATCGTCGCCTGCCGCTTGACGATTGAAGAGATATCCGGCCACCGACTCGCCTGATCCTAACGTCAAGGTCACATCCCCACGATAGTCGAACGCGAGCTCGACGGCTTCCATTGTTTCCGCCGCAGAGGCTGGTTTGAACACTCGCCCTTCAAGAGAACCGAGATTGGTCAACCTGTGGTTTTTGGTGTCAGTCATGGGGGAGGCCGGTAACCGTAAATCGTTATTCGTGAAACGAAAAAAGTTGCGAGGATTGCGGTTAACGTTGAACGATTAACGAGATGTAGGCATCAGCGTCAGCTTGGCAGTCCGTGCAAATCCCGACACGGTACTAAACGTATCCTCAACAGCCGAGGCCTCATAGCCGCAATGGACCATGCAATCGGCGCATTTCTCGTTTCGGCCCGTTCCATAGTTTTCCCACTCCGTCGACTCCATGAGTTCCCGGAATGTTTTTGTATATCCCTCTTGCAGCAGATAGCAGGGCTTCTGCCATCCAAACACGTTGTAGGTCGGATTGCCCCAAGGAGTGCATTGGTATTCACGTCGACCCATGAGAAAATCCAAGAACAGCGGGGATTGATTGAACTGCCAACCAGCCTTGGGGCGAGCAAGAATCTTGGAGAAGAGCTCCTGAGTCCGCGCTCGCTTCAAGAAATGTTGCTGATCGGGAGCCTTTTGATAACTATACCCCGGGGAGATGGTCATACCTTCAACACCCAGCGCCATCATGTCATCGAAAAATTTTCTGACCCGCTCCGGGTTCGCGTCGTCGAACAAGGTGGTGTTGGTCGTCACCCGATGGCCTCGTTTGAGCGCCGCTTTGATGGCCTTGACCGCCACGTCATAGACTCCGTCGCGACAGACCGCCAAATCGTGCTCGTCCTTAAGCCCGTCCATATGGACGCTGAAGGTCAGGTACTTGGATGGTTTGTACTCTTCCAACTTCCGCTCCAAGAGAATAGCATTCGTACAGAGATAGATGTATTTTTTTCGATCCACTAGCCCCTGTACGATCTGGGCGATTTCAGGATGGATAAGCGGTTCTCCTCCCGGAATGCTCACCATCGGCGCCCCGCATTCCTCGGCCGCTGTCCAGCACTGCTCGGGGGTCAACCGCTTATCGAGCACATGGTCGGGATACTGAATCTTCCCGCAACCGGCGCAAGCCAGGTTGCACCGAAAGAGCGGCTCAAGCATCAGAACCAAGGGATATCGCTTCACTCCCTTCAGCTTCTGTGAGAGCACATACTTCGCCACGGTATACATCTGGGAAATCGGAACAGCCATTCCGTTCTCCTAATTCGCTCTGTGTTTTTTTGCGACCCTTACCTGTATGGACAACGGCGAGACACAGCCGTGCTGGAGGCGCAAGAACTTTGGGATTCTAGCATCCTGCTCAGAGCGCGTCAATTTCGAAAGAGTAAGTCAAAGCAAGAGTGGTGTGCGTCTACTTGTCCCCGTATCAGGTTTTCTGCTACCGTCAGCCCGACCGAATTCCCAGCGTTCCCATCCCTGAGGTGGGTATGAGACGTATTCCGCTCCTCTGCAGCCATCCTTTCTTGTCTACCACCTGTTCAAACGTCGATGGACAATCATTCAGATTCTGGTGTGCGATACCCTCAGGTCAACCAGGCCAGGGGGAGCACATCCTCGTCGAGGAATATTCAGGCCATCAACCTCTTAACGGAAGGGAGAGCCCATGATGATCAGGAAGAGCTTGGTGCTGGGAACCGCATTACTACTTTTTTTTACGTCTGTTGTCTATGTGGGAGTATCGTCCGGCGCCAAGGATGCCGGGGGCATTCCTGCTGAGAAGGTGGCGGATATGTTATATGCCGTGATCCAGTCAAACCGCACGTTTTATGCGGAGCATGTTGTAGAGCGGATGCAAGCGAAAGGCGCTGCGGTTGCGTCAGAGAATTGGCGCTCTGAAAAAAGTTTGCCCCTTCCAGCCCAATTTCTACAGGAAACCGCTCGCCTATCGGTCAATTCGAAGGCTAAAGTCGGCTATAAGCTCATCAGTCTCTGGCCCATCAACAAGCAGAACGGGCCAAAATCCGAATCTGAGCAAAGGGGCCTGATGTCAACCCAACAGAACCCGAATCGTCCGTACACCGAAGTGGTCATGAACGGACCGGACTCGTATCTTATGGCCATCTATGCCGACAGGGCTGTTTCGCAAGCTTGCATCGGATGCCACAACGCGCATCAGGATAGTCCGAGGCACGATTTCAAGCAGAATGACGTGATGGGCGCCATCATGATCATGGTCCCGCTGAACCTTTAGAGTAGAGCGTCCCGTTTCTCGATATTCCCCCTTGTCCTGAGCCATCCGATTGGCTCAGGACAGGTCTGTCGAAAAGGTTTAGTACGAACAGGTCGGTTCGGGCTCGCTGACAGGCCGGCAGCCGAGCTAGCCCAACTTCCGCAGTTCGGTCACCTCGGAGTCTTTTTTCGCCCTCTGCGTTCGCGCAACCCCGCGACAGACTTAAGACCACCTACGTGAAACCACGATGTAGTGCCGACCAACCCCATTGACGTGAACGGGGCGCTCAGTCCATATGGAACGCAGGATGTATCTGCGCCATACGACACGCCGCAAGGATGGCAAGATTCATACGTATTGGCGGTTGGTCCGCTCGGTGCGGATGGGCCGCCGGGTCGTCCAGCAAACGGTGGCACAGTTGGGCGAATTGGATGCCCAAGGCTGTGCCCGTGCGAGAGCGCTGGCTCAGGTGCTCGTCGGAGGGGTCACACAACCGGATCTGTTCACACCGGAGACGGCGGAGGAAACGGTCGTTCCGGTCCGGCTGGATCAGGTGCGGCTGGAACGCAACCGCCGCTTCGGCGATGTGTGGCTGGGCTGGACGCTGTGGCGCGCCTTGCGGTTGGACACCGCGTTGGCGGCGCTGCTGCCAGCGGGCCGGGAAGCGTCAAGGGTCACGATGCCCCAGTTATGGTCCTCGAAAATTGTGTGAACCCCGAGTGAGTTGTCGTTGACGCTTCCGACCGGCACAAGTCCGGCTGGAGTTTCTGCTCGCCGGTGCCGGCTGACCTGGATGTTGATGGTGATCGCGTGGTGGAGCTGCCCCCGATCCGCTGGATCGCAGTGGTGGCCCGACCCGGGAGCTGTTCGCGTTGGACTATGATCTGCTTGTCAAGCCCCGCAATAATCCCCAGATACTGGTCAATGAATTCATCCCCACCCTCTCACCGAAGGAGGGATGTGATGGAACTTGACGATAGCAAGGAGACAACGATCATACCGTCCCAGGTAGACCACACTCGGGAGGTATGTATGGTGGATCAAGAGCGGTGGGCGGAGATTCGACGGTTGCGTCATGAAGAGCGGGGATCCATTTCAGGGATTGCGCGGCGGTTGGACCTGGATCGGAAGACCGTGCGGCGCAGTCTGCAGCAGACGACGTGGCAACCCTATCGCCGAGCGGCGATGACGGAGACGCTGCTGACCGCCCATGCCGACTTTGTGCGGACCCGTGCGTCGCAGGTTAATTATTCGGCGCGGATTCTCTATCAGGAACTGCGAGCGAGCCACGAGTACATCGGCAGTTATGAGACGGTGAAGCGAGGGGTGGCGCCGCTGCGTGAGGGTCAGCTGCAGGCGGAGCGGGCCCTCCTCCGCTTTGAGACACCGCCGGGCCAGCAGAGTCAGATTGATTGGGGCCAAGCCACCGTGCCCTTCCGCGCCGGCCCGACGGTGGTGCACGTGTTCGTGTTGACGTTGGGGTTCAGCCGACGTGGGTTCTATTACGCCTGTGCCGATGAGCGGCTGGCGCAGTTTCTCGAGGCCCATGAACGGGCTTTTGCGCATTTCGGTGGCCACACGCGAGAGCATCTGTATGACCGACCGCGAACCGTCTGTTATGCGGATGAGACGGGGCGGCGGCTCTGGAATCCCACCTTCAAAGCCTTCGCCGACTATTGGGGCTTTGAGCCGCGCGTGTGTCGGCCCTATCGGGCCCAGACCAAGGGTAAGGTCGAATCCGGCGTGAAATATCTGAAACGGAACTTTCTGCCGGGACGAACGTTTGTCGATCTGGTGGACTTTCAAACCCAACTTGACGAATGGACCGCGACAATTGCCGACCGCCGCATCCATGGCACGACGCATGAGGAGCCACTCGTCCGGTTTGCGCGAGAACGCAACCACCTGGTCCCGCTGGCGGACCAGCGCGCCTTCCAGCAGGAGGCGCGCGTCTCACGGATCGTGGCCGAGGACTATTTGGTCAGCCTGGCGACGAACCGCTACTCCGTGCCCTTCCGGCTCATTGGTCAGCGGGTTGAAGTGCAACGACGGGGGACACGGTCCACATCTTTCACCGTGACCAAGAGATCGCGACGCACCCGGTGCTCCCGGGCCAGCACCAATTCCGAATCCAGCCCGAGCACGGCCCTGGAGCCAGTGCGCGTCTCGCCCGCCACCGTCGGTCCACGGTGAGCGATCGGTCCCCTCGCCCCGATGCCTTGCCGGAGGTCGAAGTGCGGGATCTGGCCTGGTACGAGGCGGTGTGTGAGCGCACGGCGTCGCAGGAGGGGCGGCCATGAACGCGGCGCAACTGGAACGGCTCCGTGACCAACTCACGCGCCTACGGCTCTTGAAGAGTCGGGAGCGGTGGCTGGAGGCCCTCTTACAAGAAGCGGCCGTCAAGGAGCTGCCCTATGCCGACTTCCTCGACCAGGTGCTCGGCGAAGAAGTCGCGTCCAAGACCGCGAAGAACATTGCGATGCGGACGAGTTTGGCGCGATTTCCATTCGTCAAGAGTCTGGAGGTCTTCGACTTCAGCTACCAGTTCGTTGGATAAGAAGCAGATTCAGCAGGTGGCGACCTGCCACTTCATCGAGCACGGCGAGAATGTCGTGATCTTGCGATAGGGTGGCCGCCCGGTGTGGGCAAAAGTCACCTGGCCATCGGGCTAGGGCTGCAAGCCATTGCCCAGGGCTATCGGGTGTTGTTCACGACAGCCGCCGCCATGATCGCTACGCTGACTCGGGCGCTCACGGAGAATCGGCTGGAGGACAAGCTGAAGCTCTATACCATTCCCCGGTTGCTGATCATTGATGAGATCGGCTATCTGCCCATTGACCGCACCGGGGCCAACTTGTTCTTTCAGCTCATCTCACGCCGCTATGAGAAGGGGCCGATGATTTTGACCAGTAACCAGAGTTTCGGGGCTTGGGGCGAGGTGTTTGGCGACCGGGTGCTGGCGACTGCGATCCTGGATCGGGTGCTCCACCACGCGATCACCATCAACATCCGGGGCCATTCCTACCGGCTGAAGGAGAAACTCAAAGCCGGACTTGTGCGGGTCGAAGAAGCGTCAACGACAACCTAACGGGGTGGGGAATTTTCGATGACCATAACTGGGGCAATTTTCTGCTGCTCGATGACGTGACGAGCACCTACTTCGAAGGGCCGGCGGCCGCGAATCCGTTAGCACACCGGGGCTACAGCCGGGATCATCGGCCCGACTGCAAGCAAGTCTGCATCGCCTTGGTGGTCACGCGGGAGGGGCTGCCCCTGGGCTATGAGGTCTTCGCCGGCAACCGCACCGACGTGACGACGGTCGAGGAGATCGTGGGGACGATGGAAGCTCGCTATGGGCTCGCGCAGCGGATCTGGGTGATGGATCGGGGCATGACGAGCGAAGAGAATCTGGCCTGGCTGCGGGCCAGCGGGCGCCGGTATCTGCTCGGGACGCCCAAGAGTGAGTTGCGCAAGTGGGCCCGGGCGCTGACCGACGAGCGCGACTGGACGACGGTGCGGGAGGGCGTGGACGCGAAGACCTGCCTCGGGCCCGAGGGCGCCGAAACGTTCCTGCTGGTCCGATCCGTCGAGCGGCGCGAGAAGGAGCGGGCGATGCACACGCGCTTCGGGCAGCGCATTGAGAGCGGGGTGGCCCGTTTGGCCCGACGACTCAGTCGGGCGCGCCGTCCCCTGGAGCGGGGCCCCATCGAGCGACAGATCGGCCGACTCCTCGCGCACAATCCCCGTGCCGCCGGGCGGTACGTGATCGACGTGGTGGCAGACCCGACCACCGCGTCGGGTCTTCGGGTGACGTGGACCAGCCGGCCGGAATGGGACGACTGGGCTCGCGTCAGCGACGGCTGCTATGTGCTCCGCACCAACATTCCGGACTGGAGTCCGGAGGACTTGTGGCGCACCTATGTCCAACTCGCCGACGCCGAAGCCGCCTTCCGGATTCAGAAAAGCGACTTGGCCCTGCGTCCCATCTGGCATCAACGAGCGGATCGGGTCCAGGCTCACATTCTGGTGTGCTTCTTGGCCTATGTGCTGTGGAAGACCCTGGAACAGTGGCAACAGCGGGCTGGGCTGGGCCACAGTCCGCGCACGATCTTAGAAGAACTCCGGACCATTCCGAGCACCGATGTGGTGTTGCCGAGGACGGATGGCGGGAGGTCCGGCTGCGCTGCGTGGTGCGGCCGGATCACGCCCAGGCCGCCTTGCTCGACCGGTTGGGCCTGGACTTGCCACACCGATTGCGGCTGACGCCGCCACTTGCGATGGCCACCCCGGTGTAGTGCCGACTTTTTGCACAACCCATTGAAATCCCTCACTCTGACATCGCGAACTGCGGAAGTTGGGCTAGCCGGAAGGTTATGATCATTCGCTCTAATCAGATGCAACAAAGGCGAGCTAGCCCAACCGATGTCATCTGGTTGCCGACAAGGAGATAAAAACGGATTACATGATTACAGCAAGGCCCCAAACATCAGATGAGATTTATAAAGCATTAGTTTTTAAAATGTTTATGGGCACGTGGCGTGCTTCACTCTGCAATATACGAGAATCACGGCGAATGCCTCTTTAGTGAGGTCTTTCCACCTGCCAGGATAGTAGCCCTCACTCTCACTCCTGTATTACGGTGTTCTCACTGTTCAGATTTTTTACGAGAGGAGCGAGCATGCCTGCAGGACTCCTATCAAAAATTGGGATCGATTGTATGCTTTCAACGGGACACGACGGTTTGAGGGGCGATGGTTGTGTGTATGAATTATCGTCTTCTCATCCGGTCATCCTAAATCCTGAAAAGCTACGGCCTGGAGATTATGTCAAACTCCGCCTGTGGTTTCCCGAGGACAACGCGTATAGCGCGATCGAACTGGCGGAGGTTCAGTGGGTCAAGAATGAGTGGATCAAGCTCGACCTGCTTCTTGTTTCACCGACGGACCAAGCGCGGCTCCGGCAGTTCGTGGGGTCCGCAGAAAACCCCTTGCCGGCATCAGCGAAGGTGGACGGACAAATCATGATTCGCGCGTGACAGTAACTCCAACGTTCAGCGGCCGTCAGACTAGGACAACTACGAGCTTGTCATGAGCAAGAGCATTTGATGGAATAATACCTGGGTGAAGGTAGCTGCTCGCGGATGCCCACCTGCGAGCAGTAAGAGATTTCTTCTCCCTCCAGAAGAAATCTACCTTCACCTAGTTTTTTGCCTCTCCCGGTGACGACTATGGTGCAGCCACGATCGATCAGTCCTCTTTGGCTCAATATGAGCATACATTCACGGTATTTCCGTCGCACCGGGGATAGGCCTATTCTGATACCGGACCGATCACAAAATAGCGAACGGATTGGGGGTTGATAATGGACAAACAACTCAACCGACTGGGACCTGTACGACAGAACCTTCCTGGAAAAGCGTGCCCCTTCTGTGGGGGAAAGACCTACCAACTTGTCCTTCGAGTTTCCGGGACACCTGACGACTCGAGCCTATTCGTTCGTTGTCGCCAATGCGGTCACCCACGAAGCCTGGACACGGACTTCAAGAGCGTCCTATGGATCTGAGTTCGAGCAGTTTGGGCTAACGAAATCGGAGGTGACCGTATGCCGCTTCGTCAACTGCGATCGTACATCGAGGGCACTCGGCAAAAGCGGAAGGCCCTTCACATGCTGGCCCTCAGCGGTGTCGTACGACCAAGCCATGTCGAACTTCGCTATGCGATCCCGCTTCTGAACAATGAAGATGAATCTAGCTCATGTCAGAAAAACCCTATAACTGCAGTCCAATCGGCGAACCTCCTGCAAAAATTCTTCGAGCTGATGACCTGGCCTGCAAGGAATGATCGATCACCCTGGCAACCCCCTATCCCGCAACAACCGCCTCAGACTCCGTAGAAGTGTCCCTACGTGCGTCCGTCCGTTCATCATCTTTTGACACCCCTGTCTGTCGATGAAATGGGACGAGTTGCTCCTGAAACCGCCGGCAGCACGAGGCCTATCGAAAACCGTTTGGAGATCAGGTGTCGTATTGAGCTGAAGCAGCACTCCTCTCTTGTACGTTTCCCCTAGGCTGAGGTATGATGCCGCTTCGTCGGTGACTCCCGCCCTGGCGACACTTTCCGCCGTGGATGCGGCGTGATCCTTTTAACGATGACGTGGAGAGGTGGCCGAGTGGCCGAAGGCAACGGTTTGCTAAACCGTCGTAGGGACAAAATCTCTACCGAGGGTTCAAATCCCTCCCTCTCCGCCACCGCCATCAGCTCGTATTTACGCGAAGCATAGAATCTCGCCTCGCTGATCGGTACCTTTTTCGGTGAGATTTCTGTTGTGAGATCGGAAAGCCTATCGTATTCTTACGCACCACATTTGCCCACACCTCATCACAAGAAAGGACCACTACTCCATGAGATCTCGTCTATTATGTTTTGCCATAGGGTTTTTCCTTCTCACAACCCCGCTATCGGCTGCCTCACTAGATCCGGTAAATGATGATCAGAAAACCTTGTATGCACTTGGGTTGGCCATCAGCCAATCGTTGGGGACCTTTGCCTTAAGCGAGACCGAGCTCGACATGGTCAAAAACGGCATCACCGACGGCGTACTGAAGCGCCCTCAAAAAGTTGATCTCCAAACATTTGGGCCCAAGATTCAGCAGCTGCAACAGTCTCGAGTAGCTGTCGCAGCTGAGGGTGAGAAGAAAGCAGGCGCTGCATTCACGGCAAAAGCGGCTTCGGAAAAGGGAGCAACGAAGACGGAGTCAGGGATCGTCATCACCACCATCAAGCCCGGCACCGGAGCCACACCAAAGGCAACGGATACGGTCAAGGTTCATTACCATGGTACCTTGACCGATGGGACGGTATTTGACAGTTCCATTAAGCGAGGGGAGCCGGCGACATTTCCGCTGAATAAAGTCATTAAGTGTTGGACAGAGGGGGTTCAACAGATAAAAGTCGGAGGGAAAAGCCGGCTGGTCTGTCCCTCCAATCTGGCCTATGGCGACGGCGGGTCGCCGCCGACCATCAAACCGGGAGCCACCTTGGTCTTTGAAGTCGAGTTACTCGACATCGTCACCAACTGACCACTTCGCTGTGCCGCCTCTTCGCAGAGGCGGCAAGCTCTTCAATCCTCCGACACCTGCCGAACCCAATAACGACCGCTGTTCCAATGAATCTGGATGAATCTGGTAGTGAACCTCCTGTGAGCGAGAAGACCTTCACGAATCGCGAAGCCAGCGCACCACCTTCACCTCTACGTTGGCTGATTCTGGGGCTTCTCTTTGCCATCAGTGTCGTCACGTACATCGATCGCGTCAACATTTCGGTCACCGCACGGCAGATGATGCCGGCGTTGGGGCTTACTGAGCAGGAGATGGGATTTATCTTCTCCGCCTTCGTCATCGGGTATGCCTTGTTCCAGATTCCCGGGGGGTGGCTCGGTGATCGATGGGGCATCCGCGTCGTCCTCATGATCGCACTGATCTGGTGGTCCTGCTTTACCGCCTGGACGGCGATTGCCGCCACTTCTTTCCTGGCCGCGCCGATCGGAATCGTCGGCGCACTGGTCCTTGTCAGATTTCTTCTCGGTGTTGGCGAGGCAGCGGCATTGCCGACCTTTAATCGCGCAGTCACCGACTGGCTTCCCGCTCATGAACGCGGTCTTGGCATCGGCATCGCTATCGGCGGAATCGGGATCGGTGCAGCGATTACCCCGCCGGTAACGGCCTGGATCATGGTCAACTACGGTTGGCAGTCCGCCTTTTACCTCTCGAGCGGGATAGGATTCGCCCTCGCAGTCATTTGGTGGTTCTTGGCCGCCGATCGTCCATCCCTTCACCCATGGCACACTCATGGCAAAGCAGCCTCGTCCACGACTCCAACCGCTCCAATGCATCCTTCAACCCCGTGGGCTATCCTACGAAGGACACCGAGCGTTTGGTGGCTGATGCTGAGTTACGGATGCTTGGGCTATGTCGCCTATGTCTATATGTCTTGGTTCTATCTCTATCTCGTCAATGAGCGCGGCTTCAATGTTCTACGAGGTGGATTGTTTGCTGCCGCCCCGTTTCTTACGATTCTCGTGTCCTGTCCTCTGGGCGGATGGGTCACTGATCGATTGGCCATGCGGCATGGCATCACCAAGGGACGCCGGATCGTGGGTATGATAGGTATGGGGCTGGCCAGCGGCTCCATCGCCTTCGGTGCCGCCGTAGAATCTCCCTATCTCGCCCTCGCCAGCTTATCACTGGGTGCCGGGTGGCTCTACTTCACAGTCGGCGCATATTGGTCCTCGGCGAGCGATCTCTCATCGACCCATGCCGGAAGTCTCTCAGGTCTCATGAATATGGGTGCCAATCTCGGCGGGGCGATTTCTCCGACACTCACGCCGTGGCTCGCCCAACAGTGGGGTTGGGGAGCTTCTCTCGGCCTCGCTGCCTTCATTTCTCTTCTGGGTGGAATCATGTGGTTACGCATCCGGCCTGGAGACGGACTCGCAAAAGACGGTGTTGAGTGCTGAGACGTGAGTGTTGAGCAGTACTCTCAGGACTCAGCACTGTTGGAAGACCTTGCCACTCCGATCATCGCCTTGCTACATTCATGACGATGGCACTTGAGTTTCGAAAGAAAGATCCCCGCGTCACGATCTCCACGAGATTCGGTGAGATCAAGATTCGATTCTACTCCGACGCAGCGCCTCGGCATGTGGAGAACCTTATCAATCTCGTCAAAATGGGGTTCTATGACGGCACGACGTTCCATCGGGTGGTGCCTGGGTTCATCATTCAGGGCGGCGATCCATTGAGCAAGACTCCCGACCGCATACTCCACGGTACGGGTGGACCAGGGTACTTTCTTTCGCCCGAACCGAACGACCATCCACACAAGCGCGGCGCAGTATCCATGGCAAAAATGCCCCGTGAGAGCAACAGTACGCGCGACTTCAATGACAACGGCTCACAATTTTTTATCTGCGTGGGAGAGAACGGCGGGTTAGATCGGCGCTATTCCGTGTTTGGAGAGGTCTTTCGTGGGATCGAGGTTGTCGACAAGATTGTCGCGGTCCCGCGCGACGAGCGAGACAACCCCCTCGATCCGATCAGGATCATGATGACCGTGAAGGAGTAGGCGCTCAGGCGTCGGTGAGGCACTCCTATGGATGGAGCGACCAATCATTTGACGGGTGCCATCCTCTCGGCAACAGATCCCGAATCCATCCGGTCGGCAGGAAGGATCATCAAAACAGGTGGACTCGTTGCGTTTCCAACCGAAACGGTCTACGGACTCGGTTGCGATGCGATGAATGCCGATGCAGCAGCGAAGGTCTTCGAAGCCAAGCGACGTCCTCAGTTCGACCCGCTCATCGTCCACATCGCTGATCTCAGCCAGTTGGATACTGTGATCACCTCCCTGCCTCCCAAAGGTCACAGACTCATAGATAAGTTTTGGCCCGGCCCCCTGACTTTGGTCTTGCCGAAGCAATCGATCGTTCCAGATCTCGTCACCGCCGGACTCCCGACGGTTGCAGTCAGAATGCCGAATCATCCAGTGGCACAGGCGTTGATTCGGGAAGCAGGTACCCCAATCGCCGGTCCCAGCGCCAACCCCTTTGGCTATGTGAGCCCCACGAGCGCTCAACATGTTGCTGAAGGACTTGGAAGCAACGCGGATCTCATACTCGACGGCGGACCCTGTCCTGTTGGGATCGAATCGACGATCGTTTCACTGGTAGGAGCACAGCCGGAATTGCTGCGTCCAGGCAGCATCACCATCGAACAACTCAGCAGTGTCATCGGTTCTATTCGCCGATCGCCGTCCGTGAACCAAAAGCCGATCGCACCAGGCCAATTATCACGTCACTACGCAACGCAAACCCCGGTCACCATCATGGCATCGGCCGGGGCTAGACCGGTCCTTAAAGCTGACGAACGGGCCGGCTTGCTGGTTTTCTCACAAGCGAGTCGGAGAGACAGTCGCTTTGCCGCTGTTGAAGTGCTATCTGCTGCGGGCGATCTGAGGGAAGCTGCGCGACACCTGTTTGCAGCACTCCGGAGGCTGGACTCCCTCGGTCTGGATAGGATCTATACGGAACCGTGCAACGAGGAAGGGCTCGGAGTCGCGATCATGGATCGCCTCCGCCGTTGTGCCGAACAATGATCGTAACAGGCCCTTAAATTTCGTCATCCACTTGAGGATCGTTCGCTTGCAAATGAATTCACCTGTTACTTGGCCTTGCTCCCCTCACCGCCCAGCACGACATGGAACGTCAGATCAACATCGACTCGGCGCACTTTGACCGACACTTCCTGGCCAGGGGTTGTCCGCTCGATGAGGAAATTCTTCAATTGGGCTGCATCAAGAATCTCCGTATCCTCGATGGCCAACAAAATATCGTGTTTCTGAATACCTGCAGATCTTGCCGGTTCCGCGACGTCCTTCACGGCAACACGCAACTTCGTGCCGTCTTTTATCGAAGTCATGTGGACCCCGAGTCTGGAGAAGGCAAGAGGCTTACCTAAAAGAGCTGCGTTAATGATGCGCTCCGCAAGGGTTCCTGGAACGACAAAGGTCAGGCGACTGCAGTGAGCCTGGGTCTCTTCTTGATCGGTTTGGATCACGGCATGCACGATGCCGACAATTTCTCCTTGGGGGTTGAACAACCCACCTCCTGAATTTCCACTGCAGGTCGAAAGATCGGCCTGAATGAGACGGGTATCGACGGTTTGCAGAAATGTATTGGTATTTCCGATTTTCCCAAAGGCCATGGTCGGCCCCCAACCAAGCGGATAACCGATTGTGAAGACTTCCATCCCGGATGATGCCTCGGCCGAGGCAAAGGACGTCCCTGCCTGCAATTTCGAACGATGCTGTTCGACCACTCGGTACAAGACAACATCCATGAACGTACTCTCGCCCACGAGATCGGCGGGAAGTTCGTGGAGATCATTCGTGAGCAGGCGAATCTGTTTCTGAACGATGGTACCCGTCGAGAGTTCGTGTTTCTCTGCGGTATGTCTCGCGGTAATCACATAGCCTTCGCGCAAATGAAATCCTGTTCCTCGGATAATCACCTTTCCGGCTTTCTCCGGCATTCGTTGATCCTGTGTGTCTGCTAGGATGCCCACCGTCACCTGCCTTGCTCGAAGAAGCGTGTCCTGGCTAAGCGGTGTTGGTTCCGCATGGAGCGGGAGGGTGAGCATTATCGTGACGATCCACACACAGGACACGGAAGGGCGCAGATAGTGAGAGGTGAATAGGTGATCCGTTCTCATTCCCTGCTCCTTTCCATAGCCATGTACGGATCAGGGCCGCATACTATCCGTTTTGAAGGATGTCGAATGACTCAGAACGTCCTGATCCTCAGCCCTAACTATTGTAAGCTACAGATGTCCGCTTTATAGTGCAACGAGATCCGGACTCGTCATGAATCTCTCGGACAAGTCGTTCCGCCTCCTTTGTGTATTGGCTATGATCACATTTGCGCTCGTAGTCACCATGGGAAGACCCTCCATCGGAGAGGCCGGCTCAAAGCCATCACCAGAACTAGCCCGTCATTTAACAGGAATCGTGAGGTTGGCCAGATCATCGCCGATGATCACCATCCCTGCTGGTACGTTTTTGCTCGGAAGCAACCGAGTCGACAACGAACCCTATGGCAACCGGACCCAGTTCGACGATACGGAACTGCCCCAACATCGAGTCTGGCTGGATGCCTATGAGATGGATCGAGATGAAGTGAGCCTCGGAGAATACGTGACCTTTCTGCAGCAACAGAAGTTTCATCCCTCGGGCGAACTGCAAAAACTCCTCTGGCACGTCATCACCGTCCATTCCATCTCCGACCAGACCTTGACCCGCTGGCCTGCGCTCTATGTCACATGGGCAGAAGCGAACGATCTATGCGCGGCAAAGCACGCCAGACTACCGACCGAGGCCGAATGGGAAAAGGCGGCGCGGGGGCCTGAAGGGATTTCCTACCCATGGGGTGAAGCGATTCCCAGCTCCACACTCGCGATGTTCGGGCAACATCATGTCCATGAGATTCCTATTCTTGCAGCAGTCGATTCCTATGAGGAAGGTAAGAGTCCCTATGGCTTGCACCATATGGCGGGCAACATTGCCGAATGGGTACAGGATTGGTTCGGGTTCGACTACTATGCGTACATGCCGGAACGCAATCCGCCAGGCCCAACCACCGGGCGCTACAAGAGTGTTCGGGGTGGCTCTTGGAAAAGCCACCGCGTCATGCTTCGAACGGCAACCAGAGGCGGTGCCCCTCCAGACCAACGTGCTGCGACAATCGGCTTCCGGTGCGCGCGATCATTGATCTCTAACTCCCCTTAACCTAACGGAGTCCCCTCGATATCACGTAGTCGAGAGATTCCCGGTTCAGCGTTTCATCGGTGTGCTGGCCGCGCAACGAAATCCTGTGGACTCATTTCGGACCGTTGGATCGCTCTCGACACGAGTAAAGATGCGGACCGTGGGCGTCTCGTTTTGCCAACCCGCGCCCCTGATCACTTTCTTCGTGCCTGTGTCCGGACCTTTCGGATTCTTTTTCGGGCTCTTCTCATAATATCGAGCATCGTACCAGTCATCGACCCATTCCCAAACATTGCCGGCCATGTCATACAGACCGTACGGGCTCTTGCCCGCCTCATAACTTCCGACCGGCATGAGAGTCTTCTCCCCGATCCACGGTTGGTTGTAGTTAAGATGTTTGGAGGTCGGTTCAACGTTCCCCCAAGGGAATCGCCTATCGGACGTCCCCTTGGCCGCCTTTTCCCATTCGGCTTCGGTGGGGAGTCGTTTACCCGCCCATCTACAGTAGGCTTCGGCATCAAACCAATCAACATTGATCACTGGTCGATCGGTCAACGAATCGGTGATGCTCTCCCCTTGCCAAAGGTTTCTTGTCGGATTTCTTGGATTCTGTGGAACGCGATGTCCTGTGGACTTCACGAATTCCAAATACCGGCCGTTTGTGACTTCAAATTTATCGATCGCAAATGTATCGACGAACACGTCATGACGTGGATATTCATCGCGTCCTCCGTCACGGGCTCCAGCCGGCACACCCATCGGGAACGAGCCGGCCGGGACCACAATCATCGGCGCGCCGTCTTGACTCGTCGGCGGCTCGATCGGATCGTGCCCCGGTGGCTCATTTGCGAACAGAAAAGAGGCGTTGAGCCAGAAGCCCAACAGCGCCAACACAGCAAGGACTCGAATGGCCATGGACACAACTCCTTCTACAGGAACAGCACTGGTTCATCGAACCATCGCATAGGGAACGACTCCGGTTCAACGACATCGATGAACGTAGCGGCGCAACGGTACGTCCCTAGCCTAGTTGTTCGGGAGCACAACCTTCAACAGCGCTCCTCCGGCCGTTGCCCGAACTGCATCATCCTCGTCGTGCAGACTCTGTTTGAGGAGGGGGATCGCATCCACCCCATCAATCTTTGCCATTGACTTGACCGCCGCAATCCTCACTCGAGGCACCGTATCCTGAACCAGCAGCATCGAGGCCGATCGTGCCGGCTCTCGATTCGATTCTCCGGCATGCCCCAAGGCTCGTGCCACGGCAGCGCGAACGGCCGGCTCATTCGTGTTCCTGAGAGCCTGCACAGGGCCGGCTACCATCTCATAGCGTTCACCCTGCTCCAGCAACGCGCCGATGACGAAGGCTCTGACTGCCGGGTCACGATCATCGAGAGCCCTATTCAGAGGCGCGCGTACATCAAATCCGCGCAGCTGCCCCAGGCTGACGGCTGCAGCGATCCGCACTGGTGGGAGGGGGTCTCTCAGCAGTCTGGTCAGAACAGTGACTGCTTCGGCAGTAGGCACATGGACCAACCCTGTGGCGGCAGCCCCCCGTACCGATGGCTGCTTGTCTTCACTCGACTCGATGAGAATCGGCAAAACTTCTGTCGACCGCCGATCAACCAGGGCACGAATCGCCGAGGCCCGCCCATCTGGATTTGGTGCCTTCGCATACTGAAAGAGCAGTTCACAGCCCCTGGGTCGTTTGAAATTACAGAGCACCTCGGCGGCTGCGACTCGCACCCGTATCTCGGAATCACTCAGTAGGGGCTCGACGAGCGGGATGACGGAAGGATCACCGGACGTTGCAAAACCCTTGAGTACCGCCACCTTCACCAACGCCGCCTGATCGTCCAAGGCCTGCCGGAATCGGGACGAACGGCGTCCCTCGTCCAGCTTCGCAAGCCCTTCAGCCGCTAAGGCTCGGACAAGACCGGATCCGTCGCTGAGCCCATCTTCCAAGAATGGAATCGACTCAGGACTGTGCCATTCCTTGAGGGCAGTATAGGCCGCACCACGCATTTGCTCGCGCATATCCTTCGTCAGGACAAGAACAAATCCGAGTGAGACCTCACGAAGGATCGACGGATCCTCATGCTTCAAGACCTGCACAAGCTCGTCATAGTTTGTAAGGGCATTCTTCGGGTTGCCCAGTCTCAGAAGTGTGCGAATCTTGAGTCGACGAACATCCACTACGCCCAACGTCTGAGAATCGAGATTGTCCAGCCCTTCAAGAGCCTTCTGATACTCCTTCTTGTCATAGAGTGCCTGAACCTGCTGAATCTGCGATGCCGTTCCGCCAAACGCAGGCCCAGCCAGAGAAATACAGCAGGCAAGGGCAACCAAGACAATCGCACGTTGACGCATGTTCAGCGGATTCATCCTCTACCCTTCGCGCCGCCGGCCGGTTGCACTCATGCCTGTGTGATCGTATTTATCTGTTACCCGTTTGACGGACGTGCCGGAGAATTCCGGCTCATGGGATGGGCGGTTGTCGCATTTCAGACTTGATCCGGGTATCTATTGAAACAACGCCGAGGAAGCCGAGAGATACGGATCGGCAAGGCCGCTTCACAGTAGAGAAGTGCATGACTATCAATGTTGACGTTCGACGAACGGCTGGATGTCAACAGGGTACCCTAACGACTCAGGGGCGAACCGAGGGCTATCCATGACCTTATACGCGGTTCGATTCCCCTTGGGAGCGGGTAGCGACAGTTGCTCACGCAACTTTCCATCCGGTTGCACCACAACCGTCCTTGTCGTTCCAGGTCCTGTCTGCGGGTGCCATACCACCAACTGATAGGTGCCGGGAGGAATGCCGGTGATCGAGAACTTCCCCTCGGCATCTGTCAGCGCATAGTAGGGATTGTTCACGGCCATGGCCCAGCTCTCCATGTAGGCATGGAAGCCACATTGCATGTAGAACGTACGTCGCCCCTTGTTCAAATAAATCGGCCCGACCAACGATGCACCTGGAGCATGGTCGTGCGTTGCATGGATATCCCCTCGACGATGCTGGTGATTCATGACTAACGGGCTATTGAACAAGACTCGCGCACCCGCTTCCAGCGACGTCTCATAGCCCTGAATATCGTGCATCACGGGATCCATATTGATGACCTCGACCGCATGCCCATTACGGACAATGGTCATGAACGGCTGGAACATGCAGTCGCGGGCTTCGATCAACGGGACAGAAACATCAAACGGTTTTCCAGCTTCGACCCCTTCCAGGAGCACAATGGCATCCTTCAGTCCTCCCTGATGACCGACAACAAAGTCATGCAGCAAGCGCCACCCGCTGCCATTGGAGATCCGGCCGCAATAGGCGGGATCCGGAAACGTGATCAGACTGAACGCCTTCGGGTCCGGCACCGGTCCATCGAGCGTCACCGTCCCTTCGATGGTTCCTCCCTGCCGTACCGTTACCACATCATACGCGCTTGCCGGCGTGAGTGCTGGAATGGCTACAGCAAAGACAAGGGCTGCGGTCAAGCCGGACATGCAGGCGACTCTACTCACAGGCCATGCTCCTATTCCACCGAACGGCGTTACGGGGTCTGCAGTTGGAGAGTCGGACGAATCTCCACGGATTTTCCCAGCACCTCCAACCCGTAATGCGGATTTTCTGCAATTTCATGGACACTTCGACGTCCTTTGGGAGATTCAAACGTGAAATCTACTTGATGCGTCTGTTTCGGCGACACGGATATTTTCTTTTCTAGCACCGTCCCTACTCCAGGATGCCACGCCATCAAGGTATACTCGCCGGCAGGCACATCTGACAGCGAAAACCGTCCTTCCGTGTCGGTCACCGTGTAATAGGGATTGTCCACGGCGAACCCCCAGCTTTCCATGTAGGCATGAAACCCACACTGCATGACGAAAAACCGACGGTTCTTCGTCATCTTGACGACTTCGACCATCGGTTGTCCGGCCAGATGCTCATGACTCTCGGACCCGGCATCCCGCACGTGCAGGGGATTCATCGGAAGCGGTGTGTTGAATAACACACGTGGACCAAGATCCGACGTTTCATACGCCTGAATATCATGAAACACCGGATCCATATTGACGACTCGAACCTCGGCTCGGTCTTTCACCACACTGACAAAAGGCAAAAACCGACAGTCGCGGGCCTCGATGGTGGGCGGAACGAACTTAAACGGCTTTCCTTTCTCCGCATCGACCAGCAACACAACTGTGTCTTTGAGGCCTCGATCTGCCGAAACGCTGAACTCGTCCAAAATCCTCCACCCGGTCCCTGTGGAAATTCTTCCGCAATAGACAGGATCCGGAAAGGTGACAAGGTTGAACCCTTTGGGGATCGGCTTTCCTTCGGTCATTCTCACTTTTCCTGCGACGGTTCCTCCATCTTTCACTTCAATTTCTTGATAGGACCAGGCCGTAGAAGCACAGGCCATCACGAGCAAGGCTGAAACCAACGTGGTTTTCATGGCATTCTCGCTTTCAATTCAGATCAGTTTCTCTGATGCTACCAGATGCCTGTCATAAAGGAAAAGGGGGAGCGCAGGCCTCCCCCTCTTCGAAGTTGTGATTGCCTCTCCGAGAGGCAATCAAGTTACCTTGTTGCTACCGGAACGACCTGTACCGGTTCACCAACAGCAGCACTCTTCGTTCCTGTCACAGCACCGGAGAGCGGCAATACCCGTTGATCTCCAGTCGGCAACACCCGCAGATAGCCCCATTGTCCCGACTGCGAGTAGGGTAACCGTTGATTGCTCCAGACATAATCACCCGGCATGCGGAACGGCCCCCCGGCGCTCGGGAGGAACGCATCCAGCGTCTCCGACCCGGAGAACTCCACCACGCTGATCATGTCTGCTCCGCGCATGAACGGCTCGATCGGCCACTCATGGCGTTCGACACTGAACATACCGTTCTGTTCGTTGCTCGCACCGAACACATGGATTCTAACGGGATCCCCTGCATGCGCCTCAATGATCGGCGTCGCCGGATCCTCCGGCTTGTCGACGACACAAGGCTGGAACACCTTCCCGAGGGTGCAGCCCTTCTCTTCGCGGAATTTATAGGGCTCCGCTCGATAATTGACGGCCGTCAAGCCCGCGGTGTTTTGCACATAGGGCATGAAACTGGTCCCGATGATATTGTCCTCGTCCTGGAAGAACAGGGCCACGTCGCGGTAATTCACGCGATGTTCATAACCCTGAATCGTCCGATCAACGATGACATCGGCTATCCAGCTGTTCTTCGTTGAAATATCCGCGCCGGTCTTCGGATCGCGATACTGGGCCCCCTTCGGGCCGATCACCACTGCTCCATAAAGGCCGTTCCGTGGATTGGTGACTACATTGCCCCAGTCCCACACCAATGATGCGGTCTCTCCCAGGAAGGGATCCGCGTAGTAAGTGTAGGTACGATTCTCTCCCGGCGCGATGGTCTGATCGCCGGGATTGTTCCCGACGTTTGCACCGAGCGAATCTTTGGGGTTGAACACCAATCCGATGGCGGAGAACGAGGCTCGGCTCTCCTTCATCCGGTTGGTCAGCTTCACCTTGAGACAATCCCCGACATTCGCCCGCAAGGTCAGTGGCATCGGCTGGGCACCAGCGGCCACCTTCGTGGCATCTTCTTCCAACGCGTAAATCTTGGCGTTCGGATTGACCATCTGGATCGTCCGTTCGAAGTCGACTTCGATGGAATCAGGCGCCTTCGGGTTCAACTTCATCGAAGGATAATCCAATGCCACAACGTTGAAATTTTTCACCGGAGCCTCTGCCGGACAGACCGCCATCGGCTTCGGAATCTCATTGCGACGGCTGTATCCGGCTGGGAGCTTTTGGAGGTCTGGCGCCTCCTTGTCTAACACCCGCATGATGCCCCAGGCACCCTCCGAGAACTTCGACCCGCGACCGTTGAAGTGGATGTAGTCTCCAGGTTGCAGCCGTGGTCCACCTGCTTGCGGCACCACCAGATCGTACCGTTCGGCAATGCCGATATGGATCGAGTTCTTCCGGTTCGCATCGCCCGCATAACGTTCTGTTAAATAGGTATGGCCTGAAACCGTCCATACCATCGTCTCGTTCGCCATGGTCTGAAGCAACCGGAACACCACTGTATCGCCCAAATACGCTCGTACCATCGGCGTATAGGGATCGCCGTGGACGGCGCTGCTGAACAACTTGGATGAATCAGGATTGGCGGCCAAACGACTCGCGATGGGCTCGGCCTTGAAATTCAGCCCACCACCTGTCGTATGGGTTCCTCCGTTGAGGAAGGACATCGGCACCATCGGCATTTTTTCCGGCATGGGGAAAGATACTGTTTTCCCGGCTTCCAATGCCACTTCAATCGGCTGACCCGGAGGATTGCCAGCCGTCACGATGTTCACCGTATGAGGCACGGTGTCATTGAGCTGCACCAGCAACTCCCGGAAGCTGCCGTTCACCCCATATCCAACCGGCTCCGCTGTTCGAATATCCACAAGCGGGCCGCTCCGGACCTCCTTGCCGGTCTTTGGATTATGATAGGTCGAACCAACCGGCTCGATGATGATCGTGCCGAACCCTCCGTGAGGCCATGTGACTCGGCCCAACGCATGGTCGTGCCAAAAGACCGTCCCGACGTCGGAATCCACCCAGAATCGCTGCCGGACGAATTCCACCGTCACGATGTCGTTGGCCGGATGAGCATTTTTCAGCGGACGATAGAGGGTGATCTGATTGCCTTGGATCGACTTGACCCGACCGATCTCGTTACCTTCGACATTGTCTGCTCCGATCAGCAGTTCCACGTTCGGATGGTATTGAGCGGCGTTCTTGACCGTAATGACCCGCTCGCCCTTCTTCGCCGGTTTGGTGAAAACCGTATTCATCGGCACAGGCAGGCCCTTTTTCAACTTCTTCTCCAGCATCGTGAACGGACGCACCGATTGCTCATACGAAAAGCCGCTGATGACGCCGTCGGACGATTGATTGTCGAACTGCAAGAAGTGCCAATGTGTATTGATCTTCGACGCCTGGAAGTTGACATGGTCATCGTCCGGCCACTCGCTGGTCAACATCCAATCGATACAATCATAAATATTGGCGCGCACCACCAGCGGATACTTGATGTCGCTCTTCCTGGTCTGCGCTTCTTCCTCATGTAGCACGTAAATCAGCCCGTCCTTGTCCACGATAGCCGGCGTATCGCCCTGCTTATCGGACAACGTGATCGGTGTCTGAATGAAATGCACGTTGTATTTCTTGGAGCCGGCATTCTCTGGGCACATGCTCCATCGCCCATTCTCTCCAGGCTTTGCCGGATAGGAACTGGGCAAACCGTCCTCCTCAAGATGGATCATATCCAACCATGGAGCAGGATTGTGATTCTGAGAGAAGATCACACGGCGCCCGAAATGGGGCGTCAAATGCGGCCAGGCAATTTTTCCGGTGGCGCTCTCAAAAAGAATCGGCAGCCGGTTGCCGGGGGACGGCGATTTGTACCGCGGATTGTCCACAGTGTTTTCGCGTTCGGTCATTGCACGATCACCCTGCCAAGCCCAATCCAGCACGCTTGCGTCGTAGGAACGGGTCTGGGCGCGCTCATCTTTCTGGTGTCCAGGCTGTCCCTGCGGCGGCAGCTGCATGTTGACCCAGTCCTTCAGATTGACGACGGCAGGCGACGCCTTCCAGTTGGTCTTCCCATCCTTGACGATGGTGAAGGTCTTTCCGAACCAGTCCACGGTGCGACCGATGAGCTGGTCCGAAGTAATACCGTTTTGAATACGGCCGGCCCGGTCCGGCAGCTCACGCAGATCCGGCATCACGTCATTATGATACGTTCCCTGTTGCAGCGTGTTGTACACACGCCAATAGCCCCACATCCCTGCGATGTAATGGTGAGCGACGTGACAGTGGAACAGAAAGTCCCCGGCCAACTGTTGGCAAAGGCCGGAGCCACATTCGGTTTCCAGGTCCATGGTCTCGGACGGTCCGATGACTTCCACGTCCACGCGGTCGGACTTGGTCCGAATCACGGGATATTTGACCGGCCCGTTCTTGGCTGTATGCCACAGAGGCATTTCGTCGATGGCGCGCGGACTCCGCGGCCAACGAATCGATCCTCCGTGCGGATGGTGAGAGTGAAACACCTCAGACCCCCCGTGCACGAGGCGAAACTTTGCCGGATCACCCAGATAGCTGCGAGGAATAGTCGTCGCCGGATCACCGAACGTATAGGCGCTGTAGGCCATGGATTCGTCTTCGAACCCGAAGTACTCGTGCTGCGTTTGCATGTTGTCGACGCCGAAGGGCTCACTCCGGTAATTTAAGGCACGGGCCACCGGCCGATAGACGTCGGTCAAGGGATCACGCTGGGGAATGAAATCGCCCTTCTTGTTCAGCGGTCGAAACGCCTCGTCTCCGACTTCGTGATAGAAAATCACGAATTCTCGGAAGTCAGGCCCTGCCCCGTTCTTGATGATGGCCTGCCACCCACTGGCCATCTGCGTCGGCTCGCCGGTTCCCAACGGGTCGAGATATTCAGACCCCTTGGGCTCAACGACAAACGTCCCGAACAGGCCCATGACCGTCAGCTCACGATCGTTGCTGTAGGAGTGAAACTGCCGGCCGCCCTCTTGTTGGCTCGGCGGAATGTACCACTCCAGATCCACGGACTTATCTTTGGCCGCGATGCTGTCCGGATTCGTGGTTGTCGCCGGCTTGCCCGTGGAGGCGACGATCATGCTGGAGCCATGAATGTTGAGACTGACCTCCTCGCCGCCCTCCAGTTGATTACGAAGCGTCAACTTGACACAATCGCCCTGATTGCCTCGGATCACCAACGGCTGAATCCACTGGCTCTGCAATCCGTTCTTGACTGCTCCGGGATCATAACCTTCCTTCTCGCGGGCCGCTCGATTCGCCGCTTCCTCTGCCCGCACTTTTTCAAGGTTCTCGGTCAGGACGTACATGTACCCAGGGTAGAAGTCGAGCCACATGTTGAGCGAAATCTCGACGTTGATCGCCGAGACGTCGTACTTCCGGACCGGCGCGGATGCCGGACAGCGCCCGCCCGACATCGACACCGGTTCGACGCCGGAGTTCGACATGAGCAGCACGTCCTGATTTCCGGCGCCGTACTGGTGCATCATGTTCAGATCGTTGTAATACCCGCCGGTGCGTTGCACGGTCGCGTCATGGTCCATTTGTTCCATGATGCGCTGGTGTTGCCGCTCGACCATGGAAGTACGCTCCGGTCGGCCTTCCATTGTATCTTCAATGATCGTCTGCCCCTTCAGTTGTTCGGCCCAACCTGCCTGTTGATGATTCATCGCCACATGCGATGGAGTCTCAGCGAGCAGGGCCGACGGCGCCACGAACAGCGCGATGCCGGCGAGTCCACTCAAGACTCGGGTGAATGTGTAATGACGGTGAGACATGAACCGACCCTCCTTCATAACATTAAGTGTAAGTGAGCAGCGAAGGCTACTCAGCCGGCCTCCATCAACCATGTGCAAGAAGACAAAATAGTTTCGGTAACAACCAACCGACCTGACCGAAAGATGTGATGTTCACGTTCGCTATTCGTCGATAGTAAGAGTCGCAAGATACTCAACTCCGCATGGACTGTCAATACGTTTACGGAGCACTGCCTCTCTGCACATTTTCATTTGGCTATCGTCCGGTGGTCGACTTCCGGTTGGCCGTAGTGAGCAAATCCATGCTCAGCATTACCGGACTCTCTGATTCTTTGGGGTCAAGCCTGATCGGCATTCGGTCTACCATCAACTTACTTAAAGGGACCGCGACGATGGTGGACGCCTTCTCCACGGAGTTGGAGCAGAGCGCAATGCGCAGGTTCTTAGGCCGTTCGCTGGGGGAAATCTGCGATGCCGCTTCCCTAGTCATGAATCCAACCAACAATCCGTTGCCATCCGAGACCTTATGGATTTCATAGGCATTAGCTGTTGAAGCCACCCGATCCAATTCAAGATCGGGACTTTGCGTGACCAAGGCCATTCCGAGAGACTGTGGCGCGATGAAGCCGAAGCTTCCGATCGGTGCCTCTGAAAACCGGATGGTTCCCGCCGAGAGTTCACCGACATGATTCTTGACACGCATCTGCTGCCGCAGTTCGGCCTCGCTCCCGGTTGTTTCAATCACAACCGCGACTGGTGCGGGTTTCTGAACAGGGAAGGTCTCTGTCATTCCCCCTGGTGCTGCAAGGAGAGGTTTCGCAAGAGCAGACAAACACGTCACACCGAGCAGAAACCAGGCAAGGGGGAGTGGGACAAGGAGAATCCGGCTCATGCGCAACACGACATTTGTTCGAAGAAGTAACGCTCCTCGCCGGCCTTGACTTGAGGAGTCTAGGATACCAACCGGGGGAAAAGCAAACAGGAAAAAAAGGACGCACTACGTTCTAAGGGAGATTTCATGGTACTCCCAAACTCATCGTCGAGAAAAGCGCCATGCCGACGTAGTCATTCGATCGCCGAGACCGATCGTCGTCCCGTATTTGCCGTAGGTCAGGCGCGCTGTGAGCTGAATCTACCCTCGTCCACGATATTGTTCGCCGTCCGGAGGGCCTTGGTTGCCCAAGTCCTTGCGATAATCGTAGAGGTCGAAGGGATGACCATTGGGCGAGGTGTTATAGCGTGATCGGCCTTCCGCGATCGGCTCAAAGCTCTCCGTCTCTGCCCGGATGATCGCAAGCGCAACGAGCACCATGGGTTTGTCCGTCAGCTCGCGGTCTACGAGGGAATGGAGGACAGGCGGAAGATTCGCCTTGATGTTGCCGATCTGCGTAGGGGGAACATTTCCGACACCACCGTGACGGTGACGTCAGGAACTGCGCTCACCACATCCGCCGGTTCCGCCAATCCCAACAGCGCAAGCGTACGCGGACCGGCAACGCCGTCCGAATAAAGCCCTTCGCTCTTCTGGAACGCAAGCACCGCCGCTTCCGTTCCACGCCCGAACTAACCATCGATGTTGCCCGGATCGACCCCCCGCTCCTTGAGGGTTTGTTGAAGCTTCATGACATCGGGACCGCTCGAACCGATTTGCAACGTTGTCATGGTGAGAGTCTTATGGGCTTCCGGCCTATCCCATTTCACGTAGTTTGTGATCGGGATTCCGGTCACGTGCGATGGTCTTCATGAGCGGATCGCCGAATAGGATAACGACTCGGTCCCGTTGATCCTTCACCAGCATCGAAGCCGATGGCGGTTTGAAGGTAGAGGGATCCCCATCCAGCCACGCACTACACGTAAAGGGCAGCGCGTCGAGGATGGTTTCCACGCGATATTCCTGGCGGAGTCGATATTGCAGCACATCGAACTGGAGACGACCGACCGCAGCGATCAGAGCCTCCTGGTCGTTGAAGCTTTTCATGATCTGCACGGTCCCCTCTTGTGCCATCTGGAATAGGCCCTTATCGAAGGCTTTGCGTTTGCCGACGTCCGTTGGTCTGAGACGCGCGAATATTTCCGGTTGGAATTGCGGCAGCGGTTTAAAATTGAAGCCCCCTGTTAATGATACCGTATCGCCGATGGCGAAGACCCCAGGGTTGATTATTCCGATGATGTCGCCAGGATAGGCTTCTTCGACCGTACTGCGTTCCTGCGCCACCAGACTGTGCGGCCTTGCCAATCGAATATCCCGAGCCAACCGATGATGCTTGACCACCATATCTCGCTCGAACCGTCCGGAACAGATCCGAAGAAAGGCGGTGCTGTCTCGATGTTTGGGATTCATGTTCGCCTGCAGTTTGAATACATAGGCGCTGAACGGCATATCGATCGGATTCACAGAGAACTCGGATCCGTCATCGCGGTCAGCAGCCCGCATGCCGGGACTTGGCGCGAGATTCACAAACGCGTCGAGAAAGCTTTCAATCCCAAAATTCGTGAGTGCCGACGCAAAAAAGACCGGGGTGACCTCCCCCTGGAGAAACTGCTCACGCGTGAAGGGATTCCCGGCAATGTCCAAAAGCTCCAGATCATGTTGGACTTCCGCCATCGTATCTTGGGACACTCTGCCATTTGAGTGAAGCTCCGTCAGCGGCAAGGTGTCCGTGTCGACCTTCGTCGCCCCACCGTGCATCGTCTTGCTGAACAGCTGCACCCGGCTGTCGGCACGACTGACAATGCCCACGAAGTCACTGCCGGACCCGATCGGCCAGTTGATCGCACTGGCGTGAATGTCCAATGCCTGCTCTACTTCGGTCATCAGGTCGAGCGGCGGACGCCCCGGCAGGTCCATCTTGTTGATCAACGTCAGAACAGGGATCCGCCGCATGCGGCAGACGGCAAAGAGTTTCCGAGTCTGGGTTTCCACACCTTTGGCTGCATCGATGACCATGATGGCACTGTCGGCGGCCGTCAAGGTGCGATAGGTATCTTCGGAGAAATCTTGGTGGCCGGGCGTATCCAGCAAGTTCACCACGGTCTCTTTATAGGGAAACTGCATGGCCGAAGCGGTGATGGAAATGCCGCGCTCTTGTTCCATTCCCATCCAATCCGAGGCGGTGGTTTTACCGCCTTTGCGTCCACGCACCATGCCTGCGGTTCGGATCAAGCCGGAGTACAGGAGAAGCTTTTCGGTCAGCGTCGTTTTCCCGGCATCCGGGTGGCTGATGATGGCAAAGGTCCGCCTCCGCGCGGTAGCGGCGGCGAGCTCGCCGAGTAGAGTCGTCTCAGTCGTCATGGGGCGGGATGCAGCATATCATATCGGGCGTCAAGAGGAATGATTCTCACGTGGTGAATAGGTCGAGTCGTTGAGTCAGTCCAGATGATTGCCTTCCCAAGACAGGTTGCAAGCGCCACAACAACTACAACGATCAGCATGGCGATTTCCATACCGAACCAATTATCTGACGTGGAGAACATGGCTGTCTATCGAGAAGCAACGACTTGTTTTGGAATTGCACACCAGGTCGGAGAAGGAGAAATCAGGGCCAAACAGCTTGTGCGTAAACGGTCAAGGCGGAGATGAGGAGAATCATCAAGGCACCGAAGAGAGAGGCTGAGAGAGAGAAAGGACCGTATGGTTGGAACTGAGGTCGCCGAATCCGCGGAAACCGCATGAGACAAAATGTCACGAATGATGCGCCAACCCCGATCAATGCCAGCAGGACTTGATCAGCATCCATTGTGCCGGCGGACTCCCATTCCTCACATCAGAAAATAAGCAAGCCCCGCACCGCCGGCCAGCAGAAAGGTAAGCCAGCGGAGCAATCCCTCTCGCGCATCAGCTTGAGCTTCGTCGATTCGAATCTTGAGGTTCGGTTGTGATCGAAGATACGTATCGATCAAGTCCTTGGCTTCATTGAAACCGATGTGCTGCTCCAAGCGAACCAACTTGATAGCATCGACAATCTGGCCTCTCACAAGTGCTGTCGCAGCCGCTTGTGAGACCGCAGGGTGCAGCGGAGGAGCAGTCGGGGCTTCAGCGATTGGAGGTTGAAGAGATGAAAGAGGCATAGGCTGAAACACAGCCTAACACCATCGCCCGAGCAGCCGAAGAGAAAGCGAAGAATTGAATTCCGCGATCAATGGAGCGACGGGCCGGCAGGCGATGATATGAGAAGGTCAGTGTGGGCTAAGATCTAGATACTCGTTGCAGATCAGTAACGAGAGTGGGTCAAACGGCGGACAGGTTGTGTTCACTGCGGAACGCGGTCGTATTCGAGCGAGGCACCAGTCCCCGCTTTTGTTGTTGACGGAACGCGGAGACGGCAATTGCTTTCTCAATAGCTGTCAGACCAGGAGCTTGAGAAGCGGCTCGCTCGAACTCGAACAAACTCACAGCCCTCTGACGACAAAGTCGACGAATAAACGATCCCCATACCGGCTCAAATCTATGAAACCACCAGTCTGGTGCATGCTCTCCTTCTGCGCATCTCTTGAATGACTCCGGTAACGTCTGAAGCTGTCTCATTGGTCTACAATCCATCTGACGACGCCCAGGTATCGTCCGTTGATGCAGCATGCAGACTTGCTCGTTCCGCTTTAAGTTCTCCACTATGTCCCTCATCCCATACGGGGTATTGGCCTACTCCGGTTTCAAGCAACTCCTCATGAGCAACATGCGCAATTCGGGTGCCCCGGAGACAATATTGTTATTTGCTGATGCGTTGTGAAACATTTCGTGATGGCCGAGTGGCTCGATTGTATGAAATCGTCTTCACTTGTCTTATGTTGGAACAGGGATCATGTTCCAGTAACACTCCCCTCTCCTGCTTGAACAGACCACGCACGCGGAAACAATAGTTGAATTGCACGGAATTTCGACAATCTGAAGGGTTATTCTTCACCATGCATGATGAGTGTGATTGATCGCAAGATGTCCTATCATTAGACACCATGACCCGATTTCTTGAACGTGCTACGACCGCCCGGTCTCGATCGATGCAGCATGAGATTCAGATTGAATACGAATCATCTTGAATACTTATATATATGCTTGGCGCAGTTTTCTGTTTTATTATGGTGTTTCATGATGAAACGTTTCTCTCATGTGCGCGAACGGATGTGCTCGCTCGATCCCAGATGCGGCTACTCCCTTCCCCGGGATAAAAGGTCTACCAGGCAATCCTGTATTGCTGGCACAGCTCGTTCATCGAGAGATTCGACGGTCTGCCCTTCGGAGTATTTCCGCTTCTTCACCGATACACGCCGCTTTCAGTTGCCGTCGATTTTCGAGATAGATGTCATAGGTGTGGTAAAGGGTATTCTCAGGAAAGACTCGTTCATAACGAAACCGGTGGCTCGACCGATTGGGGAAATTGATGCAACGGCTCCGAGGGAAGGTTCCCTACTGTAGGTTCAGGCGAGATCCCGCCCTGGTTATCCTGAGAGGGGAGCTTTGCCGACTTTTTGGACTCGGATCTGGAGCCGAATAACAACGGCGTCGCGGCGGGCACAAATTTTTCAAGCCCATAGGCTCGAAGTTTACGGTACAACGTCGAGCGGCTCACCTCCAAGTCTCGGGCCATCCGGGTTAAGTTCCCTCGATGTAAACTGATCGCCTTCACCAACAACTCCATCTCAATCCGTCGGTGAGCCGCCCGCAGAGAATCCAATGAATCCACGGCTTGGAGCTTCTCAACGGGCAGGTCTAAGTCATACGGAGTAATGTCCATTCCCTCCGCCATGACCACGGCGCGTCGGACCCGATTGCTCAGCTCTCGCACATTTCCTGGCCAAGAATAGGCACGCAACACATCGACGGCCTGGGGCGTATAGCTTCGGATCTGCTTGCGATAGGTCGTCGCGGCCTGCCTGAGAAAGACCATGGCCATGAGCAAGGTGTCCTCGCCTCGGTCCCTCAGCGGCGGCAGATGAATATGCAACACGTCGAGCCTGTAATAGAGATCTTCCCGAAAGAGATTCTTTTCGATCGCCGTTTTCAGGTCGACATTGGTCGCGGCGAGGACACGCGCATCGACATGGAGCGTCTCTTGTCCTCCGACCCGTTCGAACGTGCCCTCCTGTAAAAATCGCAGCAGCTTGACCTGTAGGGCGGGCAACAGATCGCCCACTTCATCAAGGAATAATGTGCCGCCGGCCGCCGCTTCCAGTTTACCCTTCTTTTGTTGAACGGCCCCTGTGAAGGCGCCACGTTCATGACCGAACAGTTCCGATTCCAACAAGGTTTCCGGAATGGCTCCACAACTGATCGGGACAAACGACCCGTGCTTCCGGGGACTTCGCGCATGGATCGCTCGCGCGGTCAATTCCTTCCCGGTGCCTGTCTCACCGGTAATGAGGACCGGCATCTCGGTGCTCGCCATTTTGCGAACCAAATCAAAGACTGCGCGGATGGAGGGACTCGCTCCCACCATTTCGTCGCCGGTTCCCACAGGTACCTCCCTGGTGTAGATTCCTACAGTGCCGTCCCTGGGACCTTGGGTTGCATGAAGTGTATGTCCGCTAGACGATCGGACGTGACTCTGCGTTCAACAGTCTTGAAAGCCCCATTCCAATAGAGGCCTCGCTCAGGCATAGTGTCATGCCGCGTGAATGAGGACATTGCGCCCTACAGACGGCTTTATACGTATATCACGAATCGACATGACGGATCTAGTAAAACTACCTGAACCGTTCCGCATGTACTGGAATTCTCTGGATGACTCTGTTCTGTTTGACCGGATTCCAGGCATTTCTCCCTATAAGTAGCATTACGCTCACAGGAACGGTTAGTGCGTAATGGCCCCTCTCGATGGCTCTCGGCTAGGGCCATACGAATCTAACCATTTAGACACAGGTGATCTTGGTGCACCGTTCGATCAATATTTGGACAAGGAGCATCAGATACCCGAGAAGGAATAGGGATCGGTTCACAAGTTGATTTGTCGCTGATCATGCGGTGCCATGGCAGATCAAGTCCAGATCGTCTTGACCTCCCTGATTGACCTATCGCGATGAAAGAGAGTACTTACCCTGAGGAAAATTCCGAAGTTCACTATCCGTTCTTTACCTGGAGAATCGCATGTTCGATTGGCTGACTCATTCAGACATGTGGATCGCGCTGGGCACCCTGACGGCGCTCGAAATCGTCCTCGGGGTCGATAACGTTATTTTTATTTCGGTCCTTGTGGGGCGACTTCCTCAGCACCAACGGAATCTGGCGCGACGCCTCGGGCTCGGCCTTGCGATGGTCACAAGGCTGGGCTTGTTATTTTCCATCTCACTCATGATGGAACTCACGGCTCCACTGTTTACGGTGCTGAACCAAGCCCTCTCGGGGCGGGATCTGATTCTCATCATCGGCGGACTGTTTCTCCTCGCGAAAGCCACGCACGAAATCCATAACAGCCTGGAAGGGCCGGACGAACAGGAGCTCTCGGCCGTTCCAGCCGGCCTTGGAATGATGCTGCTTCAAATCGCGCTGCTGGATATCGTCTTCTCGTTGGATTCCGTCATCACTGCAGTCGGGTTGGTGGATGAGGTGTCCGTCATGGCGACGGCGATCATCGCGGCCGTGATCGTCATGATGGTCGCCGCTCGGCCCATCGGCGATTTCGTCGATGCCCATCCGACGGTTAAAATCTTAGCGCTCTCGTTCCTTATCCTTGTCGGGGTAACGTTGATGGTGGAGGGCTTCGATGTCCATGTGCCTAAGGGTTATATCTATTTCGCGATGGCATTTTCCGTCGCAGTTGAGATGGTTAACCTACGAATCCGAGCGCGTACCGCTCCACCGATCAAACTGCGTCACAGATATGCGGAGGGAAAAACACGATCGCTCAAGAGCAAATGTTGATGATCTCCACACCTTCCTCTAGCCCGCTGGTGTGTTGATTGTTTCTCCGCCCCGAATCGGATGGTCTCAGCTTCGCCTGACTCGATTGCCGGCCTCAGGCCTACGTCGTGATCAAACCGGCAGCCCGAAACCAGCCCAGGGCTGCTCCCACAGCGTCGCCGCAGTCACGCATGGGTTCCAATCTCAAATCCCGCGCCGACTGACGTCCATCGAAGCGAAAGTGTCTCTGCGTCAGTCGAACCCCCGTGACCGTTGCCATGGGCACAGTTGCGGCGAAGTGACGGCAAACCTGTTCTTCGAAATACGCAAAGGCGAGGGCAATCGCGTAGGGAACTCGCCATTGGGGCGCGGACCGACCGCTCAGCTTGGCCAATAAACTCAAAAGGCCAAGGATACTCCAGTCTTCACCGGCCAGCAGATAGCGACGGCCAATCTCGCCGTGCTCGGCAGCAGCCCAGATGCCGGCAGCGGCGTCGTGAACGTCGATGAGATTGAGACCGCCGTCCAGATAGCCTTTGACCTGACCGTTGCAAAAATCACAGATCAAACGGGAGAGTGGCCCCAAGTTCACGTCGCCCGGACCAACAGGTATGGTGGGTCGAACAATCACCACCGGCTGTCCGGCTTCCACGGCTTCCTGGGCAGCCTGTTCGGCGAGCCACTTGCTGCGACAGTACGGCCCGATCATATCGCTCAGTGAGGTCTGGGTTTTTTCCGTGATCATTTCCTGACCATGCGCCGTCGCGAGAATCGATTCCGTGGAGACATGAACGATGCGGCGGGCGCCGGCCATCCGGGCAGCTTCGAGCACGTGGCGCGTCCCTTGGTGGTTGACTTGCTCGAAGTCAGCCGGGTTACGCGCCCACAGGTTGGGATTAGCCGCCAGGTGCACCACAACGTCGCAGCCGACCGTCGCCCGCGCCACAGCCGCTCCATCGCGGATGTCGGCGAAGACTATCTCGATCTGGTCTTGCGGCAAGTGCGAGACCGGCGCTCCCGGCTTCTCGAGCACAAGCACCGCATGATTCGCAGCGACGAGCTGCCGCACCAGGTGCGAGCCGATGAATCCCGCGCCGCCCGTGACGAGGACCCTGCAGGGCTTCATAGGATCAGCTCCTCCAACCTCTCCAGAGCTGGTTGGAGCGCTTCACTTTCCATGCGTTTGAGCAGCGCGTAGGCGCGACGATTGAGGGGGCAGGGACGATCACCCGCCAGGTGCAGAAGATGGCCGTTGTAGTTGTCGATCTCGGTGCGACCTTTGGGAACGTCCCCCGACATGGAACAATACGTGTTGCGCAAGCTCACGGAAAACGGCCAGGCGAGCGCCCAGGCGAGCGCTCGGAAGCGCAGAATACGGTTGACTGTGTCGGGGTGAAATGGTCCGATCTTACCCAAAGGCACCCGGGCATCTTTTAGGATCCGGTAATTCTCGCTCAACATGGCAAAGAACAGCTGCCGCGCCCTGCGATTGATCAACAGCTGGCTGTTATCAAGTCCCGCAGCCGCCGCGAGCGGGCTGATGGCGGAGTTATACATCAATTTCGCATACTTGTAGGGCAAGATCTCTACGACTGTCCGAACCCGAAAGTGACCGTGTCGCCGCAGTACTTCGATCAGCAATTCCACCGAGGTAGATTCTCGGCGGTGCTCGCTCAAGGCAGTGTGCCCAATATGCAGACTCCCCCCTCGGGTGATTCGCGTGTGCGTTTTTTGAGGAAAACACTCGGAGACGAACGAGGCGATGCCTTCGATATGACTGCGTTCGATCAGGTCGGGATCAAAGCCATTCTGAACTGGAATGACGGTAACTGTCGAGGGCAGTCGATTCAGCACCGCCTTGTTGTCATAGCATTTCGTACAAAGCAGGATAACGCCCTCTTGCGGCGGCTGCCACTCCGCAAAATGGACGAACTTTGCCGGAAGCAAGGGATGCCCATCAAGACCCACGCCATGAGAGCGCCCCCAGCACACCTTGGCTGGGTCGGCCTCGACAAAGATTACATCGATACCGCCCGCGCGCAACGCGTAGCCCAGGGCACATCCGATACCGCCCGCCCCCACCACGAAGACCCTGTTCGATAGATGATCGGTCATTTTCCTTTACCTACCTAACGCTTCGATTCCGAGCCCATAGATATTCGGATAGCTTCCTAGGCAATCGTGAGCCGCGTGATTATAAACCGTTCGTCGTGTCCAGATACACGCCCATCGTGCCAATAGTGACAAGCGAGCCCGCCCATACCGAGGGCCGCGAGCCAGCTCAAATCAAGCCAACCTCCGACCGTCGCTCCGGCCAATCCGATCCCAGACCATCAGAACGATCTGAAGAATTTCACTTTGCCGTGCTGGTCGCAATCAGCGCGATTTGAATGGTTAATAAATTGAAGTTCCACCCACCCATCACCCGCAGCTAATCCTATGCATCACTTGCCCGCAGCGAGCGGCGGGGAATGATAGATTCAAATGAGCCAAAGATCAATCTCTGGCTCATTTGGCGGGCACAACCAAGACTGGACAGTGGATAGAAAAGGGGTCGCCCTGAGCTGACCCTCTTTCTCAAACCGAAACTCCTCACAGGATGCTCAAAAAAAGCTGCCTGCGACGTTCTCGCATCGCTCAGAGGCTCAACGTACCGAAGCGTACGCCTCGCCGTTTCGCTCGCTGCAGCCTTGCCCGTGGAACGGCGCACCTTGGTGCGCCGGGGTTGGGTGGGTGAGATCAGCAGCCATTTTGAGCATCCTGAAGTTATTCTGGCATTCGCACCGGACGGAACATTTCAGCTGTATTGTCGGCATCACCCGGGTTTTTCTGCTAGAGCGGTCGCTCAAGAACCATCTCAACGGACTTCGAGATTTCACCAGAGAGTCGGTCTCTGAAGCAGGTCCAAGGCTCTTCTGATACTCACCCCCAGGGGCTCGCCTTCCTTCTCACGGCCGCCGCATCGGTGTGGCTCGGCGTCCCACTCAATACCACCGATGCACCGAGGCTTTGATGAGACGCAGAGAAAGTAACCTCTACCGCCATGAGCGGCCAGGATCAGCCGAGAACCGGCAGGTGAGGACGGGTACAAGAGCTGTGTGATCTGATTCACTGACTCGTCCGCTACGGGAAAATGGCCCTAGTTAACTCCCTAGGGAACGTGTTACAAAGAGGCCGTGATCAACTGTTCTGTGCTGGACGATGACAGCATACGCCGCGACCTGAACAGAAATCTCGGCTTCAGCACCCTACGAAAACCTTCGCCTCCGATGTGCCTCTGGAAACAGGCGCCAAGACGCTCGGTGAAGGCCTGTCCATGCTCCTGAACGATCTCACGAAGAAAAAGTGCCACATGGAAAACCTCAATTGTGGATCGGTTCCTGTTCCATCTCTCATCGAATGGGTCTGTGGGCCCTGTTGTCCGGCGCGCCGGGGACAGGGGTATCCTTACACTTCCGGCGCATCAACAGGGCTTACTAATGAATGAGACTCAGGGAAAAGAAGTCGACGCGTATCCGCTGGGACCCACGGTCCTCCCTCCAACAGACGGCGGTTGGCCAGCACCCCCCCGACAGCGCTGGAGGGTGAGACGCTCTTTCCTCATCCACGCAGCCAACGGGCTGGGCGGCATTGTCAGTCCGGCAACGTCGGCAAGCCTTGAGGAAGAGGAACTCATGAGGGCGGCATGCCACCGGGCCGGCCATGACGACTTTGGTGACGCATCCTTTCGAGAACCTCTCCGCCGTCTCCTTTCGGCACTTCAGGCGGAAGCTCATCTTCACCCTTTAGGGCAACTGGCCGCTCGTCGCGAACTGACCAGGCTCCTCGTCAACCGCTTGCGGCTGCAGGAAGATCGCAGGCGTCATCCCGGTATCGCTGAGCAACAAATTCGACAACCGATCATCATCACGGGCCTGCCCCGCACCGGGACGACGTTTCTCCATGGCCTGCTTGCCCTTGACCCAGCCAACCGGGTTCCACGCACCTGGGAGACCCTATACCCCAGCCCGCCGCCAGAGGCAGAGACGTACCACGTTGACCGGCGCATTGCCCTGGTTGATCGTGAGATCCGCTGGTTCCATCGAATGGTTCAGGATTTCAACCGTATTCACCCCGTCGGCGCACGGCTTCCCGAGGAGTGCCTGGTGATCTTCAGCCATTCGTTCATGAGCTACCAGTTCGCGTCGACCCACCGTGTGCCGTCCTATCTTGACTGGCTTGAATCTCAGGACCTCCGCCCCTCATACGAGATGCACCGTAGATTCTTGCAGCAGTTGCAGTGGCGGTGTCCGGGGGAGCGTTGGGTGTTGAAGGCACCTGCTCACATGTTCGATTTCGAGGCGATGTTTGGGGCCTACCCTGACGCCTGTGTCGTGATGACACACCGCGAGCCACTAGAGGTGACCGCCTCCCACGCCAGTCTGACGGCAACCCTCAGATCTGCCTTCAGCGACGAGGTTGATCCTGTTGAAGTAGGACGAGAGTGTACTCGAAGGTGGGCCGAAGCTGTCAGCAGGGCTCTGCGTTCGAGGGAGCGCGGCTGCGCTCCCTCGGAGCGCTTTCTCGATCTCTACTACACCGACCTAGTCGCTGACCCGGTGGCAGCTGTGGAACGAGTCTATGGACATTTTGACCTGCCCCTGCCCGACGGACTTCGGGACAAGGTTCGGGAATCCATCACCAGGAACCCGAAGAACCGTTTTGGGGAACATCGGTATCACCTCCATGACTTTGGGTTGGATCTTCAAGAAGAAGAGAAGAGATATGCCGCCTACCGGGAACGTTTTCGCTTGTGATGTCGGCACGCTTGTCTGGGAGGCCCTTTGCTCTTGCTGACCGCCTAGGAGCCCATCGACATCAGTTGCAGGCCTGCACAAATAGATCGGCCAGCACCGTCAGATGCTGCTTGCGAAGGTCACTGAGCGTCCGGAAATCCGGCCGCTGGTTCGCCGCCAGCACCCGAAAGGCCACACCCTCCTCCAGTTATCCACAAGGAAGACCTGTCGTCCGCTTTTCACCGGCGCCAACGCAAGATTGGCTGACACCACACTCTTGCCCACGCGCCTTTGCCGGATGCCACTGAATCAAGGTTGCCATGACCGCTTTCCTTTCGCTGCGGGAGAGTAGTGCCTATTATCGAAGGCAGAATCCGAAGGGAGCAGACTCTCGTGATGAAGTCATTGCCCTGGCTTGTGGACAAACAAAGGGAAATGGAGGATTCCGTTCGGGACAACTCGATTATCATTCCACGCTGGCCACAACTGACCATACAAGTCCTTACCGACAACCTTTGCCTTGTACGTATTCGATGAATGGATCTGTGATATCCTCTTTCCCCTCTTCCAGATCAACAGCATGGAGGCCCTCCCACATGAACATGCGAAAGGCCAAAATCGTCTGCACCATCGGGCCGGCGAGCAGTTCGCCGACGCTCTTGGACCGATTGATTGAAAACGGCATGGATGCCGCTCGCTTGAATTTCTCTCACGGCACCCATGAATTTCACGCTGCGGCCATCGCTGAGATTCGTCGAGCGGCATCCCGCAGAGGTGCCGCGGTGGCGGTCATCCAGGACCTGCAAGGTCCCAGGATTCGAGTGGGGCTCTTGCCGAGTGAAGGAATCGACGTGACAGCCGGGCAGGTGGTACGCCTGCTGTCCTCGTCGTCTCCTTCGAGGCCGTTCGACCTTCAATCCAAATCCGCCGGCATACCTGAAGTACCGACGACCTACGCATTCTTGACTCGCGATGTTCGTGCAGGCGCCAGGGTGTTGATCAACGATGGACTCATTGAACTGCGCGCCGATCGTGTCACAGATGATGCCATCGACTGTACGGTCCTGATCGGCGGCAACATGACTTCGCACAAAGGCATTAACCTGCCGGACACTCACATCAGCGCTCCGACCCTGACGGAAAAAGATCGGGAGGACATGAGATTCGGTGTCACACAGGGCGTGGACTATGTCGCTCTCTCGTTCGTGAGAGGCCCACAGGATATCGAGGCCGCGCGGACCGTCTTGGCGGGATATGGCGGTCACCTCCCGATCATCGCCAAGATTGAGCGGGCCGAAGCCATCGCTTCATTACACGACATTCTGGAACAGGCGGACGGCGTGATGATCGCGCGCGGTGATCTTGGCGTGGAAATGGGTCCTGAAGCGGTACCGATTCTCCAGAAACGCATCATCGTGGAAGCCAATCGCCGGCGTCGCCTAGTCATCACGGCCACTCAGATGCTGGAGTCGATGACCAAGGCTTCGCGTCCGACCAGAGCGGAAGCCTCCGATGTCGCGAACGCCGTGTTCGACGGCAGCGATGGGTTGATGCTCTCGGCTGAAACCGCCGTCGGCCTCCATCCCATCGACACCATTCAAGTCATGGACCGCATCATTCGCGCGGCGGAGGATGGCACCGAGCCAGGCATCGTGCCCAAACGCTACACCGACCTCCCCAATGCGTCCTTTTCTGAGGCGATCTGCAACGCCGCCTCATCCGCCGCCAGAGCCATCGACGCCGGTGCTATCGTGGCGTTCAGTGAGCGAGGTGCGACCGCCCGGCTGATCTCCAAGCAGCGACCGACGGCGCCGATCATCGCCTTTACTCCCTTCGAGAGGGTCCGGCAGCAGATGGCCCTCTACTGGGGCGTGCGTCCGTACACCATGCCGCAGATCGAGCAGACCGATGCTCGCGTGGATGAAGCGGAACGACGATTGAAGCAAGAGGGGCTGGCCAAGACAGGAGGGAAAATCGTGATCTTGTCGGGGACGCGCGTGGGGGAACCGGGCGGGACCAACCTCATCAAACTGCATGAAGTCAGGTAGGATTGCGTCCTGACATTCCATTCGTGCGGGACCACTCGAGCGCTCAGGGGCGAACAGAGCATCACAGGAATTCAGGGGCGCAGTAGATGTGTCCATCTCGGAGACTTTCCGTAGCGCCGTCACTTTTTTCGCAAATGGCCTATCGCATTCTTACGTAGTCGGCTGCTTGTCGCCGTCGAAACTCTTGATTGTGGTCGAGCGAACAGGCTAATTTATGCGGGAGGAGGCTGGTGCATGATGAGACTTCTACTCGCCGGTATCTTTGATCATCTTTCCCCACATGGCACAAGCCGAGTCACGAGGAGAATTGCCAGATCGTGGACGCACAACGCTGACGCTACAAGCTAGTGTACGCATGAATTAGTAGGGGCATCATTCAGACCAAGACATTCATCTAACCACTTTAGGAGGGTCACTATGGGGCATCACAAGATCGGTCTCATTATTCCACATCCTGAAGATCAGAAATGGGATTCGGTCTGGAAACTATTCCGTACGCCCAATTTAAACCTCCCAACGCTCGCCGCTCTTATTCCCGAGGACGAATGGGACATCGAAATCCAAGACGAAATCGTCGGGCCTCTGGACTTCACGCGTGACTATGATTTGGTGTTCATCACTGTGACCACGGTCGTGGCTGTGCGGGCATACGAGGTGGCTCGTCTCTTCCGCGAACGCGGCGCCAAGGTCGTGCTCGGCGGTATTCACCCTTCGACCATGCCGGATGAAGCCATCAAACATGCCGATGCAGTCGTCATAGGGGAAGGAGAGCTGACCGTGCCACGGCTGATCGAAGATTTCAAGAAAGGCAAGATGCAACCGCAGTATCGCATGCCGCATATGGTCGAGAAATGGGACGAAAAACCTCCACGCTGGGATCTGTTGCCGCCGGGCTACATGTTTCGGGATGCGCTGACGGCGACAAGAGGATGTAATTATCGCTGCACATTCTGTTCGATTCATTTGGCCTTGGGAGGCGGCGCATACGGCTTCCGGAAGAAGCCACCGGCGGACGTGGTCAAACTGGTCGAGAAAATGAACGGGCCGATGGTGATGTTTTGGGACGACGATTTGTTGTCGGACCCGGCCTATACGCGGGACCTCTGCCAGGCCATGAAGCCGCTCGGCAAGAAATGGATGAGCCAAATGAGCGCCACCTACGTCGCTCATCATCCCGAGTTGCTCAAGACATTGAAAGAGTCAGGTTGCTCGGCAATGTTCATGGGCATCGAATCGATCAATCAAGATTCGCTCAAGTCCGTCGACAAACAAAATCAGGCGAAGCTGTATGAGGAGATGATCAAGCGCATTCACGACCAAGGAATCGATATTCATGCAGGATTTATCTGCGGCTTGGACCATGAAGATGTCTTTGACTTCGAACGTACTGCCGAATGGGCGACGAAGATGGGCATAGCAGGAGCGCTCTGGCGCATTATGACCCCCTATCCCGGCACCAAGCAGTTTGCGGAACTCAAGGCGGCCGGACGGATCCTCACGGAGAATTGGACCGCCTACACCGGCGAGCATGTCGTGTACAAGCCGGCCAAAATGACCGTTGAGCAATTATACTGGGGGCACAAGTGGGCTAAGGGACAGTTCTATTCGTATCGTTCCATCGGACAGCGGGCGATTCAGCGGGCTTCTCAAAACGGGTTCGGCGAGTTGCTCAACATTACCGGTTGTGGACTGGGCTACCGCTCCATGTTTCACCTGGCGGCAGATTCGGCGCCGGTCAATGTCTATCGCGACATGAACCACTTGCCGCCGCAAGCGGAACCAATCGCCTATCGATTCCCCTATCCGCCGAAGAAACGGTTCAGCTTTATCACCGATCGATTGGACCAGATCCGTTCAAAGATGCAGCCGAGACCGAGGATCAATAAATGCTGAGACAGCCGCAGGCTGCTCCGGGCTGATCGACAGTCCCGAAGGAGCCTGGGTGCCTATTTCACGCGTAAGGGTGTGGCTGGTACAATATGCTCCTCGATGGGGAAGCGGCCATGCTTGCGTATCGAGTTGGTCCCTGGATTTTGTTTGCCCTGCTGATCCTGGCACATGGACCAGTACGAGCGGAATGGGTAGCCATTGAAGCTCGGTATCAGACGCATCCACTGCAAACGGCATACATCAACCCCGACAGTATCCGCCGAGAGGGTAATCTGGTTGCGCTCTCAGCCCTGATCGACTGGAAAGCGATGCAGGGAGGGCGGGCACCCATCCGCTTTTACTCCACCAAAGTTACCAAGCAATTCGATTGTACGGAAAAGCTGGTTCGGACGCTGGCGGCCACGGACTTCTACGGCCACATGGGAACAGGCGAAGTGATCGGTGGCGGTGGCTACACAAGCGAAGGCCACTGGATTGCCATTGAATCGGGAACCCTCAATCAAAGCTTGTGGGAGGCGGCCTGCGGGAAAGGATGATGGATTGGTAGGGTGATCAAGGCATTCCAGTCTTGAGCGAACCTTGCGATCTGCCCTTCTCCTTGTTAAGGTGGGCCAGAAACCAGTGGAATAGGGCGCGAGGTGCACATGGCAACCCAGACCGGGCATCTGAGACTGACGTACGAGGACTACCGGCTTATCCCGGACGACGGAAAACGCCATGAGTTGATCGACGGAGAGCATGTTATCTCGCCTTCGCCCAGCATTAAGCATCAACGTATTTCTCTGAGGTTGTCCCATGCGCTGCACCGTTTTCTTCAAGAGCATCGGCTGGGAGAAATCTTCGTCGCGCCGTGCGATGTCGTTCTCTCCGACTTCGATGTCGTACAGCCCGATCTGATTTTTGTCGCTACGGCACAAGCTGCAATCGTGACCGAGGCAAACATTCGTGGGATTCCGACCTTGGTCGTTGAAATTCTGTCCGAAGGCAACCGGAAGCTGGACGAAACCATCAAGCGCCAACAGTACGAGCATTACGGTATCCCGGAATATTGGATCATCGACCCGGAGCTGGAGCAGATCAAAATCTACCGCCTCACCGATGGGCGCTATGGCCAAGCTTCGGTCCTCAGCCTCGAAGCCCAAGAGCAGCTCGCCACGCCACTGCTGCCAACCCTGAGCCTGCCGCTAGCCACATTGTTCAAATAAGCTCCTGCGTCGGGCCTGATGAACCAGCTGTTCACCGGGCTTTGTTGAGCCTACTTCCCGAGGCCGTTCTGCCAAAATTAAGTTGCCAGTCCTCCTTTTCCCCCTCTTGTCTATTTCAATCGTTCATCTGAGAATATCGCCGTGATCAATAATCGGGCGTCGGACAATTCGCGCCGAATGTCCTCGATTTGCAACCCTTCCGCCCCAACGCTCGGATAGCGATCCCCGATGTAAAACCCGGACACTCGTTCACAGACCGGACGAAAGACAGCCACTTGCGGCGCGAAAGCCGCCGCTTCATCGAGCAAGCTCTGCAGCGTGTGCACCTTCTTGAGCTTCCAGCCATGCGTCAGCAAAAACCCCTTCAGATACTTCTCCATCGCTTGCTGCAAAAAGAACCCGGCTCCGTCGGCATCGCCGTCATTGAGCAGCACATGGAGGCGGCGCCAATCTCGGCGAGCGACCTTCACCCAATCCTCGGCATAGAGCGAATCTGCTCGGTCTGTCACAAGTCCACCCCGATCTCAACGATCTCCTGAATAAATTGATCTCCACGAGCCAAACGGACCGAGAGCTCTTCAGGCGTCATGACGAGCGGAGCCAGCGGCAGCCCCCGGCTGATGTCTCTGACCACGGCCAGCGCCGACCCCATCCGTTCGTAAAAACGTTCCGTCGTCGACGCCACCACCAAGAGATCAATATCGCTGTTCTCCGTCGACGTCCCGCGTGCCATGGATCCATACACGAGCACCCGCTGTGCCCCATAGCGATCCCGCAATCGGTCCGCAATCGCCTTCAAGGTTGCCTGCGACACCACGCCCGTCGTTGTCGTTCCCATTGCACTGTCTCTTTTCGATCGCCACCTCTGGCTCACGACGCATCTCCTCGAACCTGATGACGCGCCGGCCGAAGTCCGGTGCGGATGGGTTCGCGTCCACCGTCATGGCTCGGAGTTCGAGTTCGATCCTGGCCTGCCGCATCGAATCCCGCCGGTTCACGATGCCGGTATTGTAGCGGATGTGCGGAGGAATTAACAGTACAGGCGCAGGCCCGACGAGGACAAGAGTGGATTGGGAAGGGCATGGTCGTACGGCATCGAGCGTTGCTTTGCAGATAAAGACATCCGACCCCTTTGTTTCAGACCCCCCGTTGGAATTCTGTCCGAAGGCAACCGGAAGCTGGACGAAACCATCAAGCGCCAACGGTACGAGCATTACGGTATCCCGGAATACTGGATCATCGATCCGGAGCTGGAGCAGATCAAAATCTACCGCCTCACCGATGGGCGCTATGGCCAAGCTTCGGTCCTCAGCCTCGAAGCCCAAGAGCAGCTCGCCACGCCACTGCTGCCAACCCTGAGCCTGCCGCTCGCCACATTGTTCAAGTAGGCGACAGAACTTCTCTTTTGCGTGCTCGCTATCCGTCATCCCTACCTTTTGCAGGTGCGTCATACCATGCATGCCTCGTGATCAAGTCGCCCGCCATGCCGAGGCGGGAATCAACCCTGCGCCCCCCAAAGCGCCGCACAACTGAACGCACTCTGGGGCTCTGCCGCTCCGGCAAACCTGCTTACCCCCTGGGCTCAGCGTCCTCTTGTCTGCTTCACGGTCACGTAAAGACTTCCGACGCCTTTGCAGTCCTCGCAGCCCCACCGGCCCCCTGTGAACTGATCCCACCGAAACGAAAAGCAGCCCTTGCCATTCCTATAGGTATCCGTTTATAGTTTATGTACATTCTATGTACATGGGGGGATAATGGGTACCGCGCTGAAGCATAAACATCTCGTGCTGGATCAACGGAAGATCGACGCAGCGAAGCGCTACTTCGGAGTGGATTCTGAGCAAGAAGCCATCGACAAAGCCCTGTCGCTGCTCATCGAGGAACAGAGGCTGAGCAAAGCGTTGCGGCCGCTGAAGGGGATCTTGAGGGGTGATGAGAAACCATGGCCCTACCAATAGGCGGGAAGGTTCTCCTCGACACCAATGTCCTCATCGATTTTTTGCGCGCAGGTATGCACCCAGAGTGGGTCTTAGGTGGCCATGGGCCCGTCGTGCGGTTCATCTCGGCTGTGGTGCTACTGGAGCTCCGACTCGGCGCTGACTCGCCCAAACGCAAGAAAGCCGTTGACCGGATTCAACAAGCCTTTCAAGGTGGGCGCACCCTCGGCCTCACACCCTCGATCCTCGACCATGCCGGACGACTCTTTCGAGCCGTGCATGGCACCGCCCCCGGGTTCCGCGACCGCCTCGGGCCTATGAATGATATGCTCATTGCCCTGACGGCAAGAGAAATCGGCGCCACCGTGATCACCAGTAACGTGTTGGAATTCCGCCGCATCGCAGGGAAAATCCCAGGTCTCAAAGTTGTGGCGCCCTAACCATGCCCCGTTTGTTTTTCTCTCACGATATCTCGATCTCACGTTTGGTCGAGATATCAAGACCGGACTCCACCCTCCCTGGCAGTACCCGACGCTATTGCCCACCCTTCCCAATGCCCAACGTTTGCTGGCTCTAGCGGCCGCCTCGACACAGATCCTCACGTCAAATAACCGCGTAGCGCATCCCTCATCCAATAAATGCGATATGTAAACGGCCGGCACATCGCACGCGTTCTCCATTCTAGGTGCAGCGTGACTGCCGCAGCCCCTTTTCAAACGATGGATCGGATGGCGCGCAGCGACAGTCCCCCGGCGATGTTGCCGAGAGAGATGGCTGAGGAGATTCGCTCCGTGCGCGTATCCGTGCGGTCCAACTCAAGCACGTGAGGCAGGGGAGATTCACAACTGTCACCCTTGCCTGTTTCCTTCGTTTCTCAGGAATCCGAGAATGCACAGTTCAAGATCCGATGATCATCTAGAAGGCTCCCCGCCTGGGCAGTACAGGTGGGAGACTGGTTAAGAATCTCTCAACCTTTCCAACCCAAGGAGGAGCTCTGACGAAATTGTACGGTGGGATTGACCTCCATGCCAACAACAGTGTGATCGTGCTGGTTGATGGGCTCATGGAAGCCGGCTACTCGGTGCATTTGGCCAACACCGCTGCGATTCAACAATACGAAGGTCTGAAACAGACCAATAATCACAGCGATGCGCAGTGGTGAGCCCAGCTCCTTCGCGTGGGCATTCTCCCCACGGGCTCCATCTATCCGAAAGAAGAACGAGCGATCCGTGACTTGCTGCGGAAACGCAGTCAATTGGTGAGACAGAAGACGAGTAATCTCCTGAGCATTCACAATCTCGTGACACGCAACACCGGCACAGCGCCCACCGGCAATCCCATCAAGACCCTGACGGCAGAGACAGTTCACGACGTGCTGCCCACCCCGGACCTCGCCCTGGCGGTCACGAGTCGCCTCGCGGTGATGCGCGGTGCGGCCGAACAGATTGCTGCAATAGAACACGCGATCAAGGCACGCGTCGCCCTGCGCCCGACCGTTCGGCAGTTACTCACCGTGGCCGGGATGGGCCAAACTTGGGCCTTGACCATCATGCTCGAAGCCGGTGACCTGCACCGCTTTCCCACCGTGGGCCAATGGGCCTCCTCTTGTCGTTGCGTGAACAGCACCACGCGCAGCAATGGCAAACGCAAGGGCCAGGGCAATACCAAGAATGGCAACACGTATTTGGCCTGGGCATCTATTGAAGCGGCCAATTTCGCGGTGCGGTATGATCCTGACATTCAACGCGTTTATCAGCGGAAGAAATCGAAGACGCAGGGGGTCGTGGGTGATCGTGAGGGGACGTTGTCGGAGCACAGGAGAACGCTTAGAACCAGGGGCGATGTGTGCCCACTTGACCAGAGCCTTCTAATGGGTGACCCTATTTTGTGTGTGCCACCTTTTGCAGGTGCGTCATACCACGCATGCCTCGCGGTCAAGTCGCTGACCTTACCGAGTCTCGAAGTGACCTTGCGCCCCCCGAAGCTGCCATTAACCCGGATTCCGCAGTTGAATGACGGTCAGGGGGAGGCGCCAGGATTGTGCGGCGGGAATGGAGGGCTGGCACGAGGGGGCCAGCCTGTTCCGGTGAAGGCTGACGGGCATCGTCGGCCTCGCTGAGCTCCCCGTCCAACTGCGCCGCAATCGGCAGGCCCTCTGAGAGCATCCGCAGACGATGGAGAAACGCGGCCCGCTCCTCCGGGGGCACCGCGAACCGGACCCGGAGCCGTCGGGCTTTCGGGATCAGATCGGCGCCGACCAGAAAGACCCCATCCCGCACGGCCCGCAGCCGCCGCTCAAACCAGCAGGACGGGAGCACGGTCTTCCGAAAGCCCATGAGCAGGTTGACCCCGGTTGTCAAGAGTGGACGCCATGAGTCGCAGCCTCACGCCGCCGACTGCTGACGGGCCCACTGCTGGGCAAATGCCGCGGGCGAGCAATTCCCGAGTCGAGAATGTCGCCGCTGCCGGTTAGAGAATAGCTCGATATACTCCGTGATCTCGCGCCGAGCCTGCTCACGGGTTTCGTAGCGACGATGATGCACCAGTTCATTCTTCAGCGTCCCCCAGAAACTCTCCATCGGGGCGTTGTCATAGCAGTTCCCCTTCCGACTCATGGACGGGATCAGGCCGAACTGCCGCAGCTGATCCTGATAGTCCTGGGCACAATACTGCGAGC
>JARFXO010000003.1:600000-814085 GCA_029194665.1 Nitrospira sp. | reverse complement strand
TTGCCTGGCTGAATATAGATGATTTCGCTGAATCACCCGCGTCTGAAGTAAAGCCACTCTCCGTAATGCTGTGTGCGGTCTTTAATGACTCACTCATGCCCATGGTCTGTTGAGGGTCTGTTGCGAGGGGAAGAAGGCCGTTCAAAAAGCAACCTTGCTCCAGGCTTGAAGGTGAGGTAGTACCAGACCCATTCGGACATCACTCGGAATCGGTTCCGGAAGCCGATCAAGAAGAAAATGTGCACCACGCACCAGAGCAGCCAGGCGAAGAGTCCTGAAACATGGACCCAGCCGAACTGCGCCACGGCTTGCGCGCGGCCGATTGTCGCCAGCATGCCACGGTCTGTATAGGCAAACGGTTGGCGGCGACCTGGAGCAATGTCACCATCGATGAGGTGGGCGACATAACGTCCCTGCTGCATGGCCACAGGAGCTAAGCCAGGCAATGGTTTTCCATCGTTGCCCACGCAATGTGCCGCGTCACCGATCACGAAGATCGAGGAATCGTCCGGGATCGTCAGATCCGGTCGTACCTTAACACGGCCGTAGGAATCCTGAGGAGCCGAGAGCGTAGTTAAAAGAGGCGCAGCTCTGTTGCCGGCCGCCCAAATAATGTTGGTCGAAGCGACCCACTCTTGTCCGATCATCACACCGTCGGCCTGAATGGCACTCACTGGGCTGTTCAACTTGATCTTCACACCCATGCGCGCGAGGGCGCCGGCGGCCTTCGCGGAAAGTTTGGCGTCGAACCCTGGCAGAAGGCGCGGGCCGGCCTCCACGAGCAGGATAGCGAGATTCTCAAGGCGCAAAGCCGGAAAGTCAGGACCCATGGCCTTTCTTCCGATCTCAGCCAGCGCACCAGCCAACTCGACTCCTGTGGGGCCACCTCCGACGATAACGAACGTGAGGGGACGGTCTCGCGCGCCGGTCACAAGTCTCCGGCGTTCGGCGTTCTCAAACGTGAGCAGCATTTGCTCACGCACTTGGATGGCATCGGTCATCGTCTTGAGACCAGGCGCAAATGATTCCCACTCGTGGTGCCCAAAATAGGCATGGCGGGATCCCGGAGCGGCAATCAAGACATCGAAGGTAATCGGCGTATTCTCCCGCAGGTGCACCGTCCGAGTCGCTCGATCGATTGATACCGCGTCATCCATCAGGACCCGGACGTTGGGTTGCGGCCGAAAGAGCGTGCGCAAGGGCCAAGCGATATCGCTGGGCGACAGTGCGGCCGTAGCCACCTGATAGAGCAGCGGTTGAAATAGGTGGTGGTTCGTGCGGTCGATGAGAATGACCTCCGCTCGGCGTAAAGAACGGGCGGCCGTCAGGCCTCCGAACCCGCCCCCGATAATGACGACCTGTGTGCGAGTCATAGGATGGAATAAGGAGGCAAGCTATGTGCGATAGGGAACAGTGTTAATGGGTTGAGCGCGAGCCTGCGCAAGTCGGTGACGAGACGTCCGGATGTTGCGAAACAAGGTTCCTGATCAGGTCACGGAACCGACGCGGCTCTTCCCGTAAATACCAGATCGTAGCCGTAGGCCAGGCTAACTGCCTGCAGATTGTGAGGGGACAGCCTGGTGGTGGGGGCGCACCTTTGATTCCTGCGTTTGACGGCCATGAAAGACGTCCTTGCATGTTACGCTCCACTTTCCACTGTGAAGGCCTAAAGCTGACATACCACAAGATGGCATATTTCCATAAGACAGTGCACGCATTACCTTACCTTGCAGAAGCAATCCGACACCATCTTTCTCTTATCGATTGAAGGGAGCCACGTCATGACAACGAAGAACACAGGAATCGTCACCGGTGCAGTGAAATGGTGAGCGTTGTTCAGAAGTGAGGATAATCCGGCCCCATGGCCTTTCTCCCGATTTCGAGAAGTGAACCGGCTAGCTCGACCCCCGTAGGGTCTCCTCCAACGATGCCGAAGGTAAGGCGATTTTGCGTTCCCTTCTCGGCTCGTTGTCGTTCCGCCACCTCAAATGCGAGCAACATCCGCCAGGATGACATTAGCCTCGAGCAGGAGGCGCGCCATTGGCTTGCCTCCAACCCAGCTCCCAATAAGGACAAGGACGCTGCGCTTTCGAGTCATGGGCTTGAATCGGAGGCACGGTTACTTACGAAAACGGATAGGCTTCACCGCAGGAGTGAAGCGCTCTCGGGGGACAACTACACAGCAGGCTACGGCCATTGTGAGCAATGCCAATAGAAGCAGTTCCATGTCTCACCTCATGATAATTGTTCAATGCAATAAGCGATGAAAAAAGAATGCGTCCGAATACAAGCTACGCACCAAGGAGAAGGCTGTCAAAGACTTCCTCATTGCCCGCTTAAGCATTCTATCCATAAGCATCGGCAGGCCCTGGTCCGTTCTTGAGCCCATTGGTGAGGATAATCCAAAAAGCTTAGGCGGCTACAGTGGTGCTGTTACACTTACCTCATCGCGCACGGCTTTCATATGCTGGTTTCACCGCATGGAGAGAGGAAAAGGAGTACACCTCATGGCCGCCCAATCCCGTCACTTTATACAAATGGTGATTTCGACCTGTTTCACTGCCGCCTTGGTCACGATTGCGGCCTGTTCAGGCGGTTACTATACGACCGATGTGAACGGTGAGAAGAAGGACTATCGTGTTGATGAGCATGGCGTCAAGAAACCCGTATCCGAAACCGGTCAGATCGGAACAATCACTCTTCACGAGGTTGATGACCCAAAGATGGCAGAACGGTCCAGCGCGGGAATGGTGGAACGACTTGAGCAGAAGGATCCTGCGCCGAAACGGCAGCCGAATGATCCCATTTACGTCAGTCTCGCCCCACCGGTGTTGGATCCCGAAATGGAGAAGGCGGAGAGAAAAAAAGGGGCGGTGGCCGAACAGATCCGGAGCGAATTTGCCGCAGATCCCATCATCAAACTTATCGAGGAGAATCGAAATCAGTCAGGGCTGATGAAGCCGCATGTCCTGGCGAGCGCCGATGTCGAAGTGTCGCCGAAGGTCTCGCTGAAGGAGGCCTACGGGATTGATCGAAAGACGGGAAAGCCTAGTAAGATGCTGGCGGTGGTTTTTGAAGCGACCATCACCTCACAGGTTTCACCGGCCACGTACAACGTGTCGGAGTCCGGTCATGCTTTGCGCACTTTGGAGATCTCCAAGCGTTTCACCACACAGGTTAAACAGGTGATCCTCGATAAGATCGGCCCCACCATCCCTGCCCGCTGATCCGATAACTGTGGACGTCACGAAAGAAAGCTTGTGCATCGAGCTGCCTTATTTTGTGAGACGCACCAGTGATCCATGTAATAATGCCGACCGCTTCAGAGTGAATACCTGATGGTAATGCTACAACAAGCTGGCGCTCGAATCACCATCGCGGATACGTCAGCAGGGCTGCGCCTCGTCATCCCTGGTCGACGCAGTGTGTTCGTGATTTGCCTGCTGGGGTTTTGGATCTGTGGTTGGACGGTGGCTGAAGTCATGGTCGCCATTCAGCTTTTGAACGGCGATGCCCCGCCTGAGGGAGAGTTTTTCATGTCGGCATGGTTCAGCATCTGGACGATTGGTGGTGTGTTGGCTGTCTACGCTTGGTTGTGGCAGGTAATGGGGAAGGAGATAGTCATCGTGCTGGGACAGACATTCAAAACTCGGCGCGACGTTGGAGGATTCGGTTTCGATAAGGATTACGATCTCTTGCAGATGCGAGATCTGCGCGTTTGGCGAGCTGGATTCAATCCGCTGGACTTCTCGTCCAGTCTCCAACTATGGGGAATCGGAGGCGGGGTAATCGCTTTTGATTATGGCGCAAAAACTCATCGATTCGGCGCAGGTCTTGACGAAGCCGAGGCCGAGCAAGTCGTGACGGCCATCACACAGCGCCACCGGATTCAGGAGCGCAGGACGACCTCAACCTAATCCGAACATATGATTCGTCTACTGGTTGATTCCGCGGATCCTGCCATGGAGAACAAGCCCCTCGTGCTCTCTGCTGACCCGGAAATGCCGGCACCATCCGGAACAGCACAGGGAACTTTGCCCGCATGTGCAATTGATTTAAGACATCGACGTCGAGAGTTCTGGTTGCTGCGCTGTGCCGATTGTGGATCCCGGTGACCGCGTTCTGGTACATATGGCCATCATGGACCCAAGCCGATGCCGGATCACGAGCGCGCAACGACCATTCTCGGTATCTTTGCTATGCGGGCGGCGGAGGAGTTCGAGCGGTTTCGGTTCGAGCGTGTTTTGGGTAAGCGAGATCCCACATTGCCCAGATCATATGTCCGTTTCGCTCCTCAGTCGCTTCATGATTTGTCATTTCCTCCTTGCAGCCCTGCTGATGACCGTCGGTACGACAACCGTGGTTCACGCGCAGGTTCAGTGTTGGGCGCCACGTCAGAACGAGGGACCCACAACCGATCAACAACGGGCGCGTCACCTTAAGGCCATGAGCGCAGCCGAAGCCATTCTTAAGCAGTCAGAGGAATTCCTGAATCCACGGGTCCCTGTCCGCATGCGGACTACGATGGCTACCAACCGATATGAACCAATAGGCTCGCGGTTGACCGTGCGCGCCTACCCGGAACAGACGTCGGTAGGCATCGGGATTTGGAAAGGAGAATGCGGGATTGCTCCCGAGGCAGACCGTGTGGCCGGATCGATCGGAGGGATCAGCATCTTTTTCAACCACCTCTCCAAGGATATGTTCATGAGCCAGGACGAAATTCCGAAGCTAACCGGCACGATGGGTGGTTATCCCGAGTACAACGGGTGGGTTGTGCTCTCGAAGGCTGGGCGTTTGCCATGGATCCCTCAAACCCTCGGTGATCGGCTCGATCGTGTGGGTGCTGCCCGTGAAAGGGCCTTGGCCGATTGGCGTAACGCCAGGGTTTCACGCAAAGCTCCCGATCAGGCCATGATCGACCGGACTGCGGCATTGCGGAGAAAGACCGATCCAGCCGGCGCCCACCAGTATGTGGAGAACATGAGGCGACTTACTGCGGACATTCAAGCGGCGAAAGCCAAGGAAGCGGCACGGGAGGCACATCTCACAAAGCTGCTCAACGAATACCGCGTGTACCGGGCGTCGTTTACGGCTCGCCAACTCGCGATGCCAGCAGTGTCGGCTGATACCGATGGCTCCGCCCGTGAGGCGATGGAGGCTCAGGTCGATGAACTGCGAGAGCTCAGCCTGAATGATCAGGAGAGAGTGGGTGAGATACGGGAGCACAGTCGCGGACTGGAGAGAGAGGCAGCCGCGAGCGTCAACGAAGCGGAAGAGCGTCGGCTGCGCATGCAGGCCAGGGACTTATTGCAAGGCGTCGACCAAATCCACAAGGACCATATGGCACGTGCCGCACTAGAGGAGGAAGCCTTGCGGGGTGCGTATGAATTGACCAACCTCGAGCCTGGCTCGGTAGAGCAGGCCCTTGCCTATAAGATGGATCCGACTTTTCCAAACCGGAGTCAGCCGGGAAAGATCCAAGTGATTGCCATATCGGTGTCAACGCTGGCCGAGGAAGATGTCCTCTATCGGTCTGACCATGCGGCGCGCAAAGCTTGGTTAGAGCGAGTGAAAGCCTCGCTCGACTATGCATCCTTAGCAGCTCTACTGGACTGACATCACTCGACCGGGGTCAGTGGTTGCGGAGACAACTGTGTCGAGAGCCGATTGTTATCAGACACTGGGTTGGCTAGGGCTCCGCTGGCCCCCAACATTATTTGGAGATGTAACCTTTCTCCTTTGTGCTGGGGTTGCTCCGTTAACGTGGGCCATTATGGCATGGGCCGTTCCCGTTCATCCGATACCTGTTGTCCAAGTGTGGTCGTTGGGCTTTGTTTCAGTGGCAGTCTGGTACCCTCTATGGGAAGAGCTGCTGTTTAGAGGATTGCTGCAGGGCGAACTCATCGAGCGTGGCTGGATACGACCCTGGCTATGTGGTTTGAGCGGCGCCAACATTTCGGTCTCTCTCTTCTTCGCAGTCTTTCACCTCTGGAGCCATAGGCCGATCTGGGCGGTCCTGGTGTTCTTCCCTTCACTGGTCTTTGGCCTGCTTCGCGATCGGTTCGGCTCCACGGTTCCTTCGATTCTAATGCACATGTGGTACAACGGCGGGTATTTTTTCTTCATCGGTTCCTCTCAGCCTTTCACAGGGTCCGACATGCGGTGAGTTTTCCCTCGCCGCAGGATGCAGGAAGGGGACAAACCCAAAACATGTCGAGCATGACTATGTAGTTGATCCCTCGTATTAGCGACGTAGGCGTTGCCGCCTGTTCTCCAAGAACGCAAAACCGGATGCCTTGTGCGGTCAGTCCATCGAGAGGCCGATCGAGGAATTCAGTATGTTCCACAAGGACCACCCTAGGAAAGTTCCCAGCTGTCATTTATCCGACCGTCTTATTATTGTGGTCTAGATTGGAGCTTTTCTGGCTGTTTCTCGTCGGAGCCTCTAGGCGGGGGGAAACGAAAGTGTCTCGTACGACGAACTGCGAGTATTTCATCCTGTTGACAAGCGGCGGCGACGTAAGCGCCCTCTTTCCTTCCCCTTCACTCTCATGGGGAGGTAGGGAATTGGCCGAGCGGACAACTGAGCGCTGAGAACTGAAACTGTTTCGTCGAAGTCCATGCTGAGAATTTTGATTGCCGACGACTTTCCGCTCTTCCGACGCGGAGTGAAGGATTTGTTAACCGACGGGCTGGATTCCGTCACGGTCGGGGAATGCGGCAACGCCCACGATCTGTTGGAACTGGTCAGATGCAGGAAGTGGGATGTCGTTATCCTGGATATCTCCATGCCCGGTACCACCGGCACCGAGGCCCTCAAGCGGCTGAAGGCGGAGCGTCCGGACCTTCCCGTCATCGTGCTCAGCCTGCATCCGGAGGATCAATATGCCATCCGCATGTTCAAAGCGGGAGCGGATGCCTATCTGATGAAGGCTAGTGCCCCGGAGGAACTCATTAATGCCGTGAAGAAGGTCACTTCGGGCGGACAGTATGTGGGTGCTTCACTCGGGGAAAAGCTCGTACATCGTCTTCGTCCTGGCTCGGAAAGCGTGCTGCACAACCAGCTGTCCGATCGGGAATTCGAGGTTATGCGTTTCCTCGCGTCGGGGAAAACCGTCTCTGAAATCGCGGAGACCATGCACCTCGGGGTGAGCACCGTCAGCACCTACCGCTCCCGCATTCTCGAGAAACTCCAACTCAAGAATAACGCCGAACTGATGCATTACGTGGTTGATCAGGGGATCACATAGCCACTAACCACAGGACCGATATCTCGCCTGTGACTCTACGCCCGAATAGGGCCATGTAAACAATCATGTCGTTGAAACCCTGACTAGGGCACGGAACTTTCTACTACGAAACAATCGTCCTGCCATCGATAGCGTCGTCCTGCTCCGCCCGTTAAAACCTCTTGCGACGTGAGTGGTCCTAGTGGTGCATTCGTCACGCCAAAACAGACCAGATGTATAGCCACACAACCAGTTGTGGATAGTTGAGCGCATCTCACCTTCGGTTTTATCTCGACAGCCTTGCCCTAAGAAATGCAATCCATGATGAGCAAACAACCGTTGAATGGACCATTCAAATGGCGCCCGTTTGTGCCATGGGTTGCATCTCTATTTGGCAAAAACCTCTTCAAAATCGTTTCCACGACAGGGTATTGCAAGAGCGAAGGAGACTTTATGTCCGATGCCAGCTCTACGACGTTCACCCTCAGGATCACGATTCTTAGCAGTCAGTGGCTCGTGTGGTTGGGCTTACAGAAAATTCTCGAAACCAGCTCGACCCTCCCGATAGTGGTGCACTGCTATCCCGGGAGGATATCTGACCTGCTCCGCATTGAGAGCCCGCCAGACCTATTCATCCTGGATCTGGAGACCGAGCGCAACGTCCTCGACACCATCAACCAGATTCGAGAGTTCGCCCCGACCGGTAAGATCGTGTTGTTGTGCGGACTGGAGGAGCAGGCCCGCACGCGCGAGGCGTTTGCTGCCGGGGTCGACGGCATCATCCTCAAGGTTCAACCACCTGAAGTCGTGCTCGCGGTGATCGAATCGCTATATGCCGCCGTGAAGCCCCAGCCCCCCGTGAAACGGGATGGCGCGATGAAGATGGGTCTCGAACTCTCCTTCACGAAACAGGCGGAACCCGCCCCACCGTCGCCGTCCTGGCCCGACGCCTTGACCGAGCGAGAGTGTGAGATTATCCGTTTGGTGGAACAAGGTCTCTCGAACAAGGACATCGCCTACGAGTTGTCGATCAGTGACAGTACGGTCCGGCATCACATGACGAGCATTTTCGACAAAGTCGGTGTGCCCAATCGTCAGAAGCTCCTGCTCCACGCCCACCGGTCCCGCTCCACACCTGCCTAGAACCCATCTCAAAATAGCTTGATGAGAATCGTGATGCGCGCGAGCTGCACAACCCTGGGCAGTGGGGCGCTGTGTTCCCATGGGCGAGGACCCCCGTCGCCCCTTGAGTCAGGCAACGTCGCACTCGACGAGCCAGCGCCGGTCGTCCCGTCGTTGGGACTAGGACAACTATGTATATAGGAACACGACGAAACAATTGTGCTTGCATTGATTGTGGGAAACGGATGTTCGCTCTATAACACGATGCGAGAGACAAGGTTCTGGTTTGTAAGATCGATCGACATGCCATGCATGCGTTCTCAGTGGATGATCGAGAATATGCGCCGCGGCACCGTCGCATGTGGCGCAACGGTGCCGATCTCACAAGGAGGCGTTGTGATGCGAACCGCGATGATTGAATCGGCCATTCGGATGGAACTATATCGGAACGGGCCCTGTGCGCTCCGTGCCTTGATCGAACGGCTTCCTCAGTTTTCTTGGAATGAGGTGTTTGCCGTTGTCGATCGCGTCAGCCGAGAGGGGACGTTGGTGCTCCGCCGCAAGGCCCAATTCGACTATGAAGTATCGGACCGCCCGATTCTCGAATCGTCACGTGAGAGACTCACGGCAGTGAAAGAGGGAGTACTTCGATGAACCGATCGCGATTGTCAAGCACCAGCCCGTGGAGGTGCGCATGAATTGCTCACGATGCCATGGGCTCCTGTGTTTCAGTGAACTGCGCGACGAGGATGGCGGGCTCGTCAGAGAAGGGATACCGGTATTTCGTTGCATCCAGTGCGGAGAGGTTATTGATTCGGTCATTCTGATGAATCGGGCGCGCAGTGCGGCCGAGCCCTCACTCTGTCGCTGAGCCGTCTTTCGGGTTGAGGCCATGCACGCCGTCATGAAGGAGCAATCATGAAACCGATGGTGGCGGGTTGCTGTTTCTGCGAGAAAATCCGTGGTGACGTGGGTCCCGAGGGTGGAGTCGGTTTGTGGTATGAGCCGCATCTTTATTTTGCGAGACACAGCCTCTATGCGGAGGACTTTCAAGTATCCCAGACCTACTGCCTGTCCTGCCTAACTAAGTACCACCACACGAGCGCTCGCGAGAAAGGTGCCGAAGTAGCAGGCGCTTCTCACCGCCGGCCGTCATACCAAACAGATAACTGCTTCTTGTCACGCAAGGCCCTTCCTGGAAGCAGCAGGACGCGGAAGACTTGGCCTGCAATCTCTCGGCCTGAGTAGAGCGAAACCTTGCGCGACGAGGTCTCCAATGGATGTCGGGTCAAGATGGTGAATTGAAGGCCGCGCTGCCGTCCCCACTGTTTGAGCCGTTTGCTGAGAGTGATTTCCTCTGACGCGTAGACGTTTTGGTCGAATCCGCCGATATCCTCAAACGCATCACGCCGACACACCAGCAACGCTCCGGCTGCCCATCGACAGTGAACCGAAACGGCGGTCCAGAATCCCAGCGTCATGCTCGCCCACCAGGGTAATCCCTCCATACGCAACGTACTGCCGCAACCGACGTGTTTTTCATCTTGAATCAGTCGTTCGATGTCGCCGAGCAGGCCGGGGCTCAACAGGCTGTCGGCGTCTAAGAACAGCAACCAATCGCCGGTTGCGTGAGCCGCACCGGCATTGCGTGCCCGGCTGATTTGATTGATTGGTTCAAAGACGATCCGAGCACCAGCCTGCCTTGCCAGCTCGGCGGTGTTGTCGGTGGAGTTGTTGTCGACGACGATGACATCCGACGTGAAACCAGGTGTGGAGATAGCGGCGACTGATGTGGCAACAGATTGCAGACATCGTTCGATCAGACGCGCTTCGTTGAAGGCTGGAATAATGATGGAAAGATGCATAGGCTCTGTATGATGCCATAACTATTTGGGCCGTGAAATAGGCACGTGATCGGATAGTCGGTGGAAACGGTGGCAGGCTGATCGTCATACGGAAGCCTGTCCGTGCATGGTAAGATGCCGCCGATGCCGCTTGCACGGTTTCACCCCACGATCTCCGAATGGTTTTCTTCCTGCATCGGTCAGCCGACCGACGTTCAAATCCAAGCATGGCCTGCGATCCAGTCCGGAGCGGATGCGTTGATCGCGGCGCCGACCGGATCAGGCAAAACCCTTGCCGCCTTTCTCTCTTGCATCGATCATCTCTTTAATCAGGCGCTCAATCGTGAACTCGACGACCATACGCAGGTCCTGTATGTCTCACCGCTCAAGGCTTTGAGCAACGACATCCAGAAGAATCTCCAGAAGCCGCTCGCGGAAATCGGGCAACTCGCCTTACAGGCTGGGTTACTGATGCCGGAGCTGCGCGTGCTTGTTCGTACCGGCGATACGCCGATGGCGGATCGGCGACAGATGCTCAAGCGCCCGCCGCATATCCTCGTCACCACACCGGAATCGCTCTTCATCCTCCTCACGGCGGATAAAAGCCGACGCTTGTTGCAGACCGTGCGTACCGTGATCGTTGATGAAATTCATGCGCTGGCGCCGAACAAGCGTGGAGCCCACGTGGTGCTCTCGTTGGAACGGTTGGAGGCGCTGACGTTGACGAAGCCGCAGCGGATCGGCCTCTCAGCCACCCAGCGGCCGATAGAAACAGTCGCGCAGTTCCTCGTTGGTGACCGTGCGACACCGAGGATCATCGATGTGGGCCACAAGCGACAGATGGACCTTGCGGTTGAGGTGCCAAAAGATGAGCTGAGCGCCGTCGCGACCAATGCCATCTGGGCCGACATCTACGATCGCGTGGCTGAGTTTGTACGACAGCATCGTACGACGTTGGTCTTCGTCAATACACGCCGCCTAGCCGAACGGGTTTCGCACTATCTTGAAGCACGGCTCTCGGATCTCGGACCTGACGCGGTGGCGGCCCACCACGGCAGCCTATCGCGGCAGATTCGGTTGTCGGCTGAGGAACGGCTGAAGGCGGGCGAGACTCGGGTGGTCGTGGCGACGGCATCGCTTGAACTCGGGATCGACGTCGGCACGGTCGATCTGGTCTGCCAGATCGGCTCGCCACGGGCGATTGCGACCTGTTTGCAACGGATCGGAAGGGCCGGCCACTGGATCAAAGCCATACCCAAAGGCCGGCTCTTTGCCACGACCAGAGATGAACTACTCGAATGCGCGGCGCTGATTCGCGCGATCAAGAACGGGACGTTGGATCGCATCGAGATCCCGACTGCACCGCTTGATATTCTGGCTCAACAGATTGTCGCCGCTGCAGCGACGCAAGCCTGGACGGAAGAGGAGCTGTTTGCCTTGGCCCGCCGAGCTGGTCCCTATCGCGAACTGGATCGAGCCACGTTCGACCGTATCGTCCGGATGTTGGCAGATGGCATTGCGACGCAGCGAGGGCGCGGGCTTGCCTATCTTTACCACGACCGGATCAATCGCCGCATCAAAGGTCGTCGAGGGGCGAGGTTGGCGGCGATCACCTCAGGCGGTGCAATTCCCGATACCGCCAACTATGCAGTGGTGGCGGAACCTGACGGCACGGTTGTGGGCACCGTGGATGAGGACTTTGCCGTGGAGAGTCTGGCCGGCGATATCATGTTGCTCGGCAACACATCCTGGCGGATCAAGGGTGTCGAGATGGGGAAGGTGCGAGTGGAAGACGCCCATGGCGCACCGCCCAACATTCCGTTCTGGCGAGGTGAGGCTCCTTCGCGCACGGCGGAACTCTCCGCGGAAGTGGCTGAGCTACGACAATTGATCGCTGAACGAGCTGGCTCCTCTGAATCGTCACCTGATGCACTCAGCACCCAGCCCGCTTCGCCGACTCTGCGAGGCGAGCACTCAGCGCTTCAGTGGCTCAAGGAGGACTGCGGTCTGGATCAACGGGGAGCCCAACAGGCGATCGAATATGTCGTGATGGGGAACGCTGTGCTGGGAGCCGTGCCGACCCAGGAGACACTCGTGGCCGAACGGTTCTTTGATGAAAGTGGTGGGATGCAGTTGGTAATCCATGCGCCGTTTGGAGGGCGAATCAATAGGGCTTGGGGGCTTGCGCTACGGAAGCGGTTTTGCGTGACATTCGACTTTGAGCTGCAAGCAGCTGCCACGGATAACGGCCTTGTGATTTCGCTGGGAGAAAAGCACAGTTTCCCGCTGGAGTCCGTGTTCGGCTATCTTCATTCCAACAGGGTGCGGGAAGTCTTGGTCCAGGCGGTGTTGCTCGCGCCGATGTTTGCCACGCGCTGGCGCTGGAACGCTTCACGGTCGTTGGCCTTGCTGAGGTTTGCCAAGGGCAAGAAAGTCCCGCCGCAGATTCAACGGATGAAAGCAGAAGACCTGCTTGCAGCGGTATTTCCCGATGCCATCGCTTGTCAGGAGAATCTGACAGGCGAGCGGGCCATGCGGCAGATTCCGGACCATCCGCTCGTACAGGAAACATTGCGAGACTGTCTCACTGAAGCGATGGATCTTGAGGGCCTCACAAATGTCCTGAGACAGATCGAATCTGGCGCAATCCGGTGTGTGGCAATCGATACGCCGTCGCCCTCGGTCTTCTCTCATGAGATTTTGAATGCGAACCCCTACGCCTTTCTTGACGATGCGCCGCTGGAAGAACGCCGTGCGCGAGCGGTGGAGATGCGGCGTACGCTTCCTGTGGAAATGGCGGGACAGGTTGGTGCGCTCGATCCGGCAGCGATAGAAGAGGTGCGGCGAGAGTCCTGGCCGGTCGTGCGCGATGCCGACGAACTACATGATGCGCTGCTGACACTGGTGTGGGTGCCTGAATCTGAATCGACACAATGGACCGCCTACCTGCCGCTACTCGTGGAATCCGGTCGCGCCGTCATGCTCACGCCTGATTCCTCGCCATTCATGCCTCACTCTACAAAGGGGTGGGTAGCGACAGAAAATAAGGACCGGCTTGTGCAGTTGTTCACAACTGGTGACAACCAGGCACTCGATACCATCGTGCTCGGTTGGATGGAAAACATTGGTCCGACGACCATCGACGAACTCGCAACTCGGCTCCGTCTTTCCACTGAACAGGTCGATCATGCGATGCTCCGTCTTGAAACCTCCGGACAAGTTCTCCGTGGCCGATTCCGGTCTTCCTCAGCAGTCAGTCCTCAGCCGGCTTCGCCCGCTCAGCGAGGCGAGTTCTCAGCACTATCGGGCGCCGATACGCCCGAATGGTGCCACCGCCGTTTACTGGCCCGTATTCATCGCCTGACGATCGGAATCTTGCGCAAAGAGGTGGAGCCGGTCACGACATCGGAGTTCATGCGATTCTTGCTTCAATGGCAGCATGTCGCACCGGGATCGCGCCAGCACGGAGAGGCCGGTCTCCAACAAGTGATCGGACAACTCGCAGGATTCGAGGCGGCTGCGTCTGCATGGGAACCACAGCTGTTACGCGTGCGCATGGCCAAGTATGAACCTGAACTGTTAGACCGGCTTTGTCTCAGTGGTGCGGTGAGTTGGGGGCGACTCTCTCCTCATCCAAGGTTTCTGCAAACCGGTGAACCGGATCGTCGGCGAATTATCCCCACGAGCATCGCACCTATCAGTCTATTTCCACGTGAAGACGATGAGTGGTTGCTGAATGCTTTCCTCGGCGAGGCGTGCCTCCCTGATACGAATACGCAGTTGAGTACGGTGGCGCAGGACTTGCGTCGTGCCTTGCAACAGCATGGAGCAAGTTTTTTCACCGATCTGGTGAAGGTCACCAACCATCTCGCGACGGAAGTGGAGAACGGATTGTGGGAACTCGTGGCGGCAGGGCTGGTGACGGCTGATGGATTCGACAATCTCCGTGCTCTCATGGATCCGCATCGACGTCGCGCCGAAGGGCGTGAACGAGCCCGTCGACCTCGGCACGCTGCCGGACGGTGGTCGCTCTTTCGACCGTCTTCGATCACGGTCGAGGGAGTCATGGGCTTGTCGCATGGGCCTAACTACTCAACGACTCGCGCTATCGAGCACGTCGCTCGTCAACTCTTGCGCCGTTATGGTGTGCTCTTTCGTGATTTGCTGGCGCGCGAATCGTTGGTCCAGTCCTGGCGGGATCTGCTCGTGCAGTATCGGCGGATGGAGATGGCCGGTGAGGTTCGTGGTGGACGATTTGTGAGTGGATTTACCGGAGAGCAGTTTGCGTTGCCGGAAGCGGTGGAAGCACTGAGGGCGATGAGAAAGGAGACTGCAGCCGGCGTGGAATATGAGATCAAACTCTCGGCCACAGATCCATTGAACCTCGCGGGGACGCTTCTGCCTGGTCCTCGTGTCCCAGCCGTGCCGACGAATTTTTTGGTGTTCAAGGATGGCGCACTTGTGCGCACGGTGATAGGACGGAACGGGGAAAGCCGACTCTCCGCGGTCGAGCAGATTGGCACGTCGACCTTGCATCGGTACCCTTGAAATCCACAGGTCAGTAGACAAACGACTGAGAAGTGTCGCGCAGAAGCGTGAGCAAGGCCAGGGGTTCCTGGTCGAGCGCTTTGGCATAGCCTGCTTGTGCGGCAGAAAAAAAGTCTGACTGTCGATCGGTTGGAACACCCAGCAGTCTGCTCAGTGAGGCCAAATATTCCCCTCGTCCCGCTGCCAGATCCTGTTGCAGATTCGCGTGATTGAAGGATACAAACGCCATTGTCTTGAAGTCCGGCTTGATCTGACCGTCTTCGTTCCACCAGGCAGCTCCGGATGTCGTGCCAGTGATGTTGGACGTCGTATCGGTAATTTGGTCGATCGTGGCTTTGGTGGTGCAACCGCTTGTTCCAAGCACCATACTTGCCCCCGCGATCACCACACATTGCAGAAGCAGTCGCATACCGACTCTCCTTCTCCTAGAGATTTCTCGATGCTCCCACTATAACATAACCTCCCTTAAGTTCAGTCGATTGTGTGCAGACCGGGGAGCAGTAGAGCCATCCGTGCAGGTCTACGGATAGTGAAGACTGTAGCGCGTTTGGAAATGTTTTTCGATCGGACATTCCGGAACATCAAATCTTCGGGGAAATGGCTGACTCGCCGTGGTTTCGTGGCACCGTTCACAGGAGTACATGAGGTGAAGATGGAATTACTTTCAGATCAATTTCAGGATGTTTCGTGGGCATGCCGTGGTGAGCAGCTGTTGCCGCATAGACAATCATCGCGGTCTCGGCTAGGCTACGGCTTGGATGATAATCCTCAGAGCAGACGGATGAGCGAGGAACCCATCACAGAATCGGGACTTGGGCTGAGAGAACTTGCCCAGCGTTTCGGCATTCGTATCATCCTCCAGTTTGGCTCAACAGTCACAGGAACGGCGCATGATCGCAGCGATGTGGATCTGGCGGTGCAACTCGAGACTCCGGCCGTGTCGTTGAAGACCATTCTGGAGATGCAGGAGGCCTTGCAGTCACGGTTCCCTGGGCGCGAGGTTGATTTGGCGATTCTGAATCGAGCAGATCCGCTCTTCCGGAAGAAAATCATGGAGGGCTGTCGGATGCTTTTCGGTACATCCCAAGACTTCGCACGTCTTCGTCTGTACTCGTTCAAGACCTACCAAGATTTTCTGCCCTACTTGGAGCTTGAACGACAGTCTGTCGCTAGGCGACTGTCCGCACTGGTGGCGGAGCCTTTTCGCTCATGATCGACCGCCATCTCATCACCAGAAAAATGAGTCTCATTCTTGAGGACTTGGCTGCGATAACTCGGTTGTCCCAATTATCGCGCGAGCGGTATTTGGAGGATTCCATCAACGAAGCCTTGGCTGAACGGTATCTGGAACGGGCGATCGGCCGTATGATCGACATTAATTTTCATCTGATCACTGAGTCTGGCCAGGTACCGCCCAAGGATTATCACGAATCTTTTGTGCGCCTGAGCGCGCTCGGGGTGATGGCGGCCGATCTTGCCAAAGAAATGGCGATGGCTGCAGGGCTCCGCAATCGGATTGTCCACGAATACGACGACATCGATCCTGAGCGAGTGTACGAAGCCTTGCCTGTCGCCGTCCGTCGGATCCCCCTGTATTTGGACCACGTTCAGCGCTTCATTGAGAAACTGCCGCCTGCATTGCGATAACCATGGACGGCATCACTCGCGCCAAGGGAATGGCAGAGGTCTCCCGAGATGCGGGCCTCTCTCGTGAAAGTTTGTACAAAGCCTTATCCGGGGATCGAAGCCCGAGCTTCGATACGATTTTGAAAGTAATCGGGGCATTAGGATTGAAACTAGAAGCGTGACCATCTCCGAGCCCACCCTCTCCTGCTGATGGACGGACGACCAAGTGACGTGCGGCGTAGTGGGAACCAAATATCGGGTGCCGTCTCTCTACTGGTTCTCCAGTTGCTCAACGCTGTGCAGCACACTTCCTATGACTCGTTTTGCATAACCACTTCGATCAGCATTGTATGATTCAACGTATTCACATCATCGGTGGACCTGGCAGCGGAAAAACCTATGCGGCTGGTCATCTATCTCGAATGCTGAAAATTCCGTCTCACGATTTAGATGGATTATTCTGGGACGTGCGAGCACAGCGCTATGGTCGGCGGGCTGCTGAGGATGAACGGGATGCCAAGCTTGCCGACATTGCGCGGCAGGAACGATGGGTCATCGAAGGTATTTACCATACATGGCTTAAGCCGGTTTTTGAACGAGCAGACATCATCGCGGTGTTGCGGCCGCATGTGTTCATGCGTGACCTACGAATTGTGCGGAGGTTCGGCTGCCGCAAATTGGGATTCTGTACTTCAAAGCATGAAGGGCTTGGAGATCTATATCGACTTTTGCTTTGGAATCATCAGTACGATTCGGCCAATCTTGAACGTGCGATGGAATGCGTCGAACCACATGAGCATAAGCTTATTCGTTGTCGCTCTGCGGACGAGCTTGTCTCCCGCGTCGTGTAATCGGTGCATCAGTGGTGATCCGGCTCCAAGAACGGTATGGTTCTTCATAGGTACGAGGTTATTATCAGGGCAAAGGACGCAGCATGGTATATCCGCAAGTCATCTATTTGAACGGTACATCTAGCTCCGGCAAGACTACGATCACGCACAAGCTCCAGGAGTTGCTGCCGAGGATCTATTTGAATTTTTCAATAGATAGCATTCTGTACACGTTGCCTGGCAGCGCCTTGTTCAGAATGACACATGGCCAAGAGATTTTCGATTTGAATTATCCGCAACTAGTTCGTTCGTTCAATGCCTGTGTGGGCCGCCTTGCGGAGATGGGCAATTTTCTGGTGATCGACAATGCCATAACCTCACCCGAACAGGCGACCGATCTCCTGGCGAGGCTAGAAGGATTCAACGTGCTTCTGGTGGGAGTGCACTGTTCCTTGGATGAACTGAGTCGGAGAGAACGCAACAGACAGGATCGAACGATCGGAGAGGCTGCCGCTCAATTTCATTTGGTCCATCGCTGGTTCACTTACGACCTCGAAGTTGATTCCAGCAGAAAGTCCGCGTCTGAGCTCGCGGTTGAGATCATGGACTATACGAATGGTGCTGATGTGTTAAGAGGGCGAGGCATGACTTTGGCCAACTTACAAGAACAGCAGCGTGAATAGACGAGCACGCAGGTATCTTCTACCGCGCCCTCTGCGGAAAATCTGATGCTGGTGGCTGAGCCGGAGCGGGAGGTGGAGGTGGAGAAGGAATCTCGAATGTTTGCCGTGCCCGCTCAGGGAAATCTGGAGCTGGTGGTTGAGCCGGAGCGGGAGGTGGAGAAGGAATCTCGAATGTCTGATTGTTCAATTGAAGGGGAGGACCAGTGTTGAACCCAGGACTTACCGGTGGCTGCACCGTGATGATTCGCTCACCAGTAGGCAGATTGGTCGTGCTTTCGACGTTTCCTTGATCATCCTTGTACACTTGAGTGCCGCCTTCGGAACCCAATACCTGATTCAAACGTTCCCTGGCGCTCGGCTGTTGAGATGGTTCTTCCGCGGTGGCCAGGAACAGGCTTGGGCAGCCAGTCCCGATTATGATGATAGTGAGGCACGCGGCGATCCGGTCCATAGGTCATTATACTGCTGATTTGGGGCTTATCAAGACGCCACGGTTGCTGTGTAGAGAGCAAGTTACCTTGATCTCTACACCAAGGCCTTTCGCCTCTTGCTACGTTCTGTGCGCCGGTTTAGGATTCATAAAATTATATGGACAATCGGAACGAGGTTGTGTGGAATCACTCCTCTGTGTTCTTGCTAAAAATCCTGAGTGTTAGACGAGCGATCCGTTATGAGTCACCCACTGGATTTTGTCACCGTTGAAGGACTCCTTACCTATGGACGTGCCCTTGCTCAACGAGCATCGGAGCGAGGCCTCATCGTTCCTCCTCCGCTAGGAGCCTCCGGCGAGGACGTTGATCGTGTCCACGCCAAGATGGAACAACTCCGCTCGTTCATCGAGCGTTCCAAGTCCGGCTTTGCAACCGCTTTAGAATATCGGTCGGCTCGCGAAGGTTTGCTCGATGATCCGCTGGTGTTCTTTGCCGCCTGGAATTCGCTTCTTGCCGAAGGCTCGCTCCAACCGCTACTTCGGGCCACGATCGGAGCAGCAGTCAAACCGACTTATCGACGCCCTGTGGCCATTGTGCCTCGTACGCAGCTCACGCCGACGCTGGCAGAAGGCCGCATCGTCCTGGAACTGGGCGACGACCGGTTTTGGTTATTGCCACGGGATCTTGGCGACCGAACGCTGTTCTTCACGATGCGCCACGGGGTGTCGCAAGTCGACAGCAAGACTCATCGCGTCGGATGCCGCCTGCCGAACCAATTGGACCGTGAACGAGGCGTGGCCAAAGCCGACGCAGTAGGAACGGCGCTCGCCCGCATGATAGGCGTTGTGGGACAGCAGCTCGATTTTTTGCATCTTACCAACTACCTCGATCCTCGTACGTTCCTTCATTGCATCACCCGTAGCCCGAATACCAGACAACTATACGACCGGGTGTCTATAGCCTTGCTGCAAGGGACCTCTCCGTCCGAACCGATCACCGAGCCTGCTCTCGAATCGTCGGATTTCGGTTGGGTCACGGGATTGGAAAAGTCCCTCGAGGTCGAAGAAGCGGCGCGCGCGTTCGGCGTCGAGACATCCACGGCCAAGCGATTGATGAAAGATCCACTGTATTGTTATCCGGGTGGTAATTCTTTCTTCGACCTCTATGTCGACGTAATCGATGGTCTCCACCGATTGGGCCATGCGCAAAAAGGCAAAGTGGCCTGTCTCTATACCCATAGTTCCACCCTGCGGGCGTTGATGATCTATTTGGATCCGCGCCCGTTCCATGAAGCGTTCAGCGAGTTCAGCGACTACAAGGAAAGCCAAGACAATGTCGTGCTGCTCACGCTCGAACAGGGCCGCTTATCCGGCTACTCGACGGCGGTTGGGCTGTCCGAGCGGGAGCGGGTTGTGCGCAACACGTGGGTGGCTGTAGAGAATGTGAGGAAAAATCGGGTGACGCTCAAGCCCCGAACGCTCAAGCGGATCGTGGCCCTCGTGTCCGGAGGTGATTTCGCCGGAGCCGGTGCTGCATTAAAGGAATTGCATGTGACCGGTCAGCGCTTGGGATTGGAGGTCTATTTCGTCCGGCATGGCTATCTCGGTCTGGCCAACAATTGGATTGAACGAGTCACCGAAGCGCACACTCGCGGCATGAGCAGCCATCCGAGCAGCCCCATCGGCAGCAGCCGTTTTGAGGAATTCAAGCAAGAGACGGTGTTGCAGGTGGCCATGCGGCACCTGGAGCCGTACCTGGATGACGGCGTCTTGGTGGTGTTGGGCGGCGACGGTAGCATGCGGGGCGCTCGGGCCATTTACGAAGGATTCGGAGCCCAGGTGGTCGGCATTCCGGGCAGTATCGACAACAATATCGAAGGTACGATTTCTCTCGGATTTCAGTCCGCAGTGGCGTTGGCGGATCAATCGATCGAATCTCTCAAAGCCACCAGTGCCGCAATGGGCACGGTGTTCTTCGTGGAGGTCATGGGTGCCGGGTCCGGTCATCTGGCGCTGGCCTGTGCGTATCAGGCAAGAGCCGAGGGATTGTTGGTCAATGAACATCCCGACCCGAATGCCTATATCGATGACGTAATCCTCGGGACGCTGAAGCGGACATTGGGAGTGCCGAACAAGAGCCACTTGTTCGTCGTCGCCGAACGTACGCCGCACCGGCATCACAAGGATGGCGGCGTCCATGGTCTCGTCGACTATGTGGCCGGTGTGATTGCCCGATGGCCGGAGCGTCATGCTTCACCTGGTCACTATCCGCTCACACTCGCCACCAAGGCCACCATCCTTGGTCACACGCTCAGAGGCGCGCGGCCCATACCGGAGGACAAGGTGATGGCCCAACATCTTGCCCATGAGGTGGTGCACCGACTGATCGAGTCACCCGAGGACATCGTCGGATGTCTCTTGGCCTACCGTGAACGGGGATCAATCGGACCGATTCCACTTCATGCTGTGACACCCAAGCAGTTCGACTGGGACGTCTTCAGTCGGATGCATGGCAACACCCACATCGCATAACCCTCAGCATGTCTCCATCGAAGCAGTTCCACCTTCAATGGGTTGACGTGAATCCATACTGAGAGTCGTTTCCCTCGGTCGACATCTTCCGCTTACCGAACATCGAAAATCCTGAAATCAGTTGCCTGAAAACCGATCTCACGTAACCATAATCCGAGCGCTGGTTTCCGGCGTGAGGTACGGTTCCACGATCAACGTTAGGGAGGATGTGTTCATGCATATTGTCATCGTGTCGGTAATAGTTGTCGGCTTGGTCTATCTGCTATGGGAGATCAGACCGTAGCGCTCGTCTCCACGCTAAAGCACTGCGTGTGCTCTTGCAAATCCTGAAGGAGACAACCTGCCGGGGGGAACGTGGTTGTCCTGCTCCATCTCTTGCCTTGCGTTTCCGTATCCCTGTAGGGTTCCCAGAGTCCAATACGATGAAATAGGTTGCTGGAAACCTGACGTCGCGGTCAACGGGTGCTTCTTGCATCAGGAACGGTGGACCGAAGGGTCTAAAGGCGCCTGACGTCCGGCTCGACAAGGGCAGAGACGATACGTTATAAATGATCTGCCCAGCAGCCTCGTGGGAATATCAACCAGGACGGTTTTATGCAAGAATATGCGGCGTATTACGGGCCTGCCTGTCTCATCTTTTCCGCCTATCTTCTCATCAAGGGGTTCAGTGCAGCGTCAAGGCAGCGAAGTGAAAATCATTCCACGACGCTGGTTCCGGCCTATGTCTATGGAATTCTGGCGTCGATCCTGCTGACCGTTGGGTTGGGATTTTTTCGGCCGAACTTGCCTTGGTGGGGGTATCGATTGATTTTCCCCGGTACGACCATGCTCTTTCCTGCCATTATCTATCTCGTCGGTCGACGGTCCCCGAAACCCAATCTCGATCGCGTCGACGCATAACGCTTACCGACTCCCAGTTGTGCCTGGGAAAGTTCTGCCTTACTTGGCGATCGTAATGCTCGGCACGCCGGCACGAGAAACCTCGGTGACGGTCATCTGGAACAGTTGTGACAAGAGCTTGAACGCCTCGCGGTTCCAGCGCGCCTGTGGCCCGGTCGTATTGACGGCGTAATAGTTCCCATGGGATTTCATCACGAGATCCAATCCCTTCGGCGCCGAGGGCGACACGATCAGGTCCAGCGTCTTGACGGGATTCTCCGCCACCTCAGGAGTACGGGAATCTTTGTCGACATGGTACTCCGGCTCTTCAGCGATGGATTCCCCCAGAAAGTTCAACATGGCGTTGAAGCTTCGCAATCGAAAGTCGCCTCTGATCGGCCACTCGCCGCCAAAATGCCCCGGGCGAATATCAAAGGTCACGTCGTGACCGAGTCCCTGTTCGTTCTCATGCTGCAAGCGGAGCCGTTCTTCCTTGGACAGTGAATCGGGGTCGTAATTAGTGATCAACGTGCCGCCTTCAATGTGTTTCCGCAATGTGTAGGTCTTGTTCTGCCCGTTATACTCCACTTGGTATTCCTGCTCGAGCGCTTTGAATCCTTCCGCCGTGACCGAGTCGGCGGGGATCGTCCAGCTTCGTTCGATCATCATCGGTTCCACATGGAGGCTGTTGTGATCTTGAATGGCTGAGAGATGGAGGACCTCTCGCCGGAACATCTCATAGCCGATCTTATCGGACGGATCATTCCGATAGGCGACAACTCCGCCGTTGTGTTTCATCCGGAGCTCCTTGGCCATCAGTCGGAGGAGGAGATCGATATCGACGCCCTGCCGTAGGAGCAGCGTCAGTTTTGATTCGTGAAACGGGGTGAGCAAGCGCTTGGTAAACTCTTCTCCTTCAATCGGCGCGATGCTGATGGTCGGATTCTCTGCTACGGTTCCCATGATGAGGGGCATGATCTGCGTACTCGCCAAACCAGCGAGAGCCGGGGTGGCGCCGGCCGTGAGACGAAAATCGAAGGTTGCCGCGATGTTGGAGACGCCGGAAAAGTGAATCGGCTGATGGTGCTGCGCTCTGGCGATGTTCACGAGCAGTTGCTTGGATTGTGACTCGGTAATGGCATCATCATAGGCGATCACGGCGCGATTCAAGGTGATAGGCGAGAGACAGCCTGACAGCAGCATCTGACAAGCGACACACACGAAGGCGAACAGCCTAGAGATCGAAATCACTGGTGTCATCGGGGGATGGTCTCGCTTCGAGCAGTGGGCACGACCGGACGTGATTTGTACCATATCCCCTGAGCGATGCCTAGCACCAGATTACAGGCGGACCATCGGAGTCATTTACGTGACGGCGGGATGCGGTTCGGAGCTACCGAGCCGTTGGACAGTCATCAGAATCGGGACATTCTGGCGCAACGTCATGCCTGCCTCCGGCTGGATTGTTTGTTCTTCGACCGAGCGCAAACAAATTTTCGATGCCATGGTGGCCAAAATCAGCAGGCCTTCCAGCTCCGCAAAGGACTCTCCGAGGCAGCGGCGTCCACCGGCACCGAACGGGATATAACTGAACGGTGGGCGGGTGCGGTTAGCCGCTTCTGAAAACCGCTCAGGGTCAAATCGATCGGGATCAGGGAACCATCGCGCATTGCGGTGCAGGCTCCAGGGGCTGATGAACACCCATGCACCGGGCGGAAGCACCGCCCCGGATGGAAGTCGGTCCTCTCCATGGTTGACACGGGTGTGCAAGGTCCAGGCGGGAGGGTAGAGCCGAAGCGACTCGTCCCAGACCATTTTCGTATATCGTAGGCGCGGCACATCCGCGGCGGTTGGAAGGCGGTCACCGACAACCTCGCTCACTTCGCGAGTCAGTCGCTCCCGTACCGGCTGATGTTGCGACAGCAAAAACCAGGTCCAGGTGAGCGCATGAGCGGTGGTTTCGTGGCCGGCCAGCAAGAACGTCACAAGTTCGTCACGGATCTCTTCATCACTCAACGGGCGACCTTCTGCATCTGTTGCAGCGAACAACAGCGACAGCATGTCCTCATTACCTTGACGAGTTACCGTCCGTCTTTCGTCGATCAATCGGCGTATCATCGCCTCTATCGAGCGGAAACCACGGGTGAACCGGCGATGAAGTTTTGTCGGAACCCACAGAGGAGTTAAACTCGCCAGCAGAGAGTCATATTGTCGCTTGATCAAGCTTTGGCCGGCCGCGATGGTCTCCCGTATCGTCGTGGCTTCAGTACCGACTTCGAGTCCGAAGAGTAGACGCCAGATCACCGAGAGGGTGAGCTGTGCCATCGCCTGTCCGATATCGATCGTCGTTCCATCTTGCCACTGTCCCACGAGGTCGTGAGCCTTGCCCGTGATCAGGTCGGCGTAGGCCGTGACATGGTTTCCGTGAAAGAAGGGTAGGAACAGTCGCCGCTGACGATGATGGGTCTCGCCCTCCGTGTGGAGCACGCCCTGACCGAAGATGCGCGATTCGGCCGGGGCGACCGGAGCCTTCCGATAGTTGTCCTGATTCGTCACCAGCACATGCTTGACGTCGGCGGGATGGTTCAGTACATACATGGCGGCATCACGCTGCCGCAACAGCAGTTCGACGACAAGACCCATCGGGAGCTTGACTACGTCGCCGTAGGCCTGACAACGCAAGAGAAAATCGAGCGTGTCACGACGAAGTTCGGGGAAACATCCCCACCAGCGAGAGACCGGTGGACCGGAAAGGGTTGGTGCTGACATCGTCTGATCGATGATGTTGCCTACGCCGCGCTCATGAAAAATACCGTATGTCTGGTTGCCGCTGTCAGTGGGTTCGAGCTGGAACCTCTGCTTCCACTTTCATCTCCTCACGAATCGTGGACAGTGCGATCAAGGACAGCACGGCACAGAGACTGACATACCATCCAGGGGCAAACGCACTTCCGCTCCGCTCCATAATCACCGTGGCGATCAACGGTGCGGTGCCTCCGAACAGGGCCGAGGCAATATTGTAGGAAATCGAGAGGCCTGTGTAGCGGTGCGCGACTGGAAAGAGAGTCGCCACGATGGCAAAGAACGGCCCCATATAGGCCGACACGAACAGCGTAATGAGGACTTGGGCCGTGACGATCAGTGCAAGATGACCGCTGCTCAGCCAAGCGAAGAACGGAACTGTGCCGAGGGCAAGACCTGCGGCACCGGCGGCCAGTACCGATCGATGCCCGACTCGATCGGAGAGCTTGCCCATGAACGGAATCAGCATCGCCAACAGAGCCATGCACATCGTGTTGATCAGCAGTGTCGTTTCCATCGGAAGGTCGGTGACTTTGATCAGATAGCTGGGGAGAAACACATAGAAGATGTAGAACCCGACGCCATGTAACAGGACAAGACCGATCACTTGTAGGAGCGGCGCAGGGTGCGATGCGAGTACCTCACGGACCGGTGACGAGGACACCACCCCTTCTTGTTGCAGCCGTTCAAAAGCTGGCGACTCGGGAATGCGCTGCCGAAGATACCAGCCGACCAACGCGATCACACTTCCAGCCACGAACGGGATGCGCCATCCCCATTGCTGCAGTGCCTCCGAGGAGAGGCTCGCAGTCGCCACGGTGCCGACCGCGGAGCCCAGCAGCGCGCCGATCTGTGCACTGAACCCCGCCCAACTGCCGATGTAACCTCGCTCGGTCGACGACGCATGTTCAACGAGAAACGTGACCGAGCCGGTGAATTCACCGCCGACGGACAAGCCCTGAAGAAAGCGTAGGGCTGTGAGCGCGAGCGGTGCGGCAAGACCGATCTGGGCATAGGTCGGCAATAGGCCGACCAGGCAGGTGGGCAACGCCATTAGAATAATGGACCAGGCCAAGGCCGCTCGTCGTCCTCTGGTATCGCCCCAGTATCCGAACAGTAGCGCCCCCAGTGGCCTGGCGAGAAAGCCGACGGCGAACACAGCGAACGTGGCGATTAGCGACAACGACGGATCCGAAGCGGGAAAAAAGAGACGAGACAAGACCGGTGCGAAGTAACCAAAGAGGGCAAAGTCATACCACTCCAGCACATTACCGATCGCACCGGCCAAGACCGTCTTCCGCAATGGTTTCGGTTCGTCTGAACCCAAGAACACGTACCCTCGTACAACAGGACCAAATTGCCGCGGCCACCATACCATGAATGAATGTCGGTGCGCCTGAGGTTCGCGTGTCCTACGAGTGGCGCGCAGAGTGGAAGATCGTCTTGGTCTAGTTGGCTCAACGATGGATACTGGTGGGAATCGATCCGGCCGCCAACATGGCAAAGCTACGTTGCATGGCTCTGACCTTCGTGAGGTAGGCTTTCACATCATGATCACCGCAGCGCTGGTTGGCGAGGAGACGAAAATTCCGCTTTGCATAGTCACGGCCAGCCCCGGCACCGCAGAGATGGATGACTGCGGCTAGGTCCTGCTTCTGTTGGAACGTCGCCGGTCGTTCTCCGACTGCTTTTGATACGTGACGGTCGAGGTACGCGGCGGTCAGCTCGATGGCGTGACCAGGGATGACCCTGGTGTAGAGGCTGTTGAACCAACAGGAGTTGAAGTTGTGCCAAGGCCCGTCTTCGACGACCATATGGTTCTGGATACAATAACGTTTCCCTTCTTGAAACGTGCCGTCGGTGATTTGCAACATGCCCACCGCCGTCGAGGCCGGTTGGTACCACTCTAGGGGATTCGACGAAACAAATCTCCACCGCCAGTAGGTTCGCGCCACGGGATTACCGGAGCCCTCGGCTTGGGCTAAGGCGGCGAGCAGTTCGGGTGTAATGATCGCTGTCGAATGTGTCTCGAACAACGGGCCGTATTCTTGCCACGTTTCGCGGGGACTCTTCGTGAGTGCATTCTCCACCGGAAAGAACAATTCCGTTGGTTTGTAGACCGTGTGATACGCCCAATTGATTCCTAATAGGACCACGAAGAGAAAAGTTGCGCTGATTCCCAGCTGCATCGCAAGCGGCGTTCGGCCGACGGCCTGGAGCAGCGAGTAGAGATTTTGCCACCGCCGATGGGCGAATCGCGTCATCGACCTCGAAGGATGAGGATGGTGGGAGCGAGGACGGGTGTGGTGGCGGCGAGGCATGTCCGCAGAGTAACAGAAAGCAGATCGATTCTTCCTGTCAGAAGTGTGGACGCAACAGTTCTACGACGCCGAATGTGTAAACAATCTTGCATTGCGGTTAGGACAGGCTCAATATGGCCGAACAACAGTGGGCTCACATCATTATTCACGGTGCGCTGGAGACTCTGGGAGGCATGTATGAAACAACTCGTGTTGCTGAGTGTCGCTCTCTTGACGCTCCTTCTCTCTTCCTCTGCGTTCTCGCAATCATTCACCGATAAGGCCAAGAAGGATAGCGCGGTCGACATGAGCGATGAGGACCCTGCGATGCAGAAAGCCATGGAACGTGCCCGGAGCGGCTTGGAAGATTTTCTTCGAAAAGCCGGGTCGCCGCCCCCGAACACCGATCAGTATTCGGTCAAGGTCAGAGTGAGCGAAGGCGACAAGCAAGAATATCTGTGGGTTTCCAATCTGAAAGGACAAGGAGATCTCTGGTCTGGACGGATCGACAATCTCCCGATAATCCGCTCAGTCAAGAAGGGGCAATCGTACTCATTTGCAAAGACGGAGATCGTCGATTGGACTTATGTCGATAGGAGTCAGAAGAAGGTTGTCGGCAATTTCACCACCTGCGCGCTCCTTACCAAGGAACCGCCAGGCGTCGCAGAATCGATTCAGAAGCAATATGGCCTCGAATGCGATCGTTGATATCGCAGGGCTAATATTTCTGAATGCGTCTATCGTTTCCGGTGCGCAGATCTTCTCCCTTAACCGGCCTGGCCTGGTGATCCTCAGTCTATCCGCTCTATCGAGTGGATGCTTAAGTGCCAGGAATTATGTGCAGCCCTGTCGATCCGGTGATACCATGTGATGCACAGTGTAGCTAGTGTGTCGAGGCGACAATGGAACCGGCTCCATTATACGAACTCTCATCTTCCTCGGCCTCGTCGGAACTACTTTCTGCAAAGCCCACCGCTCCGTTCCAAACAATCAGTCAGTTTCATCTGTCTCAGACGGATACGAAGAAGCAGGCCATTCGCGATCACTTTGATGCCTATGCGGGTCAGCGTATCTACTGGGAACAGAAAGCCAAGGCTTACTACGAGGATCAGACGCGCTATGTCAGATTCCTCGTGCCAGAAGGTTTGCACGTATTGGAGATTGGTTCCGGCTTGGGCACTCTGCTCGCCGCCCTGAAGCCAGTTCGCGGGGTCGGCATCGACTTGAGTTCGGAGATGGTCAAGGAGGCATCTCGGCGCCATCCCATGCTGGAGTTTCGAGTCGGGGACGCAGAAACATTGGAGCTTAATGAAACGTTCGACGTAATCATTCTTGCCGACCTGGTCGGTCATTTGATCGATGTCGAGGCAGCCTTCGGGCGGCTTCGCCAAGCCTGTAAGCCTCACACACGAATCATCGTGTCTTACTACAGCTATCTGTGGGAGCCGGTTCTTCGGCTTTGTGAGAAGGTCGGCATGAAAATGCCGCAACCTGAACAGAGTTGGCTCTCGCCGGCTGACATCTCTAATCTCTTGTACCTGACCGATTTTGATGTGGTGAAGGTGGAGCGGCGGTTGCTCTTGCCGAATCGCCTTCCGATTCTTTCTACTTTGTGCAACAACGTGCTCGCCTATTTGCCTGGCTTTCGCGCACTATGCCTGAGCCACTACGTGATCGCACGACCACATGCCCGGAGTCTGGAGCGCCCATACTCGACGACGATCGTTATCCCTTGTCGGAATGAACGTGGAAATATCGACGCGGCGCTCAGACGAATTCCACGATTCGGCGGTCGGCAACAGATCATTTTTGTAGATGGACATTCGAGCGATGGAACGCCGGAAGAGGTTCGGCGCCTGATGAGCCGGTATCCGGGCAAGGATATCAAGCTGCTGGTGCAAGACGGCAAGGGGAAAGGCGACGCCGTGCGCAAAGGTCTTGCCAATGCCAACGGTGACGTGCTCATGATCTTGGATGCGGATCTGACCATGCCGCCGGAAGCTCTTCCGAAATTCTACAAGGCTATCGCCAGCGGAAAGGGCGAGTTCATCAACGGGTGTCGTCTCGTCTATCCCATGGAAGCTCAGGCCATGCGTCTGCTCAATCTGATCGGGAACAAATGTTTCAGCCTGGCGTTCTCATGGCTCTTGAATCAGCGGATCAAAGACACCCTGTGCGGAACCAAAGTCCTGCTCCGATGCGATTACGAACGATTGGTGGCGAATCGGGATTATTTCGGCGACGTCGACCCGTTCGGGGATTTCGACCTGTTGTTCGGGGCGTCGAAACTGAATTTGCATATCGTGGAGATTCCGATTCGGTATCAAGCCAGGGCCTACGGCAACACCAATATCCAGCGATTTGCCCACGGGTGGTTGTTGCTGAAGATGACGGTCCATGGATTCTTTCGCCTGAAGGCCGTGTGATGTCCGAGGAAATTCTGCATCGGCATCGGGCCGTATGGCAGAAGAAACCTGAACTCCGACGGCTGTATGAGGACTGGTATGAGGAGATCATCGCTTGGTTGGTGCCGGGGCGCACGGTCGAGCTCGGAGGAGGCACGGGCAATCTGAAAGCCCAGGTGCCGGGAGTCTATTGTAGCGATGTGGTGGTACTACCCTGGTTGAACGTAGTTGCAGATGCCCAGCGACTCCCGTTTCAGTCCGAGTCGCTGGGCAATCTGGTCCTGTTCGATTCGTTGCATCATATTGAAAACGTCTCTCTCTTTTTCGATGAGGCACTGAGGACCCTCCGCGTTGGGGGCAGGATCATCGTCATGGATCCGTACCTCTCATGGGTTTCGTGGCCGATCTATCGGTGGTTGCATCCAGAGCCGACGAATTGTTCGGAAGATCCGCTCATCCTCAAGCCTCCGCGGACTGACCGGCGACCGTTTGACGCCAATCAAGCCGTTGCGACGATCTTGTTTGAGCGGAATCAACCTCGTTTCCAGTCACGCTATCCGGGATTCTCCGTCCAACACACCCGGCGGCTAGCCTGCCTCGCGTACCCACTCAGCGGTGGGTTCGACCATCCGTCCTTCCTGCCGGATTGGTTGGTGACACCGATACTTCGACTGGAACAAGCTCTGGAACGAGTGGGTCGGTTTCTCGCCTTTCGGATGTTCGTGGTGATCGAGCGTCGATCGTAGAGCTGAATCGGCGTCGAAGCCTCGTACTGCCGGACGGCCGCCGGATGCTTGCAAGGTAGAAGTGGCCACCCCTATAATGCCCCGCGTCGTTGAATGCATGTTGTAACTAGCTGGAGGAAATAGAGCGATTATGAGCGAGCGAACATTGGCCATCATCAAGCCGGACGCGGTCAAGAAAAACGTCATTGGGGACATTATTCATCGATATGAACAAGCGGGATTAAGGCCGGTCGCCATCAAGCTGATTCACATGTCTCAGCCGGTGGCTGAGGGATTTTATGCCGTACACAAAGCGCGCCCCTTTTTCGGGAGTCTCTGCACCTTCATGTCTTCCGGGCCTGCAGTCGTCCTTGTGTTGCAGGGGGATAATGCCATCAAGAAGAACCGTGATTTGATGGGGGCGACTGACCCGGCGAAAGCCGATGCCGGGACTATCCGCAAAGTGCACGGAACGAATATCGAATTCAACGCCGTGCATGGTTCCGACTCGCCGGAAACCGCGCAATTCGAGATTGGATATTTCTTTCCCGGCATGGAGCTCTCCCACTGACCGTCCTGTGTTAGAACGCGAGGATCTCTTCGCGTTCTCCACCTCTGACCGGTACGATCGTTCCTTGACAACGTCGGTCGGCCCCAACTACCATCCGGAAGAATCTGTCAAGTTAAGTTTGAAGCTGAGCAATTAGGTTCCCTTTCCTCAACCTGTATCACTGATTTCCAAAAATGGAGCCGACATGATTCCATCCGATTTGCGATTTCACAAAGAGCATGAATGGATTCGCCTCGATGGGAAACAAGCAACCGTGGGCATCAGCGACTTCGCGCAGGATGCCTTAGGCGATATCGTTTTTCTGGAATTGCCGAAAGTGGGCATCTCGGTCAAGGTCGGTCAACAGATCGGCGAAGTTGAATCGACGAAAACGACATCGACGATTTATACGCCGGTAAGCGGAACGGTGAGCCGGATCAATACCAACTTGAAGGATCATCCTGAAGTGGTGAATTCCGACCCATACGGCAAAGGGTGGATCGCGGTGATCGAGCTTGCCGATCCTGGGGAAGTCGATCAACTCATGACGGCCTCGCAGTACGAAGCATTTCTCGCCGACCAGAAGAAAGGTTGAACCTCAGGTTGACACTAAGCTCCTACTTCCCCTACGGGCTTCTTCACCCTCAACCTGAACTTCCACATTTGGCATTCTGTGTCATGCTCACCTAAGACTTCATGCTCATCCAACACTTGCTCAGGGTATGTATGATGGAGCGGTGGAAGACGTTGAGGCTCGTGCCGTTCACTTTATTCGGAAAAGGATAGGTGTGTGATCAAATCCCTGCTTCTGAAACTCGGTATGTTATCCATGACCATCGGTGTGGTTATCTGGGTCCGATGGGCTCCATACCCGACGGTTCAAGACATTCCACCAGGAATCGAGAACCCGATCGTCGCTTCTCAAGCTACTGAATTGGAAGCGCGGGGAAACAGGACTGCCGGCTCGTCTGATCGGAATGTACAGGGTCCGAGCATGAAGGCTGTCGCACAGAGGGAGCCATCAAAAGCAGCGATCCATTCCCGTCTCGACCTCAATCATGCGAGTACTCATGAGCTTGAGTCCTTGCCAGGAATCGGAGCGGTAATGGCGCAACGGGTGGTTGCTTTTCGCACATCAGTCGGAGGCTTTCGTACGGTTGAAGATCTCCGTGAAGTGAAAGGGATTGGGGCAAAAACATTTGATCGCCTCAAACCCTTAGTGGCCGTCTCGACGGAAAAATTCTAGTAGTGACGGAGCAAACCTAGACGATGAAGGCGATAAACGAGCAACTAGAACTGATCCAGCGCGGCACTGTGGAGGTTATTCAGCAGGTCGAGTTGGAAACGAAGCTCAAGAAGGCCCTTGCCGAGAGTCGCCCGTTGCGCGTCAAGGCGGGATTCGATCCAACGGCTCCGGATCTTCATCTTGGACATACGGTCCTGATTCATAAATTGAAGCACTTTCAAGATCTCGGTCATCAAGTCATCTTCCTCATCGGCGATTTCACCGGCATGATCGGCGATCCCACCGGCGTATCCGAGACTCGTAAAGCGTTGACCAAGGAGCAGGTGCAGGACAACGCCAAGACCTACCAGAGGCAGATCTTCCAGATTCTCGACCCGGCAAAGACCCTGATTGAGTTCAATAGTCGATGGATGAAGGAAATGTCGGCGGAGGGGCTCATTCAGCTGGCCGCGCATTATCGAGTCGCACGGATGATGGAACGGGACGACTTCCATAAACGTTATGAGGAACAGAAGCCGATCAGCGTCCATGAATTCCTATATCCACTGGTGCAAGGGTACGATTCCGTCGTGCTCAAGGCCGATGTGGAGCTGGGTGGCACGGATCAAAAATTCAATCTGCTGGTGGGGCGTGAATTACAGCGGGACCATGGCCAGGAATCCCAGGTCGTGATTACGATGCCGTTGCTGGAAGGAACAGATGGCGTCAAGAAGATGAGCAAGAGCGTCGGAAACTATATCTCGCTGGAAGACAAGCCGGGCGATATGTTCGGAAAAGTCATGTCCATCAGCGACACACTCATGTATCGGTACTACGAACTGCTGACGACGGAAGATCTGGACCGAGTCAAAGCCATCCATCCAATGGAAGCCAAACAGGCGCTCGCTGAACTGATCGTCGCGCGTTATCACGGAACAGAAGCCGGGCAGCAGGCACGAACTGAGTTTCAACAGAAATTTCAAGCTAAGGAGTTTCCAGATAAGCCGGATGTGCACGTAGTATTGCAACTGAATGATATGCAGGAGAAAGATCAAGCGTGCGGTCAGATCAGGCTAAGCAAGTTGATTGTGAAAACTGGTTTGATTTCTAGCGGCAGTGAAACGAGGCGATTGATCATTCAAGGTGGAATTGAAGTAGACGGCGTGAAGGAGACAAATCCTGATAAGTTAATCACGTTTGAACTTCATCAACAGCGCCGTCTTAAGGTTGGGAAGAAAAAGTTCGCTATTGCGGAATTGAGACCTTAAAGCGAAAGCGTCACTTCCTTGACTTGTGATGAAAAGCCGGCGCTCGATCCGTTCCAGCGAGCGGGCTTAGCTTAGTGACAGTGTCCTAGTGTGCCTCCGCCTCAATTTCGCCGACACCGCGTTACGCGACAGCCCCCCTTGCCTCGAACTCGGTGAGGAACCGATAGCCGAGCGTGGAGCGACATCGCTGCCGATTGTAAAAGCCTTCATCCCCGGTACTGCGAGTCGGCGGAGTTTCCAATGATCTTCCGCCAACCCACAGATGCATTGAGCCCAGTATGATTGCTATAGTGGTGGCCGCAGGCCCAGTCTGAGGTAAAGCCGTTGTCTCTTGTGCTCGTGTCTGCTGATGGCTGACGAGTCGCCACATCTCGAATCCCGATACCAGTCTCACTTCGAAACGATGCTTGATGTTGCGGAATCAATTTCCGTTCACAGCGATTTGGCCTCCCTCTATCGGGACCTCGCGATGTTGCTGCCCCGTGTGGTCGACGCAAATTTCGTGGGCCTGTCCCTGTACGACGCCGAACGTCACGCCATGCGCCTCCATACCCTGCAAGCCAATGTCCCTGTCGACATTACCGGAGGTCATGTTCTCTCTGTGGACGAGTTACCAGCCGGGCTTGTCTGGCAAACGCAACGACCTTTGCTGGTACCGGATCTCTCGCAGGAGTCGCGCTGGCCCCAGGTAGTCCAGCTGATGCGGAAAGACGGCATCAATTCGTTTTGCTACGTCCCCTTGACCACCGCAGTGCGCCAATTGGGGGCTATGAGTTTCAGTAGTGTGCGCAAGCAGGCTTTTTCCGAATGCGAAATCGGGTTTTTGCTGCACGTGGGTAAGCAGGTGGCGGTGGCCGTCGAGAACGTGCTGAACCGCGAAGCGGCATCCTTGTCACAGAAGGAGACGGAGCGAGAGCGGGATCGGTTCCACCTACTCCTGAAGATGACCAACGCTATGGTCTCACAGCTGGATCTGCCCGAGGTGTTGCAAGCAGTGAGCGCCTGCTTGCGAGAGATCGTGCCACAAGAATATGCCTCTCTGATCCTTTACGACGAGGTCAACCAGCTGTTCCGCCTGCATGCGTTGGATTTTCCAGATAATCCCGGGTTGCTGTTCGAAGGATTTGTGGGGAGCGACGCAGCCACGCCGGCCACCCTTGCCTTACGGACAAGGCGGCCAGTGGTGATCAACGACCTGGAGGAACTGCAGCGCTATGGACATCAAGTAATTCGGATGTTAATTGAAAAGGGCTTCCAGTCGCTCTGTTGCCTGCCCCTCGTCGCCCACGATCGCGCCATGGGATGTCTCAACCTCGCGTCTCGTCAGGAACAGGCCTTCGCCGAATCGGACATCGAATTTCTTACGCAAGTCGCCGGGCAGATCGCCTTGGCCGTGGCCAATGCCTTAGCCTATCAAGAAATCACGCAACTGAGGAACAAACTGACCGAAGAAAAACTCTATCTCGAAGAAGAAATTCGCACGGAACGTGGGTTTGAAGAGATCATCGGCGACGGCAAGGCCTTAAAGCAGGTGCTCAAGCAAGTCAAGATCGTCGCGCCGACCGACTCCACCGTGTTAATCTTGGGCGAAACCGGAACCGGCAAGGAACTGATCGCCCGCGCGATCCACCGGTTCAGCAGTCGCAGCCGGCAAACGTTCGTAAAACTCAACTGCGCGGCCATTCCCAGTGGATTGTTGGAAAGCGAACTCTTCGGTCACGAACGAGGCGCCTTCACCGGCGCCATTTCCCAAAAGGTCGGCCGATTCGAACTGGTGGACAAAGGCACCATCTTTCTCGATGAAGTCGGCGACATTCCGCTGGAGCTGCAATCCAAGCTGCTGCGAGTCCTGCAGGAACAGGAATTCGAGCGACTGGGCAGTACGAAAACGCTTCGCGTAAACGTCCGCTTGGTTGCCGCGACGAACCGGGATCTCAAGAGCCTCGTGGAAGCGAAGGAGTTTCGGAGCGACTTGTACTATCGACTGAATGTCTTTCCGATCACGATGCCGGCCCTTCGGGATCGCCGTGAAGACATTCCCATCTTAGTCCGCTACTTCACGCAGCGCCATGCCGTTCGCATGCACAAGAACATTCAGACGATTCCCGCCAAGACGCTCGATGTACTCTCACAGTACGATTGGCCCGGCAACATCCGCGAATTGGAGAATCTTGTCGAGAGATCCGTCATTCTCACCCAAGGCACGGCGTTACAGGTGCCGCTCGGGGAACTCCGACTCGAACGCGGCTCAAGTGACGCTGCCACAGAAACTCTTCAGGGCACCGAGCGTGAACACATCCTACGTATCTTACGAGAAGCAAAGTGGGTCATCGGCGGTCCAAACGGAGCTGCGGTGAAGCTCGGCCTCAAGCGGACGACCCTTGGTTCCAAGCTGAAGAAGCTTGGGATTTCGCGCCCTCTCGGGTGACGATGCGCTTCGTCACGTGACGACTCTTCGTCACGCTGCATCATCACCTCTACGACTTGCATTCACCATCTGCACTCGAACCCTCCCGTCATTTGCGCTGGATTCAATAGGTTCCGTGCAGCTCTGCTGGACATCCAGAAACTGGAACGGTTCGTGATAGCTGTGTGAGTAGCATGCAGGGTACAAGCAGAGGCGACCATCATGTTTACAGACGGAAGGAGAGGGTCATGAACAAACATTTCATGAGAGCTGCGGTCGGCATAGCGGTCTTGGTTGGCCTGCTCGGGACGTCGGCTTGCTTCCGCCACCATACTCCGGCGGAACGGGCTGACTGGGTGACGGGAAAGATCGCTAGGCAGCTAGACCTCAATGATCAACAGAAGGCCAAACTGGCAGTCGTGAAGGACGAACTATTGGCCGCGCGCGCCGAGGCGCAGAAGGAACGCCGGGGCACCATGGAAGAAGTGATCGCTCAGGTGAAAACCGACCGGTTGGATGAGGCAAAGCTGGCCCAACTGATCGAGCAGCACCAAGCAGAGCGAACGCGCATGATGCAGCGGGTATTGCCCAGGGTGTCCGAATGGCACGCCAGCCTCCGTCCCGACCAGAAAGCCGAAGCCGCCAAGCTGATCGAGCGGTGGACGGACCACAGTCCATGGAACAAGATGGACCCGGCTGGGTAAAGAATCAGCATGCTGAGGGTCACGGTACAGGCCAGGCAGCCGGCCAGAATGGTCTTGGAAGGCACGTTAGCCGGCCCGTGGGTAGACGAAGCACGACAAGTCTGGCAGCGCTTGTCTCGGGAGACAGATGGCCCATTCGCTGTGGATCTCACCGGGTTGTCGCATATTGATCCTGAGGGCAGGCTGCTCTTGGCAACGATGTGGCAGGAAGGCGCCGACCTGCAGGCCAGCGGTTGTTATATCGAGGCGGTGTTGCAGGACATTACAGGATCCCAGGGAGGTAGTTTAGAGGAATGAAAATTGATTGAGACAAAAAAGGAGGTGTGCCATGTCGGTCACATTGATTTGAGTGGTTGCTCTATACAGACGGTGTTGCAGGACATTACAGGACCCCAGGGAGGTAGTTTAGAGAAGTGAAACTCTAATTAGATAAAAAGGAGATGCGCTATGCCAGTTACCTTGATCAACGTGTTTTCGGTCCCGAAAGCCAAAGAGGACGAATTTGTGAAGTGGTGGCAAGACATAAAGGTCGATATCACCAAGCAACCGGGCTATATCAGCGGCAAGTTTCATAAAAGTATCAAGCCCGACAGCAAATTCAACTTTATCAACGTTGCGCTCTGGGAAAATGAAGATGTCTATTGGAAGGCGTATGAGAAGAGCGTTACACCCATGAAAGCGATGCTGGGGCAACTGAACATTGAAATGACGCCGGCGCTCTATAACGTCCTTTTCGAGTACTGATGCAGCTTGCGACTGCGTCATTCCGAATGAGCGGATGCTTACGAGAGATTGCATTTGAGAGCCCCGCCCGGAAGGGCGGGGCTCTTTACTCCAAAAGATAAGGGAGGGCAGTGACTATGCCAGTCACCTTAACGCACATCTGCAGAAACACTGACCGAGAGCGAGCAGCGAGACGGGGATCCAAGACGCGCTAGTGCTCAGGAAGTAACCGGAATGGGCCGGCATCCCGCCCTTCCTTTGTCCCTATCTTCTTGGGATAGGCCTGTGAACAAGCCGAAAGGAGAAGTAGCAATGCAACCGTTGAGAGTACTGATCGTCGGCGTGGGTGGACTCGGGAAGTGCATGGTGCAGGAGGCTCTCGAGCGCGGCTTACGCGTTTCTGTTCTCGTGAGGGATCGGGCCAAGCTCGAGGCCGAATTGGCCGAAGAGATCCTCGCGAGGCTGAGCAAGACCAAGGTGGGCGATGGCACGCACATGAAGGTGCTAGACGAGGCTATGCCCGGAAGCGATGTGGTTTTGTCAGGCCGAGGCGCCGATCTTGACCTGGCCCGTGAGTTGGCGGCAGCAGTCAAGCGCAACGACATCAAGAAGCTCTGTTGGCCCGGCGGCACCACGAATGTCATGGCCGATGACGGCGTCACGCCAAACTACAAACGGCTTCTGCACTTGGGGAGTTGGGTCGAGGGCGCGTACCGCGCACACGGTGCATGTATCGATGCCATTCGTCAGGCTGATATCAACTATGTGATCTTCTGCCCGGGCCGCATGGACAGCGCTGGCTGGCGAAGCCCGGACGTGCGAAGGTCGGTGCGGATCAACCGCGACGCCGGCCCGTTCGTTTCATACGAGGATGCGGCATGGGTGATGCTCGAGGCTGCCACCACAAATACCTACGACGGTCAGCTCGTAAGTGCCGCGACGAAGTTCTAAGCCATACGCAACACAAAGACGAGAGATGTGATCGTAGAAGATTGTGGAAAACCTAACAACGGGTTGCAGTTGACGCTGTTCCGCAAGACGACAGACCTCGATCGATGACGACGATTTCGTCACCTGACGAAATCGTCGTCACTCTGCATCGTCACCACTACGACTTGGATGCATCATCTGCACCCGACCCCTCCTCTCATTCGCTCTTGATTCAATAGGTTACGTATAGCTCTGTTGGACATCCGAAAACTGGAACGGTTCGTGATAGGTCTGCGGGTAGCATGTACAGCACAAGCAGAGGTGACGATATTCGCCATGAAAGAGGTGACTACCATCGCGAAGGACGAAATGTTGGCCGGGCGTGCCGACTCGCAGAAGGAACGTCGGGTCGCCATGGAAGAAATCATCGCTCGGGTGAAAAGCGACCGGCTGGATGAGGCCAAGGTGGCCCAACTGATAGAGCGCCACCGCGCAGAACACACACGCACGATGCAGCGGGTGTTGCCTAAGGCGTCCGAATGGTATGTCAGTCTCCGTCCCGAATAGGAAGCAGAAGTCGTCAAGCTGATTCAGCGCTGGATAGGCCACAGTCCATGGAACAAGATGGACCCGGTTGAGTAAAGAATCGGCATGCTGCAGGAGAGCGCGAGTCGCTTTAGAGAAAAACTGTACCGGGAGTCTTTTTAGAAGGCCCTGACGTTCGGAATCATTGTCATTGGGCTCAATTGCATCGTCGATAACGAGCGAGATTTCTGTTCCTTGACTTGCGGTGAATTTCCCGCGTAGGATGCGATCCAGTGAGCGGGCGTAGCTCAGTGGTAGAGTCCTAGCTTCCCAAGCTAGTTGTCGTGGGTTCAAATCCCATCGCCCGCTCCAAACCTGCCATTGTCCTTCAGCGGGATTTGAACCCAGGACAAGGGGATTTCGAAAGGGGTGAGCCCCTTTCGTGGGGAGCGTGCGAGGGGGCTGGCCCCCTCTGCAGGAGCCGGGAAGCAAGGTTCAGGGCTGAACCGGCGACGGAGTGCGGTTCAAATCCCATCGCCCGCTCCAAACTTTCAGAAACTTTGCGTACAGTCTCCGCCGCCATAACTTTCTCCGTCACGATTCCGTTGGAAATCCGGCCATCCCATCCAATTTTAGACCAGCTATGAAAAGTCCAGTTCTCCTGACCCCATCTTAAGAAGGATTGGAGTTTTCCTGTACAGGCTGGTAGCAATGCCTCGCTACTTTTACAAGGCTCAGGTCTGGCTTCACCTAGGGAGACACATATGCAATTGAAACGGATTCAGGATCACGTTCTTATCTTATTGCTTCTCGTCGGCCTTTCTGCTTGTGGCGACGGTGGTGACACATCGACCCCATCTGCTACAGCGCCCCCTGCATCCCCTGCAGAGGGGCTTTGGACCGGGACCACCAACACCAACCGTACTGTGACGGGGGTTGTACTCGATGACGGCGTCTATTGGGTCCTGTATTCGATGGTTGGCGACCCCTCGTTCATCGCAGGTGTAGTCCAAGGGGGGAGCAGCTCACAAAATGGTGTCCTGACGTCTTCAAACGCCACGGACTTCAGTGTGGAGCGAGGAACAGCACCAACACTCAATGCTACGGTCGATGGTACCTATACGATGAAGCAACGTTTGGACGGCACGATTGTCTATCAGAACAACGCGCAGCCGCAAGACTCATTTACGACGACATACAGTAGTGATTATGAGTCGGCTCCGGATATCAATGCTGCGGCCGGAACCTATATCGGACCGGTAGCTGCAGGTGAAAACGTGTCCGTTACCGTATCCGCCACTGGAGCCATCACTGGTCGCTCTATTACTGATCTCTCTCCTACCGGATGCACGTTCAGCGGCTTATTTAAGCCGCGAGCACATGGAAATGTATTTGATGTGACCATCACATTCAATGGAGAGGGTGGTTGTAGCAACGGAACCGCTACTGTGAAGGGAGTTGGATTTTTTCATGCAGGAAAACTCTACAGCGCCGCATTGAATAGTGACAAGACGAACGGAGTTGTGTTTATCGGTACGAGGTCGTAATCGATAGCGCGCGAGACAGGACGCTCTCTTCTGGCGTCGGGTTCCGCTTCGATCTCAGTTTTCGATCCTTCCCCATCAAAACCTGCCAGAGCGACAGCTTGTTTGATCCTGGGCGGGTCGGTTGCCGTTGGGCGGTACCTCGCATAAGATCCTCCGATGTTGCATCAATGTCGTCGCGTTGACTTCACGAAAGGGGTAATCATGAGGCACAAGCAGATGATTGTGCTTTGCGGAATGGCATTCATCGGTGGGACATTCGGTGGTGTGATTAGTACTCAGTTACTTTCACCAAGACCGGTTGAGGCGCAGAAGCCAAATGGGGTGAACGCCGAGGAGTTCTTACTGTTGGATGCAAAGGGGAAAGCTCGAGCCGGTCTTGGGTTGGATGCGAACGGCGAAGTCGGGCTCGTCCTGAAGAGCAAGGACGGCAACCGTACCCTGACTCTCTCTCCTGATGAACGGTCAGTCATCAAACTGGTCGAGCGAGGAGGTCGGATTGTCTGGGAGGCGCCGTAGCCTCTTGTGGAGAAAAGAAGCCGTCAGACCGCTTTACGGACAAGCCCTGAACGCAAACATCGGGTGCACACCCGAATACGCCGATGGGTCTTGCCGATCATGGCACGAACAGTCTGGATATTAGGATTGAACACTCGCCTGGTTTTATTGTTCGCGTGACTGACATTGTTGCCGGATACAGGCTTCTTTTGGCAAATTTCACATTGTAACGCCACAGTCGTACTTCCTTTCCACTGAGTGGAGCCCACAGCCTTACAGCCGTGACTCTGTTGAGTTTCCAGCGACATCTCGTCGTAGGTGGATGAAATCGAAGTTGCGTGCGGATAGTACCATAGCCTACTGGATGCTCACAAGCGCCAGACCCCTTTGTGATGAAGCGGGGCATAATAAAGGCCGGGCATTATCGAACTTGACAAGATTTGGCGGTCTCTCCTATTGTGCTCAACACTATCACTCCTGAGTAAGGGAAGAGGGTGTGAATCCCTCGTGGTCCCGCCGCTGTCAATGGGGACGAAACCCGCGAGAACCACTGTCTGAAAGGCAGTGAAGAGTGATTGGTGACAAGTGATGAGTAGGTTCCAGTTGTTCTAACTCATTGCCCATCACCCATCACTCGTCACAACAGTTTTCGGATGGGAAGGCCGGGGAGTAGGGTGAACCATGAGCCAGAAGACCTGCTCGGAGAATTGACCGTCGTTCCCTCGAGGCTGGGGAACTGGTGAGGATGAGAAGCGGGTGCAATCCTCAAGGTCTATTCAGGCCTTGGGGATTTTTCTTTTGAGTCAATGGCATCGATATCGCCCAGTCGTGAGCATATGGCTGCTGGTGGTGCTGTCTGTGTTTCTTACACAGGCAGCTGAATGCGCGCAAGGAGGTTATGGTGAGATGAAGCGACGGCAACAGGGAATTCTCACCGGCATGCCGTTCATGGCGCATGTGTCATCGCGATCGTTTGTGGACGATGCCGGAAGGAATATCTATTTGGCGAAGCCGCCTGTCCGGATTATCTCCTTAGCTCCCAGCGTTACCGAAATGGTGTTTGCCATCGGCGCAGGAGACCGGCTGGTCGCCGTCACGGATTTTTGTGATTTCCCGCCCGAAGCGGCAGCCAAAGCAAAAATCGGCTACTCCAATCCCAATCTCGAAGCAGTGATGGCGCTTGAACCGGACCTTGTCTTGGCGCCGAAGGAATTTCTCAGGCCGGATATCATCGCGGCGTTGGAGCAACTCAAGGTGCCGGTGTTTGTGATGGCCGCGACAACGATCGAAGATATTCTGGCTCATCTCGGCACACTCGGCCGGATGTTAGGTCATCCGGCTGCGGCAAACGATTTGACGATGAATCTGAGACAGGAACTCATCGGGATTAAGTCACGGATGGAGAAAGCACCGCCGATCCGCGTGCTGTATGTCCTCAATAGTCAGCCGCTGATTACGGTGGGCCCGGGAAGTTTTATCGATCAGTTGATCAGACTCGCCGGTGGTGTCAACGTCGCGGCCAAGAGTGCCGCGCCCTATCCGCGTTTAAGCATGGAAACGGTGTTATTGGAAGACCCTGAGGTATTGATCTTTCCGGTGGGGCAGGCGGAAGGCATTTCCGAGAGTGAACAGCGAACATGGCGGCAGTGGACCGGGATGACTGCCGTCAAAGCAGGACGGCTGCGCCAGATTCCCTCCAGTATTGTGAACCGCCCAGGACCGCGTATCGTGCAGGCGCTACGGATGTTAGCGGAGATCGTGCATCCGGAGCTGGATCTGTCCTCGTCGGTGAATCGGTAAGGGGGTCCTATGGCAATACCGACTTCGCAACTCGCGCCGGTCGATTCGTCCCCGATCGTTTCTCCCCCGTTGACGAAAGATGGGGTTGAGCAGCTGCAGCAATGGAAGAACAGCGGAGCGATCCTGACGTTTCAGCGGTGGATCGCGATCATCGGCAGTCTACTAGTGGTGAGCTTGGCTCTGTGCCTGTTGTGCCTTCAGTTCGGAGCGACAAAGCTTGACATGGGAACCGTTCTGTCGACGTTGAGTGGATGGTCAGCTAGTGGAGCGCTCGATAAGGCAGGAACCGATACCTCCGCCGTGATCATGCTCCATATTCGTCTGCCCCGTGTCTTGACCGGTTTTCTCGTCGGAGGCAGTCTCGCGGTAGTGGGTGTGACGCTGCAAGCCCTCCTCAGAAACCCCTTGGCGGATCCCTATGTCCTTGGCGTCTCAAGCGGAGCAGCGTTGGGAGTGTCGTTAGCCATGCTGTTCGGCATCAGCACGACACTGGCGTTTCTGCCTGCGCTGCCCCTCTTCGGGTTTATCGGAGGGTTATTATCCCTGGGGGCGATGTATCGATTGGCTCGCTCGCGGGGGCGCTTGCCGATTCAGAGCATGTTGTTGGCCGGCGTTATTCTGAATGCCATGCTGACCGCGTTGATCATGTTCATCACATCGATTATGGACCCCAATCGGTCGGCCGGACTCATCGCGTGGTTGATGGGCTCCCTGATGGTGTCGAACTACGGCATCCTGTCGATGTTCGCACTGTATGTGGTGGGCGGAGCGTCTCTCCTTCTGCAGAAGGCTCAGATCATGAATATCCTGACTTTTGGCGAGGAGACAGCGCGTTCATTGGGTGTTGAGACTGAACGAGTAAAAAAACAATTGTTTTTCCTCGCTGCTCTGTTGACGGGAGCGGTCGTATCGGTGAGCGGCATGATCGGCTTTGTCGGCATGGTCGTGCCGCACGCGGTCCGCATGCTGGTCGGGTCCGATCATCGCGTGCTGTTACCGGCCTCGATGCTCGCGGGAGGAATGTTTCTCGTGGCGGCAGACACGGTCGCCCGCACCATCCTGGCACCGAGCGAAATTCCAGTGGGGATTGTCACGGCTCTCACCGGTGGCCCGATGTTTCTCTACCTGCTGCTATGGCGAAAGGATCAGTTGGTGTGATCGGCTCGAATCAGCGGCAGACCGCATCGGAAGCTTCGGCCAATGGGATCGCCCATGGCGCGTCCCGGTTCGCCTATGAAATCGAGTCCGTTCGATTTCGCTACCATGCAGGATCGGCGGATGGTGCCGACTGGATTCTCGATGGCGTGGGTTTTCAGGTCAACGTTGGAGAGGTTCTCGGCATCGTTGGGCCAAACGGGTCAGGAAAGACCTCGTTGATCAAAATACTGGCAAACATCCTCAGCCCGCACCAAGGAACGGTTCGTTTGTTTGCGGACGACTTGGCAGCCTTGATGCCACAAGATATGGCTCGTCTCATCGCCCATGTTCCTCAGGATACCCAACAGAGTTTTCCGTTTACCGTCGCGGAGACGGTCATGATGGGACGATTCGCTCAGCGGAGGCACACCTTGTGGTCTGGAGGTTTCAGTTGGGAAGACGAGGCAGATATTGCCGTTGCCGCGCAGGCCATGGCCACAGTCGACATTGCCCATCTTGCGAAGCGTCTGGTACCCGATCTTTCCGGCGGCGAGCGGCAACGGACCGTCATCGCCCGCGCCTTGGCTCAATCTCCGATGGTCCTGTTGCTCGACGAACCCACGGCGTTCCTCGATTTACAGCACCAAATCGACATCTGTCGGGTCATACGACAGCTCAAGGAAGAACGAGGGCTCACCATTGTGTTGGTCTCTCATGATTTGAATCTTGTGAGTCAGTATTGCGACCGAATTCTGTTGTTGGATCGCGGACGAGTGGCACGGCTCGGTTCTCCTGCTGAGGTCATTGAGCCTGGGACATTGGAAGCCGTATACCGATGCCGGGTATTGGTGGATCGGCATCCTGGTACCGGCTTGCCTCGGGTGACAGTTCCGGGACGTGCTCTGTCCGGTAGGACGTGACATGAGAAGGGGCAAGATCGCACTGCTTCATTTGGAGACGGTTCCCGGGGCAGTCACGCAGAACCGGTACGTGATTGTCGAGGCTATCAAGCATGCTGCCCGGAACGGGGCCGACTGGATCGTGACCCCTGAGCTTGCGGTCTGCGGACTGCAATTCGCACAGGTCGTCGGTTCAGATTGGATAGAGCCGCAGCCCGACCCCTGGATGCAACAGGTCTGCAAGCTGGTCAAGACATTGAAACGAACCGTATTTCTGGGGTGCCCGGAGCGCGACGGCAAGCGGTTCTACAATTCGGTGTTTGTCATCGGCCCGACCGGCGAGATCCTTGGTAAACATCGCAAGATCAACGTGATAAGCGATTCGCTGTCATGGTCGAGTCCCGGTGACAGCGCCGCTCCGATCGAGTGTGATGGGATCAAGGTCGGCGTACTTGTCTGCAGCGATGTCTATACGTCGAATATTGCCCGTGCACTTCAATTTGAAGGCGCGCAGATCTTCGTGTCTCCTGCCTCATGGGGCCCGGGGGTTCACGGTCCGAATGGGGAATGGGAGCAGCGGACCTATGAAACAGGACTTCCGTTGATCGTTTGTAATAGAACGGGCGCAGAGAAGACGCTGGATTTTTGGGACGCTCCGAGTCTTGTCGTGAAGGACGGCAGGCGGCTCCTCACCCATCGGTCCAAGAAATCCGCCGTGCTGACGTTCAGCTGGGATTTCGACAACATGGCTCTGCGTTCTCCACGATATGCCGTCGACTATGTCCGAAATTGAGGCGAGGGCTTTCGAATGCATGACAGATTGTAAAGGGCAGGAAGAGAGGCACCCCTCTCCTGCATGGGAAACTGGGTGCACAACAATTATTCTGGGGGATGCTTTAAGACCACACCGACAGCGACGGGGAAGATGGTGCAAATCCATCACGGTGCCGCCACTGTAAGCGGGGAGTGACTCTGCAACGTGCCACTGTGTGCCTTGGCGCATGGGAAGGCGCAGAGAAACGACGAGCCGCAAGTCAGGAGACCCGACTGCCGGGATTATCGACACCCTTCGAGTCAAAGGGAGGTTTTCATGTTGCGGTTTTCAGCCCGTCGTTGGTTCCGTGCCTGTGCTCTCATTCCATGGATGATCGCTCTCGCCTATCCTGCATCGGCTCAGGAGATTGCGATGGCCGACCAACCGGAGGTCGAAGTTCCGGAAGTCGTCGTGAGCGCCACCAAAACCCCAATGCCTGCCAAACAAGTCACGAGCGCCGTGGAGGTGATCACCGGCGAAGAGATGCAGCAGCGAAAGGTCAGGACAGTTGCAGAGGTGCTCCGCTGGGCACAAGGACTATCGGTCAACCAGAGCGGTGGGCCCGGCACGGTCGTGGATGTACGGATACGTGGGGGGACGCCGGAGCAGACGATGGTTTTAATCGACGGGGCGATCGTCAATAGTGCCACGATCGGCACGTATGACTTTGCCAACCTCACGTCCGACAACATTGAGCGGATCGAGATCTTGCGAGGAAGTCAGAGCATGCTGTGGGGATCGGATGCCATGGGGGGCGTGATCAACATCACAACAAAGCGGGGCCGTGGCAAGCCCAACATCTCCGGTTTTGCCGAGTACGGCTCGTTCGTCTCGCTTCGAGAAGGGGCCAATCTAGTCGGCAAGAAGGGCCCCATAGATTTTTCTGGGGCAATCACCCGCTGGGATACGGCCGGTTTTTCGGCGATCAATTATCGGCGTGGGGCGGCTGAGCGCGATGGATATCACAACTGGCAAGGATCCGTGAGATTCGGTGCCGACCTTCCAAAGGATGGAAGGCTGGATTTTAGTTTCCGTTGGATGGACGGCATCGTGAATTTTGACGGATTTGCGTTTAATCCAGTCACCTTTGCCTCCGATCCGGCGGATGTGTTGGGAGCAGGATCACAAAGCACGCAATACGTCTACGCAGGCACCTATGTGCAACCGATGACCACCTGGTGGTCGCAACAGCTGACCTTGTCACGAGCGACCGACAATCTTGTGAGCAACGGGGGAACGGTCGAACGTAACCTCGTGACCGGAGCGACAGGACCGATCGGGTTTCCCTTTATGTCTCAAATTGAGACAACGAGCAACCGGATTGAATGGCAGCACAATATCCAGGTCGGCAAACCGTTGTTGTTAACGGCAGGCTATCAGTTTCGGGAGCAGAAGGGCAGCAATATGGATCTGCTCACGCAGACAGCTACCTTTTCGGATAAGACACTCAGTAGCCAAGCAGGGTTCGGAGAAGCTCAGTTGAATCTCTGGGATCGTTTGTTCGGAACCGCCGGTGTTCGGTATGACGCCTACAACGTCTTCGGAAGCGCCACAACCTATCGTGTGACGGGTGGGTACCTGGTCAAGGAAACCGGCACAAAGCTGCGCGGGAGCTATGCCACCGGATTTCGTGCGCCGACGATCAACCAGCTGTTTTTCCCGGGATTCGGCAATCCGAATCTGCAACCGGAAAAAAGTCAGTCGTTGGATGCTGCCATCGAACAGACGCTGCCTCATGATCGAGGCAGCATCAGTGTCGGATATTTTTGGACGCGCTATCGTAACCTTATCTTGTCGGTGTTCGATCCGACCGAGTGTACGGCTCCTAATTCGTTCGGCTTCTGTGCTCAGAATGCGGGGTTGGCTAGGGCTCAAGGGGTAGAAGTGACCACGAAGCTGAAAGTGTTTCGCGACAAACCGTGGATAAAAAACTTGGATCTGCTTGTTCAGTATACCTACGCGGCTACCCAGGATCTCAGCAGTGGTCCCGATATACGTCTTCCCAAATGGCCGCTTAATCAAGTTTCGACGATCATCAGCTATCAGCCCATTGATGGTTTGCGCGCCAATCTGGAGGGACGCTACTTTGGCCAGCGATTTAACAGCGTTGGCAATGAAGGATCGATCCCGGCTTTTTTGGTCTGGAATCTGTCCGCAAGTTACGATGTCACGAAACAGATCCAAGCCTACTTGCGTTTCGACAACATCTTCAATGAAAAGTATGAAGAGGTCCTTTACTTCGGCACACCGATCCATTCGATCTTCGGCGGCCTGCGCATGAGTTACGATCTTCCGATCTAGCACACCATGAGACATTACCCACGATTGGTCATTGCCGGTACGTCGAGTGGCGTCGGCAAGACGACGGCGACATTGGCGATTCTGGCGGCCTTGCATGAGCGAGGCCGCCTGGTCCAGCCGTTCAAGGTTGGACCGGACTTTATCGACCCGAGTCATCACCGGTCGGCCACCGGCCGCCCGTCTCGAAATCTTGACGGGTGGATGCTGGGGGCGGACCTGAATCGTTCGACCTTTGCTCGTGCCGCAACCGATGCGGATATCTCCATTATCGAAGGTATGATGGGGCTGTTTGACGGCAGCTCGCCGGTGAACGAGGTGGGCAGCACGGCTGAATTGGCGAAGCAATTGAATGCCCCCGTGCTGCTCGTTGTCGACGGAAGTGCGATGGCCCGTTCCGCTGCGGCGATGGTGACTGGTTACGTGCGTTTCGACCCGGCGATTCATGTGGCGGGGGTGTTGTTCAATCGCGTCGGAAGTGAAGGCCATTACCAATTACTGAAGGCGGCGGTAGAACAGGCGACGGATGTGGTCCCTGTCGGATATTTGCGTTCGGATCCCGCTCTGACTATTCGCGATCGCCATCTGGGGCTTGTCATGGCAAGTGAGCAAGGCGAGGATCGGCTCTACCAGCGGTTAGCGAAGGTTGCACTGGAAACGGTCGATCTTGATCGTATCGAAGCCCTTGCCCATTCGAGCGAGACGTTTTCGTCAACAGCGTCTCCGTCGGTCATAAAGAGCGACGGTCGTACGGTTCGAATCGGCGTGGCACAGGATCGAGCGTTTTGTTTTTACTATCCGGAAAATCTTGAGTTGCTGGAGGCTGCCGGGGCTGAAATCGTGACGTTTTCTCCGTTGAACGACCATCTGTTGCCGGACGTCGAGATGTTGTATCTTGGCGGTGGATATCCGGAATTGCATGGCGAGGCTCTGGCCGAGAACGCGGCCATGCGGGCAGCCATCAAGCAGTTTGCCGAGCGCGGCGGTGCGGTCTATGCGGAGTGCGGCGGGATGATGTATCTCACGGAATCGATCCGCGATTTCAATGGCCGCTCGCATGGGATGGTCGGGATCTTTCCGGCTGAAGCAGTCATGCAGAAACAACGCCTCACGTTGGGATATAGAACGGTGGAATGTTCACGACGCTGCATGCTTGGTGACGTCGGCGTCACGGCACGAGGCCATGAGTTCCATTATTCCGCGTTGGTTCCGAGGGGGTCGCTGCAATATTCCTGCGCCCTGAGCGATGCCGAAGGACTTTCAAAGGGACAGGATGGGCTCACGGTCGGCAACGTGCTGGCGCTCTACACCCATCTGCACTTTGCCAGTCAGCCACAGGTCGGGACAGCGCTGGTGACGGCTGTTCGCCAATCTGCCGGTCGAATGTCTAGCGGGGGGCAATCGTGGCAGCCGATCGCGTGAGTGAGTTGCGGCAGGGGAAGCATCCCTTCCGAAGAGGCATCAAAGCACAGCCGGGGCGTGAATTGTGAGAGGACCGATCCAGAAAACCTGTGAGCACTGCGGACAAGCGTTTGAGTGCGGCGGCTACCAGTGCTGGTGTGGCAAGATCGGCATTACCGAGCAGCAGATGGTTTGGATCGCAACACGCTATAAGGAATGTCTCTGTCCCGTCTGTTTGGGAAAAATCGCGACCGGTGAGCTAGGGATTCGCCCATCATGAACGAGTGGTGTCACGGAGTGTCCTGAGTAATGCGGGTTGAAGGCCGGTTTTCGAATGCAGAGCGTACAGCGGTGTACCGCGCGATCTTCGAGCGCCGTGATGTCCGCCGCAACTTTCTGCCGACGCCGATTCCGGATCACATTGTGAAGCGTGTGTTGACCGCTGCCCACCATGCCGGGTCGGTTGGATTCATGCAGCCCTGGGATTTTGTGGTAGTCAGGGATCGCACAATCAAGAGTGCGGTGAAAAAATTGTTCCAGCAAGCCAATGCCGAAGCCGCAACACGGTACCAGGGAAAACGCGCTACGCTCTACCGAAACCTCAAGCTGGAGGGGATCGAGGAAGCTCCGATCAACATCGGCGTGACTTGCAGCCGTCAGCGGGGAGGGGCCCATGTGTTGGGTCGCTCCATGGTGCGTGACACGGACCTCTATAGCACTTGCTGCGCCATACAAAACCTGTGGCTGGCCGCACGTGCGGAAGGGATCGGAGTGGGCTGGGTCAGCATTCTTGATCACAGCGCCCTGAAACGCGTCTTGAGCGTGCCTAAGTCGGTCAAAGTACTGGCGTATCTTTGTCTGGGGTACGTATCGAACTTTGCGACTCAGCCGGATTTGGAACGTGCCGGATGGCGAGAGCGGATTCCGCTGGACCATCTCATTCACTATGAATCCTGGGGCCAGACGCTGACTGAGCGTAAGGGGAAACGATGATGCGGATTACCAAGGTCTATACCAGAACCGGCGATGCAGGGAAGACGAGATTGGCCGGTGGACAGCAAGTATGGAAGGACAGCTTGCGCGTCGAAGCCTACGGGGCGGTGGATGAGCTCAATGCCTCGATCGGTGTGGTACGGGTCATCAATGCCGACATGAACGAAGAAGTTGAGGCGGCTCGGCAACTCGAAGCAGAGTTGCGCTGGGTGCAAAACAAACTGTTCGACGTCGGCAGCATTCTTGCCACGGCGCCGGGACAGACGTTCAAGAACATGCCGCAGGTGGCGACGCAGGATGTTGTGCGCTTGGAAAAACTGATCGATCGCTGTCAGAAGGATTTGGAGCCGCTCAAAGAGTTCATTCTGCCTGGAGGAGGAAAAGTGTCCGGTTTTCTCCATCAAGCGAGGACGATCTGCCGCAGGGCCGAGCGGGTAGCTATAGCTCTGTCAAAAGCGGAGCCGGTCGATCCGACGATCATCAAGTTCCTCAATCGACTGAGCGATACGCTGTTCGTTTTGGGTCGCTGGGTGGCGAAGACGCAGGGAGAACCGGAGTTCTTATGGGAGCGCGATGTCGCAAAGAAAACCGAGTAACGGTCGATCCGCGCAACGAGCAAAAGGCCGCATCATCCTTGTGCTTGGTGGAGCGTCGTCAGGAAAGAGTGAGGCAGCTCTCCAGCTAGCCGGCTCACGAGGTCCACGCGCATTCGTTGCCACGGGGCAGGGCTTAGATGATGAAATGGCGGCACGAATCACTCGACATCAGGCTACAAGGTCGAGGGATTGGGAGACCGTTGAGGAGCCCCTTGAAGTGGATGCCTGGTTTGCCAAGCAGGGGCCTCGGTACCGGACGATTCTCTTCGATTGCGTCACCCTGTGGTTGAGTAATTTGGTCGGAACCGGCCTAAAGGAATCGGTCGTTCTCGCCCGAGTTGGAACACTCTTGCAGAGGATGCGGACCGTAGCTGCGAGGGTCGTCATCGTCAGCAATGAGTTGGGCTTCGGGCTAGTTCCGGCTGAGCCGTCGGTGCGAGCATTTCGTGATCTTGCCGGGCGGGTGAATCAGCAAATTGCCGTCGGAGCGGATGAAGTCCATCTCGTTGTCAGCGGAATATCGCTTCGTTTGAAGTGAGTAAGGGAGCCATGATGTCGATCCAGGACCTGTGTCGTCTGATTCAGCCGCTCGATAGAGGTGTGTATGCGAAAGCAAAAGATCGATTGGATCGGTTGACCAAACCGCCCGGCAGCCTCGGGCGCCTGGAAGAATTGGTGGCGTCCTACGTCGCCATCACGGGCGAGCTGAAGCCAACCGTTCCGCGCGCTGTGGTCTTTACCTTTGCCGCTGATCATGGAGTGGCTCTGGAAGGGGTGAGCGCTTATCCCCGGGAAGTCACGTCTCAAATGGTGTGGAATTTTCTACGAGGTGGAGCAGGGGTGAATGTGTTGGCACGGCATGCCGGTGTGGACGTGAGGGTCGTGGATATCGGAGTCAATTATGAGTTCGGCGCCCTGCCCGGGCTTCTTGATCGGAAAGTCATGAAGGGTACGCACAATCTAGCGATCGAGCCGGCGATGACGCGCAACCAAGCGGAACAGGCTGTGATGGTCGGGGTCGAGCTGGCGACTGAGGTAGCGCGAGAAGGATTCGGCCTGATTGGGACAGGTGAAATGGGTATCGGCAATACGACGCCCAGCGCCGCTATCACGGCGGTAATGACCGGTCGACCTGCAGCAGAAGCGACTGGACATGGGACCGGCATCGACGAGTCAGGCGTTCTACGCAAGGTGGCGGTGATCCAGCAGGCGCTGGACCTGCATCGCCCGAACCCGGATGACGCGCTCGATGTCCTGACGAAGGTCGGGGGCCTAGAAATCGCTGGATTGGCCGGGCTGATACTTGGTGCAGCGGGCGCGCGGGTGCCTGTCGTATTGGATGGCTTTATTGCCGGTGCAGCGGCGTTGATCGCTGTCGGGCTTCAGCCATTGTGTCGTGAGTATCTCATTGCCTCTCATCGCTCGGTCGAGCGGGGCCATCGTATAGTCTTGGACCATCTGAGATTGCAACCGCTGTTGGATCTCGACTTGCGTCTTGGGGAAGGGACGGGGGCTTGTTTGGGGATGGATCTGGTCTGTGCCGCGATCAAGATCTATACGGAGATGGCGACATTCGATGAAGCAGGCGTGTCGGAGCGCAACAGATGACGACCCTGGTTCGGCCGTTCCTCTTCGCATGGCACTTTTTGACTGCGGTTCCGCTCAGTCGGAGCCATCACGAGCCAACGGCGATGGAGTTGGCCTCATCGATGGCCTGGTATTCCACCGTCGGTCTTCTGATCGGTGGGACATTAGCACTGGCGGACGCGGTGCTGACGAAGCTGTTTGCGTCAGAAGTCGTGAATGTATTATTGATCGTGCTGCTCATTGCCTTCACTCGAGGGTTACATCAGGACGGCCTGGCTGACACGCTTGACGGGATTGCCGGTGGCAGAACATCGGCTGCTCGCCTCGCTATCATGCGTGACCCGAGGATCGGGGCGATCGGAGCGACCGGCCTGTTTTTGTCGTTGATCCTCCGCTATGCAGCGCTCATGGCCCTCCCACATCCCCTCCGAGTGCCGGCTCTTGTCTGTATGCCGGCGCTCGGCCGTTGGGCGATGGTCATCTTGGCCTGGCTGTCTCCTTATGCAAGGACAGAGGGAGGCTTGGCGGCGCCGTTCCTCGTTCATTTGTCCTTCCTTCACGTGCTGGGATCGACATTGGTACTTGCCACAGCGCTCATGCTGGCGTTCGGTATCTCCGGGACAGTAGCAATACTTGTTGGCGGTAGCGCCGTGATCGTTATGGTTCAAGCAGGTTGTCGAACCTTGTTCGGTGGGATTACGGGGGATACGTTAGGGGCGACGAACGAACTTGTGGAGATCCTTTTCTTGCTCATCGTTCCGCTGGTGCTCGTCCTGTCATGACAGGAAGCGAGCTCCTCCTCGCAGCAGGTGTCGATGCCGTTGCAGGGGATCCTCAATGGTTTCCCCATCCCGTTCGCGCAATGGGGACAGTGATTACCTGGTGCGATAAAAACGCCAGAAAAGTCTGTCGTTATTCCTACGCCTTACGTGCATACGGTGTCTTGCTGGCTCTCGGTTTGCCATTGGGTGTGTTCGCTCTCTCTCGCGAAGCCGTCACCATGGCTGAGGGTATAGCCTGGTGGTTCGGAAGCCTCTTGTCGATCGCCATGGGGTGGACCACACTTGCCGGTCGCGATTTGTGGGATCACGTTCGTGAGGTAAGGAGGCGACTTGAACAGGGCGACCTCACTGGCGCTCGTCACGCTCTCACTAGGATTGTCGGGCGGGATACTGAGCGGTTATCGGAAGAGGAAGTTGTTCGGGCAACGATTGAAACAACGGCTGAAAGCACGAATGACGGGATCATTGCGCCGTTGTTTTATCTTGTCGTAGGTGGAGCGCCTCTCGCGCTTGCCTACAAAGCGGTGAACACAATGGATTCTATGATCGGTCACAAGGACGAACGGTATATCGATTTCGGCTGGGCCTCCGCTCGGTTGGATGACGTGGCCAACTGGATCCCAGCCCGTCTATCTGCCGTCCTTATTCTCCTGGCTGCCGGCCTGGTCATGGGCGGCGGTGCGCCTATCAGAACGGGATGGCATATATTGTGGCGTGACGGCGGGAAACATCCTAGTCCGAACAGCGGACGGCCGGAGGCAGCGATGGCCGGCTCGTTGGGCATTCAATTGGGAGGGATCAATTATTATGATGGCGTGCCTCACGAACGGCCAGTGATCGGAACAGGCACTCGTTGGCTTGTTTTGATGGATCTTACGATCGCATCTCGGATTATGATTGTCGCCTGTCTTCTGGGTGTCATCCTTGCGGTAGGAACGGCGTGGCTCGTCTGAAGCGTCAAGTGCATGGCGGCAATATTTACGCAGCGTCGCGTGAACTTGGCCGAGACCTCACCAAGCTCATTGACTTTAGTGCCAGTATCAATCCACTGGGGCCATCCCCACGCGTCCGGCGTGCCATCACTAACGCTCGTCACCTCCTGACTCATTATCCAGACCCGGATTGTTGGGAACTACGTCAGGCGCTTGCCAGGTTGTGGCAACGATCTCCGGCGCACATTGTTGTAGGAAACGGCTCGACGGAATTGATCGATGCGCTTCCTCGCGCACTCCGGATACAACATCTCCTAGTAGTGCAACCCACTTTTTCCGAGTATGCAGCAGCGATGACACGAATCGGTGGGCGTATCAGCGCTGTATCGGCTGTGCGCGCCGAGCAATACGCGCAACCGATCGATGGCCTCTGCCGTCTGATAGAGCAGAAGCGGAATGGATCGGACGCCTTCCATGGAGTCATGCTCTGCAACCCCAATAGTCCTAGTGGGCAAGCATGCTCTGTCGATGAGGTTCGGCGATTGGCACGAGTCGTTCAACGACGTGGCCTGTGGTTGATGATCGATGAAGCGTTTGTCGATTATTGCCCAGAACGGTCATTCATTCCCCAAGCGTCCTCATGGCCGCGTGTCGTGATCTTGCGTAGCCTGACCAAGTTCTACGCCTTACCAGGTTTGCGGATCGGATACGCAGTTGCACAGCCTCCCGTGATCGAGTTGTTACGTAGGCAAGTACCGCCATGGTCAGTAAATGCCCTGGGGCAGGTAGCCGCGCTCGCGGCCTTGGAGGATTCGACCCATGCTCGAAAGAGCATGCAGTTTATGGCGAAAGAACGAGAACGGTTTGGAAAACTGCTTGCTGCCTTGCCCGGCTGTTCAGTGATGCCGACGCACGCCAATTATTTCCTTATGGAGTTGCCTCGTGGCCGAAACGCGCGTGAAGTGAGCGGGCAGTTGCGCAATGAGGGGCTGTTGATTCGCGATTGTTCATCCGTTCCAGGATGCAACGCTCGTTCGATCCGGCTTGCCGTACGATCCCCACAAGAGAATGACAGGCTCATCCAAGTTTTGTCGAATCTGCTTCACCACGAAGCGTCGTGATGAAGGAAGCTACCACTCAGGTCAGCACTCGGCATCAAGTGATCGGACAGACGCTCGTGATCAATCTCGGAGGTCGGAGGCGTGTCCTTTCATCCGCCCCGCAAGGTGGTGGATTCAGGTCTGCCTCACACATCATCAATCATCAAGTGGATGCGAACCCTGGTATGAATGGGCATTTCCCCGATCCAGCTCGTTGCTTACGAAAGCTGGCTTCACAGCTCAAGGTCGGATCCTGCACTGTCGGACTCATGACCGCCGTCCCGATGACACAGCTGGTCACGTCCCGAGTTTCGGCAGACGAACTCTGGGTAGAATGTTTTGCCACGGTCGGCGTCACGAATGCGGTCCGTGCCGGAGAGTGGCCACAGTATCTCGTTCATCGAAAGGACAGACGTTCGGCGAGAATGGGAACGATCAATCTCATCCTCATCACGAATGGTAGTCTCTCAACTTCAGCCATGGTTGGAGTGGTGCAGGTTGCCACGGAGACAAAGACAGGCGTCTTGCGCGACCATGCCATACCGAGTTGGAAAGGGAGAGACCTTGCGACTGGGACCGGTACCGATGCGGTGGTCATTGCGTGCTGCCTGCGCGGTGAGGGACCGCTGCATACCTACAGCGGGACCCACACGATTTTCGGCGCGCTGGTCGGAAGAGCGGTCTCCGCTTGTGTCTCCCGCGGCTTAGCCATGGCAAAGAAGTGGCAGAAGCTGCACCAATGAAGGCGCGAGCGCTCGCAATCCTCGGTACCGGCTCAGATGTGGGGAAGAGTTTGATCACAGCCGCAATCTGTCGTCTGCTTTATCGTACTGGTGTTCGTGTCGCACCATTCAAAGCCCAAAACATGTCGTTGAATTCGTTTGTCACTCCTGAGGGCCGCGAAATCGGTAGAGCTCAGGCTCTGCAAGCAGCGGCGTGCGGTATTCCACCACATGTTGACATGAATCCGATCCTCCTCAAGCCGGAATCCGACAACTGCTCACAGGTGGTTGTCCTGGGAAAGCTGTGTGGGAAACGTGAGGCATCGACGTACTTCGACGGACGACGAGGGCTCTGGTCTGTGGTCGAAGAAAGCTACGCTCGATTGGCAAATCAGTACGACGTGCTCGTCATCGAAGGAGCCGGGAGTGCAGCGGAAGTCAATCTCCGCGCGCATGATCTGGTCAATTGGCCGGTTGCCAAATTGGCTGATGCGCAGGTCGTACTGGTTGCCGATATCGATCGGGGTGGGGTGTTTGCGCAAGTTCTTGGAACGTTAGATTTGCTGGACCCGGACGAACGCACCAGGGTTCGGGGGATCATCGTCAATAAATTCCGTGGTGATGCCAGGCTATTCGCTGATGGGGTGAAGTTCTTGGAAGCACGAAGCGGGCTGCCCGTCTTGGGAGTTGTCCCGTTTCTCCGCGATCTGATGCTCGATCAAGAAGATAGCCTCGATCTCGATCGGAACTTACGAGTAGGCTTTGCATCCGACCGACTCAATGTTGCCGTCATTGTACTGCCGCATATGAGCAACTTTACCGATTTCAATATTGTGGCGTCTGAAGCAGATGTCGCATTGAAGTATGTGATTTCACCCTCGATGCTGGCCGAAGCCGACATCGTGATGATCCCAGGGAGCAAGAATACGTTGGCAGACCTTTCCTACTTGAAGGAAGCAGGATATGTCCCCGTGCTGGACAACCATCTACAGAGTCGTCGCGAACTGATCGGTGTTTGTGGTGGCTATCAAATGCTCGGTCGCTGGATTTCAGATCCTCACGAGGTCGAGCAAGGCGGTACAAGCTGTGGATTGGGCTACTTGAATACCGAAACTGAGCTCAAGCAAGTCAAGCGCACCACACAAGTCGAAGCAAGCGCGGAGGGCGTCTTCGCGCGAAAGAAGATCGTGGTCCGTGGGTATCAGATCCACATGGGCGTCACGCGACGGGTGAACGAACTTCCATGTTTTAGTGTTCGCTGCCATTCAGTACTGGGTGAGGAAGCCCGCCTATTGATCCCCGCGAGCGAAGCAGAGTTCGATGGAGCCGTTCGAAAAGACGGCCTTGTGTGGGGCACGTATATCCATGGAGTGTTTGATGAGCCTGGCTTTCGCCGAGTCTGGCTCAATCGTGCTCGTGTGAGGAAAGGGCTTCCGCCTCTCGACGAGCTCGTCTCAAGGACAGTCACGGTACGATCACGGGGTGAACTTGATCGCTGGGCTGATCACGTCGCTCATAACCTCGATTTGACCCGCCTCATCGGATATCTCCACCAATAATTTCCGGCAGGAAGCAAAGTAACCCCTCTCGACATTTGTCGTCTCGTTCCTTCCCAGCATGGTTCCACGGATTCCCGCGCCGGTATCTGCTCCAATTTCTCCAAAGGAGTGCCGATATTCACCGTTTTCTTGCCAACTATCAGCAAGTGGTTACACTGCTTGAGAACAGCGCGAATCGGCAATGCAGGGATAGGGAGAGATGCTCGCACGCGAGAATGTCGCTGATGCCGCACACCGGTGTGCCTAAGAACCAAAGCAGCGTGTACGCCTCGGCTGACATGCACAACAGACAAGAGAAGGAGGAGAACCGGCTGTGCAATCGGTGGGGTGATGGCGCTGCATTGAGGACAGCGGCAACATCTGTTGAAGGGAAGGGAAGAGGTGTATGAGCAAAATCATGCTTGTCGATGACTCGTACGCGGAACTGCAGTTGATCGAGTCGTACCTTAAAGCTGCCCAACACACAGTTGTATCGTTCACAACTGCGGATGGGTTGGAGGAGAAGGTGGTCTCTGAAAAACCGGACCTCATCGTTTTGGATGTGGTCATGCCTGGTCGGAACGGATTTCAGGCATGTAGGGATTTGAAAAGCGATGCCCGCTTCAAGAGCATTCCGATCGTGCTCTGCACCTCGAAAGGACAGGAAAGTGACAAGTTCTGGGGGCAGCAACAGGGGGCCAATGGACATGTGGTGAAGCCCTTCAAATCAGAAGACCTTCTGCAAGCGGTGAAACTTGCACTGCGCTGAGAAAACCGATACTGCCGGAACCGCGAAGCGATGATTTCCATAGATGAGTTGCCTCAACTTCATTCAGACTCAGCCCTAGAACAGCAGAAATCCACAGAATCATTGAGGGTTTGCCTGATCACCTTGGGAGGGAAAACCTTCGCCATAGACTTACGCCAAGTTCTCGAGGTCTTCGAGCCAGAGTCGATCACGCCTGTACCAGGTATGCCTGCTTCGCTGGTCGGTGTCACCAATCTACGTGGAACCATCATCCCGCTTGTGGATGTGAGGGCTGCCTTGGGCGTATCGGTTTCCGTCCTTCCGAAATATGCGGTAGTTGTTCGTCACGCGACTCAACAGGTCGGTATACTGGTCGAGGATGTACCGGAGATTGGCACCATCCACTCCGACGATCTAGTGGCTCCCTCGATTCATACTGCGACCGAAACACCGCCCTTGTTATCGAGGTCCTTCAAAACAGAGAAGAAACTGAGCGCCATATTGGAAATGTCACGGCTGTTGGCGTCCATAGAAGGAACGGCTAGTGACCAATCCATCGCGTCATATTGTGGAACGATTGTGCCGGCAAGGTAAGCCCCATCACGAGCAGTGAGCAGGAGGACAATCATGGCGAAGGTTAGAAAGACATGGAAATGGTCGCTTCGTGCATGGTTTAAAAACCTGAAAGCCCTGCAAAAGATCCTTATCGGGTTTTCCTTCATCATTGTCGCCATGATGGCAATTGGTCTGATCAGTCTGATGGGTCTCAGCCAGTTGAAGGGCCAGCTGAGTTCCATTTATGCCGAATCAACCGTGGGGGTTTCGCACGTCGCGGTGAGTAGCACCAACCTCAGCCTCTATCACAATGCGTTGTTAAGCGTTGCGGAACAGCGACAAAAGAGTGATTTCGACGAGGCCATCATTCCCCTCGCCGAATTGAAGAGGCGCACTATGACGCCGATTGAGACGTATCGGCCGTTCGCCACGCACGAGACGGTGGATGGCCGCCGTGACGGACAGGAGGTGGATGTCCTCATTTTTGCGTTGAGAGAATACTTTGCGTCCGCTGAAACCGCGGTGGGAGCGTTGAACGATAGTTTTGACCCCTCGCTCACGGAGGAGCAACGGCAGTCGATGAGGGAGCTGGGACTCACGCTGCTGTCAACTGAAGTGGCTTTGTGGCACGGCCGATCGATATGGCGCTTCCAATGGATGGCGCAACTCATTCGAGACTTGGCGAGCGAATTGAATGATGGTGGGCAACGCCTGGCTGTACACCTTACCAAGGTCATGCTCGGTGCAGCAGTTGCGGCACTCCTCCTGGCGATCGCGATAGGATATTTCCTCGCGCGCAGCATTGTAAAAGACATCATCCATGTAGCCGACGTCGCCACACAGGCTGCTGCTGGAAATTTGCGCGCCCGTGCAAGATTGGAAAGCGACGATGAAATCGGTCATATGGCCAAGGCGTTCAACATCATGTTGGATCGAATCACGACCCTGGTTTCGACGGAAGAAGAGCGGGACCGGATGCAAAAACAACTCGTGCAGTTTCTTGTGTTGGTCTCAGATGTCGGAAAAGGTGATTTGACCAAGCGCGGTGAAGTGACGGCCGATATGTTTGGAAATCTGGCGGACGGATTCAATCTCATGATTCAACGCTTTTCACAGTTGATGAAGCAAGTGCGCCAGGCAGCGGAACGTGTCAATACCTCTGCGAGCAAGCTGAGGGACAATGCCGGGCTGATGGCTGGAACCGCCAAACACCAAGCTGACGAATCGATCAAGGCGCTCGGTGCGGTCGAACTACTGGCGTCGTCGATGCGCCAAGTGACCGAGACCGCGGGAGCGTCGTCCGAAGCGGCCCGCCAAGCCTTACAGGCCACCGAATCCGGCCGGCTCGCGGTGCAGGAAACGGTTCAAGATATGCAGCGTATTCAATTGACAGTCCAACGGATGTCGAAACAGATCAAGGCACTCGGCGACCGTTCATTGGAAATTTCACAAATCGTATCGACCATTCGGGATATCGCCAATCAAACCAACCTGTTGGCCCTCAACGCTGCCATTGAGGCCGCCGGTGCAGGTGAGGCCGGAGCGCGCTTCGCCGTGGTCGCGGATCAGGTGCGGAAGCTTGCGGAAAGCTCGACGCAGGCGACACGCGAGATCGCGGACCTGGTGAAGGTCATCCAGAGTGAAACGCAGCATGCGGTCGTTGCCATGGAGCACGAAACTCAAGCGGTCGAGGCCGGGTCGGCTTCGGCCTTGCGTACGGGCGATGTGTTTAAGGAAATTTCGACGATTGCTCAACGGTCTGCAGAACTTGCCCAAAGTATAGCGGCGTCGGCGGCTGCCCAATCAGTTTCGACCGACCAGGTCGGACGTTCAATCAAGGACTTTACCGGAGGTGCCGTAGCGACACAAAAGGCCACCGATTCGGCACGTGCGACGGTAGAGGATATGGTGACGTTGGCTGAAGGTCTGACTACCTCGGTATCCCAGTTTAAGCTGGCCTGAGAACCGTCCTCATCCACTGAGCGAGAAGAGCCTTCTGGTGTAACGAGGGACCGATGAGCTCGGAGTTCGATCGGCAGAATCTCATCAGCATTTTTGTCCTTGAGGCATCGGATGGGCTGGATGTCCTGACTAAGGCATTGCACCCTCCCGACGGTGCCGTGCCCACCCCTCAAGACCTTGCCGACCAATACATTGTCGCCCATCGTATTTGCGGAGCCGCTGCGCTGTATGGCTTCAGCGGAGTCGCGCAGCTGGCTGAATACTTGGAGATGCTGCTTGAACGAGCGACACCGACTCTTTCAGCGGAATGGGACCGAACGGTAGGTTCGATGCGGACCATCACGGAAAGCCTTCAGGGAATCGTTCGAGCCATCGGACAAGGCGGAGTCGAAGATGCAGAAGCCGTAGAACGCAGTTGGGCGTCGATAAAACAACGAGAGGGAAAACCAGGCGATGAGGCAGCGTTCATGTCCTCCGCGCCGACAATCGATGACGCCTATCTGCTCCCCGTACTCGATGCCGAAATCTTATCCTACTTCATACCCGAAGCTGAGGAGTATCTCGGCACCATGGACGAGCTGATTCGTGTCCTTAGCGAGAAGCGAGATGATGCAGACTCGATTTACCGGCTCTTTCGTGCGGCACATACCCTGAAAGGCTCAGCGTACACCGTAGGCTTCCAAATCATTGGAGATGTCGCTCGTCCCATGGAAGATTGCATGGTCGCGGTTCAGGAACATCGCCTTCCTCTCAGCAATGACCTTCTTGGCATGCTTGCAAAGGCCGGAGAATTGATTCGTCTCATCCTTCGTCATGAACCAGCGAATGTGCAACTACTTCGGCACGATCTGCCGCTTCTTCTCAATCGTTTTAGCGAGGTGGCAGACAGTACAGCCGCCGCACCGGCACCGACAACTCCATCCGACGGCCCCGTCAGGGATAGCCCGATTCCTGTTCAATGTGAGCCCGTTGTCAGAGCAGCAGGGCCGACCGCGGAGTTATCCGATAGCTACTTGATCCCGGATTTGGATCCGGAGGTGTTTTCCTACTTTATCCCTGAGGCGCAAGAGTATGTGGAGCTCTTAGAAGCCAATCTCCTACGATTGGACAAGGAGCCTCTGAACAGAGAACTGATCCATCAGCTCTTTAGGACGGCTCACACGTTGAAAGGCTCAGCCTATACGGTTGGTTTTCAATCGATCGGTGATCTTATCCATCACGTCGAAGACTTCATGGGGTCGGTGCGAGACGGGAGCCTCAACGTGTTACCCGGACATACGGATCTTATGCTTCGGACCATCGATGTTGTACGAGTACTCATGCGAAGAGACCTCAGCAAGGTGGATGGCACGGGGCAACGATTCGAGGCTGCGCGAACAGAGCTGAGACGATTGGACCAGGGTGCAGGAAGAGCGACGACGCCGGCACATCAACCAGCTGACGCCTCCCGTTCAGCGAACGCAGGTCAGCCCGGAGATGGCGTGTCTCGATCTCAGGATGATGGAGTTCCCAACGAGAAATCGCGAGAGGAACGCGAGGTCATTCGTGTCAGTCATGCCCGGCTGGAGCGATTGATGAACCTCGTTGGAGAACTCGTCATTGGACGCGGAAGATTGGAACAACGATTGCGAGTCCTTGAGGAACTGTCACAACAAGTATTGGTGTTCAAGAGTCGTCTAGTGGATTCCGTCCAATCCTTCGCCGACAAGCACACCTTTAGCTATCAGGACACATCGAGTGGTTCAACCGCGTCTGCGAGTCAAGGACTTCCCGTATTCGGCGATTTCGGAAGCCTCGAACTCGATAAGTATGATGACTTTAATATCCTGTCTCGCCGCATCGCCGAGGTCACCACCGATATCAGTGAGTCGATGTCGCAGTTGGATGGATCCATCCAAAGCGCCCATGACGAGATGACCCGACTGCAACACTTGACGCTATTGATGCGAGACGAAATTGCCCGTGCCCGCATGGTTCCGATCGGGACACCGTTCACGAGGTTTCGTCGAGCGGTGAGAGAAATTGCTCGGGCTTCAAACAAGGAAGTGTCCTTGGTCACATCGGGCGAGCAGACGGAAGTGGATACCGGAGTCGTGGAACGATTGGTGGATCCATTGGTGCATTTAGTCAGGAACGCTGTCTATCACGGCATTGAGCCGGCGGCCGATCGAATCGCGACGGGGAAACCGGCTGTCGGAACGGTCTACCTCCACGCGGCTCATCGTGGGAATTCGGTCGTCATTGAGGTGGAAGACGATGGAGCAGGGTTGGATCTGGAGAAAATACGGGCAAAAGCCATCAAGATCGGAGTTGCCCAATCCCGCCAGACACAGGCGATGTCGGATGGAGACCTCTTCCAGTTGATTTTCATGCCCGGTTTTTCAACAGTCGACAAGGTAGGGGAGCAAGCAGGGCGAGGTGTAGGACTGGACGTGGTCAAGCGAGTCATTGAAGGCATGAACGGGCATATTGAGGTGGAGTCTGAGCCCGGTGTCGGCACCAAATTTACTTTGAATCTACCTCTCACCCTCCTCATCGCCACCGCGTTGTTCGTGCGGGTCGGCACCGAAAAATATGCGATTCCATTGCTGAGCATTCAGGAAGTGACGATGCCGACTCTATCCGCAGTACGGGAGGAAGGTAATCATAAGCTCTTACAGCTCGACGAACAAGTTGTTGAATTACAATCTCTCCATCACCTTCTTCGCCGTGAACCAGGAGGCGGCGATTGGACGATGCCGGTCGTGATTGTCCGAACCGCTGCTGGTCCTATGGGCCTGGCGGTCGATGAACTGTTGGGTCGCCAGGAAATCGTCATCAAGCCGCTCGGACCACTGAAACTGTTGGAGCATTCGTTGTTCGGAGGGGCGACCGTCGATCCAGAAGGAAGGATAGTTCTTGTTATCGATCCCAGCCGTTTGACGTCGAGAGGAACGAAGGAATCGACTGCTCGTATTCCCTTTCCCAAGACCACACCACTTCAAGAACCGTCCTTACTACAAGAAGAGATATCGTCGCATAAGTCCCAAGAGGCCCGCCTGCTCTTGATAGATGATTCGTTAAGCATTCGAAAGTTCGTCGGAAGGATGTTGGAGTCGGCCGGATATCCGTTCGATACGGCCGTTGATGGCGAAGACGGGCTCCGAAAGGCATCGACGACAAATTATCGGATGATCCTCACCGATCTTGAAATGCCGAAGCTCAACGGATTCGAAGTTATTCAAGCCCTCAGAAGTGGTCCGGAAACTAGGCAAACGCCGATCGTTGTCATGACGACGAGGGCACGGGACAAACATCGCCAGATGGCGATGAGCCTCGGTGCCAATTCATACGTCTCCAAGCCGGTAGATGAGCGGATGTTGCTGCATGAGGTTGAACGGTGGATCGGAAAGGCTCCGGCGCTGCGCAAGTAACCTTGCGGAAATACTCGTATCAATTGACGAAATGTGACTTGTTGCTGAGAATGGGCAAGAAGGACTTGGCATGGACGTTCGGGAATTGATGGCGGGAATTTCGTCGCCGGCCAGTCCATCACGATTTCTCATCGTGACAGTAGACGAAAGGTATCTGGCGTTGAGTGCCGAATCTATTTGTGGGGTAATGACTCTCGAGGAGATCGGCAATGTTGAAAACCCGACGGTTCATGGCAGGGTGTACCGTGCCATCAATCTCGCCGATCGATTGGGAGTCCCGAATGATCAGGATGGGCCGAACAGGCGTGTCGTGCTGCTTTCTGAAAGAGAAGCTCGTGGGTGCATTCGAGTCACTGCGGTGCAGGGACTTCTTGAATTCCCACTATCTCAAGTCCTGCCGCTTCCAATGCTGTTCCGTGGACCGGAACGGTACTGGTACCGGGGCATGATCCTATTCTCAAAAAGCATTGCGTTGGTTCTGAACACAACGTGGGTTCTCGATGAGCGGATGTCGGGCTTAGAAGGCAATAGCGGGGCAGAACCCACTTGTGAGCTTCTGGCGGCTCCGAAGGTCTCGGTGAACGATGGCGGGACATGCTGAGAACCGGTCAAAAGCATCATCGGGAAAGAGCACGTCATTCCTGGCAGCTGCTGGTGTTTTCAGTAGGAGGGAGACGATTGGCAGTCAAGACATTGGAGGTCTCGGGTATTTCGCAGTGGAGCGAATCTATCCCGGTCGCCGGTCGAACACCTTTTGTCACGGCAGTGGTTCGTCAGGGGCAGACCGTGCTACCGGTATTCGATCTGGCTAGGTTCCTTCATCTTGTCGTGCAAGGAAGCAGTCCCTTGTGTCTGAGGGTAAAGCATCCCCTCGGAGAAATGGCGATGCGCATTGATGAGGAGATTCCTGTGCTTCATACTTTTGATCCTGCCGCGCTTCAAACATACCAAGGCAATGATTTGCCAGCCGAAGGCAGCTATACCAACGGCTTGGACGAAATCCTGATTCTCTCGCTGTCACGACTTGGGTCGACTGTGTGACGATTTCCCGTGTTCCGGGACGGACGAAAGGTGCAGGCATGCCGAAGATCCTAATAGCCGATGATAGCATCGCAGTTCGTAAAGTTGCGGAGCGACTGTTGACCGAGGCTGGCCTCGGCGTCACTCTTGCCGCGAACGGAGAGGAAGCATTGGCCTATTTGGCAAAGGAACGGCCGGATGTTGTTGTGTCAGACGTCATCATGCCGGATAAGAGCGGATATGAGGTCTGTGCCTTTGTCCGTGGAAACGCAACCCTCTCCGCGACGCCCGTACTGCTCATCTCAGGAATCGTGAACGATGAAGTGACCAGGCAGGCCGAGTCTTGCCACGCGAATGGAGTGTTGAAGAAGCCGTTTCAAGGCACATCTCTGAAGGATCGAGTCCTCGAACTGATAGCAAAGCGGCAGGAACCAGCGGGGGCCGCGGTCGCCGAGCCTGTTTCCGTTCTCGCGGCGGCTCCCGCTGAGAGAATGATGCCCATGTCTGACCAACTGCAACAGAGTCTGTGCCGGGTGAGCGGCAAACCCGAAGAGTTTGAAGAACAGTTCCAGGCAGAGCGGGTTCGATCAGAGGAACTGACCAGGCAACTGGCTGAGTCTACAGCGCAGCTTGCTAGCGCCAAAGAAACCGAGGCGCAGCTGGTGACTGAGCGCAAACGCGCCGACGATCTGCGGGAGTCACTCGCAAAGGTTGAAGAACAGTTCCAGGCAGAGCGGGCTCGGTCAGAGGAACTGACCAGGCAACTGGCTGAGTCTACGGCGCAGCTTGCTAGCGCCAAAGAAACCGAGGCGCAGCTGATGACCGAGCGCAAACGCGCCGACGACCTGCAGGAGTCACTCGCTAAAGTCGAGCAACAACTATCAAGAATCCCTGAGCTGGAATCGGCACTGAAGGCGGAGAAGGATGCGGTCGAAGCCTTCAAGCAGGAGGCCGTGAACTGGCAAAAAACTTCTGTTCGAATTGCAGAACTGGAGTCTGCTCTACACGCTGAACGGTCGGCGGCGGAGCAACTCGTGCAACAACTGGTTGAGTTGGAGCAGGTGTCGATCAAGGCAAGAGACGTGGAAACAAGACTCACGAATGCAGAACAGCAGAATGGCGAACTTCATCAGAACATTCGTGACCTCGAAGTAGCACTTTCGACGGAACGACGGAAGAGAGAAGAGACGATGGGACACCTTCAAGAATTGGAGAGAGTGGCGACGAGAGTTCAGGAAATGGAAGGGCTCTTGGTCGCAGAACGAGATCGCAACGGAATACTCGCTCGACAAGTCGTTGAAACCGAACAAGCCGCTGACAGCGCCACAAAACGACTCGAGGAAATGGCGCGCAAGTTAAGCGAGATTGCAGGACTGGCTTCCCAACTCGGACATGGGAGGGGATAATCCTGAGCCGGTCACCTGAACTCTAGTGTGGTTTTGTCGAATGGCTGAAACCAATGTCCGTTGAAAGCGAAAGTGCGTTCCAGAAAGAACTGGTTGAACTGTTCGTTCAAGAGGCACAAGAATGGCTCCAGCAAATTCACGTCGCACTCGATGAACTACAGCAAACTCCGCCTTCCGATCGCCATCGTGTCTTGGCTCAGACAATCAAGGTCGGCGTTACGAACCTCGGCGGATCTGCAGCCACTGTCAACTTGTGCGATGTCGAGCGAGCTAGCTTCGCGGCCCTTCCCTTCGTTGAAGCCGTCCAAGACCCTTCCGTACCAATCTCAACCGATGACTTTATCGCCCTGTGCAAACAGCTGGGGCATGTCCATGGAGCCCTGACTCGAGCGACAGGTTTGGCATTTGAGGAGGAACAGGTACCGGCTTACGGCGAAGGCTCTCCAAGAATGATCGCTACGAAAGAGTTGCTGATATTGCTCCGTGGGCTTCAGGATCAATGCACAGCATCCGACACATTCCATCGCAATGTGGTTCAGACGATGGTGGCCCAGACGGAGGGATTGATGGGGGGCGGGGTGGAGCAATGCAATGTGACTTCCATCCGGGAATTTCTTGACCGGTCAGCCGAAGGAGATCAAGGCTTTCTCCAAGCCGTTCGGCAAGAACTTCCTCATCTGACGGCTGTGCTTCAGACCCTCAAGCATGAGAGCGTCGCCCCTGGCCGATTGTCTTCCGCCCTCCATAATGCAGTTGAACGTACCGCGCAGCTCTGGTCTGCCGCTCAGCAGGTCAATGCTTCTCATGCGATGGTATTTTTTATGGGATTGCATAGCTTCCTCACCGTCGTGATGCAGCATCGTGTGATGGTAAGCGCAGACAACTATGACGCAGTCCAGTCACGTCTGGACCAGAGCGTGAAGGGAATTGAGGACTGGGCAGAACGCGGTCGGGTGGAGCGCATGGCGATACAAGGCGTGTTGCCCCACTGAATGAACCCCATCTATCCGAAGCGTCCCTCCGGCTGAGATGCCGAAACGAAAAAGGACATACCAGTGCCGCTTGTCGATGCGATACAAAATCATAGTCTGATTCAAGATTCCGCCTACGAGTCTTATTGGCGACTGCGTCTTCGCCCCTTTGAGAATGTGCCGGATCCGCAGTTTTATGTCCCATCGGTCAAACATGATGCAGCAATGGAACGGATGCTGTACGGGATCCATGCCCGTAAAGGGATCGTGATGCTTACCGGTGAGATCGGAAGTGGGAAGACACTCCTCAGTCGTGCCGTGATTCTCAAGCTTCCCCGATCCCGCTATGAGATCGGACTGGTATCGAATCCGACTATCCCAGGGAATGAATTTCTCGGCGAGATCTTGTTTCAACTCGGATTGGATTTCCACGGGACACGAGTGGAGCAGTTGCGTCGCTTGAACGATCAACTGCTTGCCAACTACCATCGAGAAGTGGACACGGTTGTAGTGGTGGATGAAGCCCAGGCCATCGAACACGACCGCTTGTTTGAAGAGCTGCGCCTTCTCAGCAATTTCCAGCTAAATGATCGGTTTCTCATCACCCTCGTGCTCGTAGGACAGCCGGAACTGCGGGATCGTATCGCGCGTATTCCGCAGCTTGCTCAACGGGTGGCTGTTCAATACCATATCGAATATTTGAATCGCGCCGAAACGAAAGCCTATGTTCTGACTCGTCTCGCTGCTGCGGGGGGCGAGTTGCCGATATTCTCACCGGGTGCGATTTCCTCTGTCTATCATCGCACTGGTGGTGTATGCAGATTGATCAACTCGCTGTGCGACCTGTGTCTCCACGTCGGGCGTGTTTCGGAAGCGCGCCAGATCAAACGCTCGTTGGTGGAAAAAGTTGCGAATGATATGCTACATCGACATCACAGTCCCGGCGCATGGGTAATGCCTTGACGACCTGGTATCAAGAGGCAGGACAGGTGTTGGGCGGGATAGCGGCCGCTGTTCTGGAACACCGTTCCATATCACTCGAACCACTTGAAACCCTTGCGACGAGCGTCGTGTCATCGCTGCAGCGCAACGATGAGCTCGTCGTACATGCCCTAGCGGGAGCGCCCGGATCACCACTCATCACCAATCTGATCAATGTGGCCATACTCGGAACCAAGGTCGGAATCGGCCTCGGGTACTATGGGGAAGAGCTACACCGGTTGGCACTGGCGGGATTTGTCCACGATATTGGATTGTTTGCCGTGCCGAAACACGTGATCAGCAAGTCCGGCCGATTGACCAAGGAAGAGCGGGAACTCATTGAGAGGCATCCTGAGCTGGGCTATCAAGTTATCGAGAAGTGCGGACCAACGTATCGTTGGTTAGCACAATTGACGCGTCAGGCTCACGAACGCTTCAACGGGCAGGGATACCCCAATCGACTCGCTGGAAGAGCGGTCAGTGAAATGGCTCAGATCTTGGGTGTGGTCGACGTATTCGATGCATTGGTGAGCGAGCGTCCCTATCGCCGTCGCCTTCTTCCGCACGAAGCGATCAAGGAACTCCTGGTTGCTGAACGAAAAACCTTTCCTCGAGAAGTCCTGAAGGCGCTCGTCGAGCAGTTTTCGGTGTACCCGCTTGGGACGACAGTGCGATTGACGAGCGGAGGAGTAGGAACAGTGACCAACGTGAATAGCCGTTATCCCCTTCGCCCGGTCGTGCGGATGGATGGTCGGCAGGAATATGAAGTAAGTGGTGCTTGTGAGATTGATTTGAGCCGCGCGCCAGCAATATCGATCGCGGAGATTCTACAGCCTCCTGTCGTCGGACGCATCACGTTTTCGGAAACACCCTCCAAATCGTTAACGGCTGTTGTGCCGACCGTCGTTTCTGATTCCTTCACGTCCTTGCTCGAAAGCCTTGACGCGGTTGCGTTGACACTGCAAGGCGTGGTGGACACCAAGAAAACCTCGTTGAAGCCTCCAGATCTTGATACCGATATCGGTACTATGACGAGGATCGATTGCTAGTTTCGGTAGCAGATCGACATCGAAGGGCCCCCCTCGTTCTATTCTTTCCAGCAGACATCCGGATGGTTATAATAGCGTGCTTCCTCTCCGATATGTCTTGACGATCGTAAAGAGAATAACGTGCCGAAGCTCATCAACGTTCATCATCCACAGCAGGCGATACAGCTGGCCCAGGAGTACGTCAAAACGTACATCCTCATGCCGTCCGGTCTTCTAGGCCTCATCTGCATGATCGGCGCGATCGGAGGTCTGGGATACCAGTGGCTCTCAACCGACGGCTATACCTTTGGTACCTTGTATCAGAGCTCCGGGTTGTTCATATCGGGCGTAAGCTTGGGAGCATTGCAGACGCTCTATCAACGGCATCTCTTGCGGGAGTTCCCGGAAGTTCTGGCGGCCCGGATGAAAGAAGGGCTGAATCGGCAGAGAGGCACGCTCAAGAAGAGGTCGGATGCGACGACCATCAAGCATCCGGGGCGTCAATTCGTTCCGCTCGCATATTTGCTGGGCGCGATCATCTTAATTGGAGGGACCATTGCGGCGTATGTCTACGGCAGCGTGAATATAGTTCCGGCGCTCTTGATGCCCTGGGCCGGATTCTATTGGGCAAGGCTGTTCTTGTGGCGGAGAGTGATCAAGGTAGGAAAAACCCAGGGCTGAAGTGTTAGCTCTTTCTAGAACGAGCTGCTCTTAATCGAGGCCCTCGACCTGACGAACGTTTTTGCTGCCCTTCAAGGGCCGCCACACGCTGTTCCAAATCCCGCACGAGTTGTTTCAACTCTGGGAGCTGAAAAATAGTGCCTTGAACTCTCAGTGCTTTTTCACGCGGCATTGCCGGGATGCCGCCTACCATCTGGTTGGATCCAATACTCCGATTGACTCCGGCTTTGGCCGCGATCATGACCTGATCTCCGATGGTGAGGTGATCGGCAAGCCCGGCCTGACCGCCGATTACCACATGATGGCCGATGGTTGTGCTGCCGGCGATGCCCACCTGCGCGACGAGAATGCTGTGCTCTCCCACTGTGACATTGTGAGCAATCTGGACGAGATTATCGACTTTGGTGCCCTGCTTTATCAGGGTCCGGCCGAACGTTGCGCGGTCGACCGTCACATTGGCTCCTAGTTCAACGTCGTCTTCGATGACAACGCCGCCGAGTTGAGGGATCTTATGATGTCGGCCTTGATGCTGCACGTATCCGAACCCGTCGGCTCCGATCACGGTTCCGCTGTGCACAATCACTCGCGCACCAAGTGAACAGCTCTCGCGGACGACGACATTGGGGTACAGAATGCAATCGTCCCCGATCGTTGAATCAGATCCTACAAAGACTCCCGGACAGAGTGTGACACGATTGCCGATCGTCACGCGGTCGCCCAAGGTCACAAAAGGCCAGATAGAAGGATCGTTTCCGATCCGTACGTCGGCTCCCTGTATCACCTGTTCCGCAAGGCCCCGAGGTACCTGTTGCCGGACAAAAAAAGCCTGTGCGACTCGCGCGAAGGCCAACATCGGATGGTCCACGACGATTTGTGGCACAGCGAGATCGGGCAAATGGCGATGAACCAGTAGTGCTGCTACGCGAAGGGTTGCCGCCGCCTTCGACATTTTGTCGTTGGCGATGAATGACAACGCGTCTGGATTGGCTTCGCTGAGACTCGTTAAGCCATAGACCGGTGTCTGGCTGTCGCCGTGAATCGTCCCTCCGACGACCTCCTGGATTTGAGCCAATGTGATCGGAGAAGGCAGTTGGGGTTTGCTCATCGGGTCCCGACTTTCTTCTTCCCGGACGGAACGGCGCCTGTCTTCTTTGGCTTTCCGGCCGAGGCGGGCTTGAGTGAAGCCGCCTTCTTGGTGGCTGAGGGCTTGGCTGTCTTGCCCGCAGTCGACTTGGTTGATTTCGACTTGCTCGCGGGGGTCGCGGGTTTGGTCGTCTCGGGCTTCGACTCAGTCTTCGGTTCAGCGAGCCGCCGCTGAACATAGGCGGCCACGGTACCAACGGTACTCAACCCCGGGAGGTCTTGATCGGGGATTTGAAGTTTGAATCGTTCCTCGATTTCGAAGAGCAGTTCGATGATGGCCACTGAGTCGAGGCCCAGATCATCTCGGAGATGATGTGACTCGGTAATCGACGCAGGGTCTCGTTTGAGATAGCTGGCTAAGGCCTGAGTAATTTTAGAGGTAATCGCGGGATCGACGGGTTCAGTCATTATGGGTACTCCTTACAAATGGAATGAGGCGTTTCGCATGTGAATTCCGCGAGTGGTCCTCGAGTTCATCTATGCTTATGCCACAAATTGTTTCAAGACTACCGTGGCATTGTTACTGCCGAATCCGAATGCGTTCAAGAGGGCGTAACGAACCTTTCGTTCCTGCACGGCATGCCGGATCCCATCCAACTGGCAGGCTGGATCCGGTTCCTCATAATTCGCAGTGGGATGAATTTGTCCGGTGTGAATTGAAAGAGTCGTTGCTACAGCGCCGATCGCGCCTGCCGCCCCCAGGGTATGGCCGATCAGCGACTTCGTGGCATTGACGGCGATTTTGTCCGCGCGATTCTTAAACAGACTCCTGATCGCTTTGGTCTCAACGGCATCGCCGATCGTCGTGGAGGTCGCATGGGCGTTGATGTAGTCGACCTGATCGGGACCGATGCCGGCAGAATCTAGACCGATCTTCATGGTCATGGAGATTTCCTGACCATCTTCCTGCGGAATGACCATGTGATAGGCTTCGCTGGTCGCAGCATATCCGGCAAGCTCAGCATAGACTCTCGCTTTCCGTTTCTTGGCATGCGCCCATGATTCTACGACTAATGCGGCAGCCCCCTCTCCCATGACGAATCCATCACGGCGTCGATCGAAGGGGCGCGAGGCTCGTTCCGGAGCATCGTTAAACTCGCTGGAAAGCGCGCGCAAGGAACAGAATCCGGCAAAGACCAACGGAGTAATGCTCGCGTCGGCTCCGACGACGATCATGACATCGGCTTGACCGCTGCGAATGCATTGAAGGGCTTGACCAAGGGCATGGGCACTGGATGAGCAGGCCGTCGAGATCGTGAGGTTCGGTCCTTTGGCGCCGTGTGCCATCGCGACGATGCCCGAGGCGGAATTCAGCGTGATCGTAGGAATGAAATTGGGATGGACGCGATGGGGTCGTTGAGTCTTAAAGAGCTGCGTAATTTCGCGCTCTCCCATCACCATCCCGCCCATACCGGCTCCGACAATGACGCCGACGCGATGGGGAGCCTCTTTGGCCATGCTTAGATCGGCATCGGCGAGCGCTTCCTTCGTGGAGACCAAGGCGAATTGCGCGTAACGATCCACGCGACTCGATTGTGTCGTCGGCAAATACTGCTCCGGTGAGAAATTGTGGACTTGTCCTGCAACTCGCGAACGATAGCCGGACATGGGAAACCACCCTAGGGAAGGGATCGCGGTAATCCCAGAACGGCCCGCGAGGGCTGCCTTCCAGAATTCACTGACGCCGATCCCGATGGGAGATACTACCCCAAGACCGGTAATTACCACGCGCGAGGCCATGTTTCTCCCTCCTTATGGGCGCACACGGCGCCTTTCTTACCGGAAGACCGATGTACAGTCAACTAGGAAACCTCTCTTTAATGCCTAACTTTCAATAATAGATACAGCCCGAAGCTGAGGAACAGCGCATTGGCCATCCAACCGGCCAGCATGGGAGCCAAAGCGCCTCCTCGTCCTAGCGCGATGGCGACGGAGTGGGTCGTCCAGTAGCAGAATCCGATGATGAACGCTTGTCCGATACCCATGGCCATACTTCCACCGCGGACTCCGCTTCGACGCAAACTGAGCGCAATCCCGACGAGCATCATCACGACGGTCACTAATGGGAATGCGACACGGCCGTAGTAATCCGTCAGCAGGCGAGCGAACGAGAAACCTTCGTGTTGAAAGCGCGCGAGGTAATTTCGGATTTCCCGAAACGTCATGGTTTCTGAGTTCCCCACAAGTGAGGAAGAAAAATCATCGGGAATCAATGGAATGTTGATCGTCTGTTCCGTAAACAGAGCCAGCTCGACGGTATCGTCCGAATGGAATCGACGGTGATTTCCGTTCAGCAGGACCCAGCCCTGAGGAGTATAGCGGACTTCAGCCGCTTCTGTAATCCGATCGAGCTTAAACGGCGGACGAAAATAAAAGATTCGTACACCTCGAAGGACCGTGCCTGCGGCATCGATCTCATTGACTTCCATCAGGCCGTCGGCGCTGATTCGGGCCCAGGGCTGGACGGCTTTGACGGTGACAGGAGCCGGTCTTTGTTCGATTTGGACCACCCGGACTTCTTCGGCTTTCTCCGAGGCGAGCGGAATGACGGTCGAGCTGAAAAGAAAGAGAATGACAGCCACGCCGGTGGAAAACAGGAGAAACGGCGACGTCATCCACAACAAACTGATCCCGCAGCTGCGCATCGCGGTGATTTCGTTGCTGCGGGAGAGAAGACCGATCGTCAGTAGGGTCGCTACGAGAATGGCGAAGGGGGCGACTTGAAAGGAAATTGAAGGGATCTTCAACGCAAAGTACGTCAGGATAGGGAGGATGCCGGACTCAAACCGAAGAAACCTTCGGACTTTTTCAAAAAAATCAATGACCACGTAGATCGTCACCAAGCCGGAAAAGCAGATTCCAAAAATTTTCATGTACTCGAAGAGGATATACCGAAATAGAATCGTCATGATGCTAGCGTTTGCTCATCCGTAAGAAGAGCACGATGGTGATCACAAGGAATATGACATTGGGCAGCCAGGCGCCCCAAAAGGGATGCAGGATCAAGGCCGTCACCAGGAAATCGCAGCCGACATTCAGAATATAGAAGGCAATGATGATGCCCACACCCACGGCGAATCCGCCCACACGACCGGACCGTTTCGACACGATTCCGACCGGGACTCCCAATAGACAGAATATAAGCGATGCGGTTGGGAACGCCAGGTCTTTGTAATATTCCATGAGGCGGCGAAGCGCGCCGGCATCTTTGCCGCCGGTTTCTGCGAGGCGTAACATAATTTGATCATAGGACGGACGTTCCTCTGTCGCAGAGTAGCTGCTGAGGTTCAGGTTGATCTTGATATCGTAGCGCGTGAACGCAATCCGTTGGGACTGATCGACCTGGGGTGGCCTGCTATGAATCATGCCGTTCTCCAACCTGAGTGCGACGTGGTCATGCTCAGAATCCATGAAGATGTGGTATTGCTCCGCCACGATGACTCGCGGTTCATGCGGTAAGCGTTCATCCGAGATAAAGATACCGGGAGCGGGACGTCCCTGCTCACCTTCTGGGACATAGATCATCATATTCGGAATCGGCTCGTTGAAGGTCCCACGTTCCAAGGCGAGGGCGAGTTGATCTTTCAGCAGATTCAGCGCGACCTTCTTCAGGTTCAGGGAACTCCATGGCTGCCCCCATTGAGACAATACCAATGTCAGCGTAAAGACACACACCGAGAAGAGGAGTACCGGCTGCGAGAGACGAAACAGGCTGAGCCCGGTTGCGCGCATAGCGATCAGTTCCTTGTCAAAGGACAACCGACCAAATGCGGTAACCGATGCGATCAGGCCCGCGATCGGAAGGGTGAGCACGAGGCCCGAAGGGAGCAACATGGCGATCACTTTGAGAACTGCCCAGAAACCGACCCCCTTGGAGACCAACAGTTCGACAAGACGCAAGAGTTCCTTGGTCAACATGACAAAGCAGAGCGCGCCGAGGCTGAGACCAAACGGAGAGAGCAGTTCCGCGAAAATGTAGCGATCAAGCAGCGTTCGTAAGATCACAGAATGTCAGGACCGGAGAGATGGTGAATACTATAAGGTGAATCCTTCTTCCCTGTAAACACGGGAGCAAGTCTTCACCTCAAAGATTCGCTTGACACAGCTTGATGCCTATGTTACATGCAGCGCGACTTTCCCTCAAATGATGGGTTCCGTGAGCGATGCACCATTCCTTACAGATGCCCGTCCCATCAACTATCCCGATTCTTGCCCAATCTGGTTGCAATTGTAATACAGGGTCGATTGAGTGGAGTCGCTACGTAACCAATCGTAGTTGTTGACAAAAGGAGGGCTTCTGTGAAGACAAAAGGAACGGTCAAGTGGTTCAACGATCGAAAAGGGTTTGGATTCATCCGGCTGGATAGCGGAGAAGACGTCTTCGTCCACTACTCCGCTTTACAAGGAGAAGGTTTCAAGACTCTCAAGGAGGGGGAAAACGTCGAGTTTGACATCGTGCAGGGAGCCAAGGGTCCTCAAGCGGCCAATGTGCTCAAGGCGGCGATCGCCGCGTCCTAAGTCATCATATCTTCCATTTGGCTCGGTAGAAGGGCCGATCATTCGACAAGAGTGCTCGGCGCTTCTACTGACGTGCGCACCGTCTGATTCAGCCATTTCCTAGACAAAAACCATTGACACTGTTAGTTTTTGGCTGTTCTGTTCCTGGAGGTATTGTTGTGCCATCGGATCGAAGTCGAGTCCTTCAACAAGCGCAGTTCCTGGCGTCCCGCGGACAGTACGAAGCGGCCATCGCCGAATGGAAGAGGTTGGCCACAGAAACCCCCGCCGACGGCACCGTTCATAATACGATCGGTGATTTGCACTTGAAGCGAAACGCTCCGGAGGAAGCGGCCGCTGCATTCTTGCAAGCGGCCTCGGCCTTCCGGGCCGAAGGCGCTACTCTTAAGGCAATTGCTGCCTTTAAGAAAGTCCTTAAATGCGATCCCTCCCGGTACGAAGTCTATCGCCACCTTGGAGATCTGAACGTCGAACGTGGACTCATCAGCAGTGCCGTCCAGGATTACCTCACCTTAGGGAAGTCCTACCTAAAAGGACGTCGGGGAAAAGACGCGCTCGAAATCTACAAGAAGATCGTTCTTCATGATCCATCGAATCTCGACGCGCAGCAGCGCGTCGCCGAACTCTGTGTCCAGGAAAACCATGGGGATGAAGCGACCAAAGTGTATCTCCAGTTGGGCCGAGAACGATCGGCGCAAGGGCGGTACGATGAGGCGAAAGACGCCTATCTCGCAGCTCTCAGGATCGATCCTGCGAACAACGAGGCGGCTCAATTCGTGGATAGCATGAAGAAGGGTGGAACCGCGTCGATTAAAGCGGTCAAACCAGGATCCACCCCGCCGGTGCAGAAACCATCCGAACCGGTTGATTTGCTGGCTGAGGCAGTTCGGCGCATCGACGAAAAGCAGTATGCCGGTGCGGAAGCGATCCTGAACCAAATGCTCACCAGGGAACCAGGGAACCCCCAAGTCTGTCAACTCCTGGCTCGATTGCATTTACAACGAGGGGATGTGCAAGTGGCGCTGGGGGAATATCGCTTCTTGGCCGGCGCAGCGCTGCGGGCGCATGATATCGCTCTTGCTGAATCGTTGATTCAGGAGTTCTTGGCTGTTGATCCGAACTCCGTGCCCTTACTGGAACTGAACGGGGAACTGCGCGAAGAGCAAGGTGATCGCGGAGGAGCCGCAGAGCACTATGCAAAGGCCATCGAACTCTTGTTGGAGCATCCCGAGCCCGGCATGGAAAGTCTGCATGAAGAGCTCTTCGAAAAGGTACGATCACTGTCCGGGGATGAGACATTGGTGAATCGGCTGGCGACGAGGATGGGGAGAGGATCCACGGCAGATCAGAACGGGCCTGCTCAAAATGAGTCAGTGCCGGAAACGTCGTCGGACTTCGTATCTGCTTTGGCAAGTGATGATCAATCTTTTCCGGTTCATTCAGAAGCTATGCAATCGACCAGTCCAGGTGATCAGGCTCGGGAAGACTCGGAATTCTCGCTGACAGGTGCTGCGCCGGACGACATCGGTCCTTTTGCAGGGATCAACGAGATGCAAGAGGCCGAAGACCCAGCATTGTCGGTTTCATACTCGGCCGAGCCCTCCGTCATTCAGACTGCCGTGGAATCGGCTGTTCCCGACGAACCACTCACTCCTCCTAAGCCGGCAACAAAGGAGCCGCCGCCTGATTATGAGGCGCAGTATGCGTTGGGCGTGGCGTACAAGAACATGGGATTGTACGAGGAGGCAAGAGAAGCGTTTCAGGTGTCGATGAACAGCGACTCGTTTTATCTCGATTCTGCGTTAATGACGGCAGTCTGTCTCAAAGAGGAGCATCTCATCGCTCAAGCAATTCTAGAGCTGGAAACGGTCTCGGCTGATCCTCGTTGCCAAGGGGCCAAGGGGCAGGCCATTCGTTACGAGTTGGGCTTCCTGTATGAAGCAGAGGAACAGTGGGAAAAGGCCGTGCACGCCTACCAATCTATTCCTTCGTTTCATGACGTCCCACAGCGACTGACGGCATTAATGGGCAGACCAGGGGGAAGGAACGACGGTTTTCGGTATGCACCGTAAAGTTCGGCCCCATTCCCCGATCACACCCTAGTTCACTCGATTCGGCGCCGGTCTGCCTCCTAATACGGCTGCAATATTGTCGAGACAGATGAATCCCATGCGAACGCGAGTCCCGAGTGTGGCTGATCCCAGATGTGGAAGAAGGACCACATTCGGCAGTGATCTCAAACGGGCATGGATCGTCGGTTCGTGCTCGTAGACATCCAGCCCCGCACCTGCGATCGTGCTTGCCTCAAGCGCCGACACCAAGGCAGATTCGTCGATGACAGGACCTCGCGACGTATTGATTAGGTAAGCCGTCGGCTTCATCAGGGCCAGCTTGCGTCGGTCGATGAGATGCCGAGTGCCCTCGGTGAGCGGGACATGGAGCGAAAGACAATCACACTCCGCGACTACTTCGGCTAGGGAGCGCCAAACCCACGAGCTGCCGGGTGGGTTGCAAACGCTCTGACGGCCCGCGTAGATCACCGGCATCCGAAACCCAGCCGCCCGTCGCGCGACCGCTTGTCCGATCCGTCCCATGCCGACGATGCCCAGCGTCTTCCCTGACAGGTCGGCGCCCAGCATCTGTGTCGGTGTCCATCCAGGCCAGGTACCGGTTCGCACCCACGCATCTCCCTCAACGATCCGTCTCGTCAGCGCGAGCAAGAGACCCCAGGTCAGATCAGCGGTGGCATCGGTCAGCACGTCTGGTGTATTGGTAACGATGATGCCGCGCCGAGCCGCGGCGGCAAGATCGATATTGTTGTAGCCGACTGCATAGTTGGCGATGATTTTCAATCGCTTAGCCTGGGACAATAACGAGGCATCGATACGATCCGTCAGGGTGCAGATCACCGCCTGTGCCTCGATAAAGCCACGACGCAGCTCTTCCTCCGTCGGCGGCAAATCTGTCGGTTCGGCCAGCAGCCGATACTGGCCGAGGATTGAGTCCAACACCGGGCGTGGCAACAGGCGGGTTACGTATAAGATCGGCCGTTCCATGGGCCTCTCCATTGTAGAAGAATTTGTAGGCGACCGACAACGACTCTGGTTCTTCGGAGTGTTTGCGAGCTAAGATGCAGAACTATCTATGACGACTTCATCCCCATTGATCTTGCCGACGAAATCCCACGCAGTTGCCCATGATCTGCGCGCTCTGTTGGGAGCCGAGAAAGTCAAAGATGACGGGCCCACGATCACGGCCTATGCCGTGGATGCCAGCATCTATCGCGTGCCTCCACAGGCGGTCGTCCTTGTTGAATCAGAAGAGGATGTTGCTGCCACCGTTGCCTACGCGGTGACTAGGGGTATTCCTCTTACGCCTCGTGCAGCCGGGACCAATCTGACTGGTTCCGCCATCGGCTCAGGCATCATTCTGGATGTGTCGCGTCTCAATCGAATCCTTGAATTGAATCAGGAAGAGAGGTGGGCCAGGGTTCAGCCCGGGATCGTCTTGGCGGAGTTGAACAAGCGACTGGGCTTGCAGGGGTTGTTGTTTGGGCCGGATCCGTCGAGCGGGGACATGTGCAAGCTGGGCGGCATGGTTGCCAATAATTCTTCGGGACCTCACACTCTTCGCTACGGGTCGGTAAAAGACAATGTCCAAAGTCTCCGGCTGTGCCTCACCTCAGCAACGTGGATCGAGGCGCGAGCCTATGCCTTCGATGATCCGTCGCTGGAGCGCCTCCTGACAGCTGTGCCGGCCCTGCGTGACGTGCTCGTGATGACACAGACCCATGCCGAACTGATCGCCGCGAAGCGGCCTACAGTCAGCAAAAATAGTTGCGGGTACAATCTCTTTGGACTGGCCGACGGGCTCGCACGGGGCTCGTTCGACCTCCCGAAGTTATTCGTTGGCAGCGAAGGGACGCTGGGTGTGGTGAGTGAAGCCCGGCTCACCCTGGTCGATAAGCCCAAGGCGACACTGACGGCGCTCATTCATTTCCAAAGTCTTGAAGAAGTCGGCGAGGCGGTGCCCCAGCTCTTGACGCTCCAGCCCAGCGCTTTGGAAGTCATGGATGCCAACACGCTCAACTTAATCGGTCGAGGGAAGCATGGCATTCCAGCTGATGCGGCGGCAACATTGCTGGTCGAATTGGATGCCGATTCCATCGAGATCGATCTCCGAGAGCAGGCTGAAACCATGGCCAACGTCTGTCGGCCTTACAAGCTGGCGGCGGAGTTGACGCTGGCGTTCGATGCAGAACGTCGGGAACAGCTCTGGAAAGCGCGGAAGTCGCTCTATCCCACTCTCTATCGATTTGACCCAAAAAAGAAGCCGATCAATTTTGTCGACGACGTCGTCGTGCCGGCTGGACGCATCAGCGAGCTGATCCGATACTTGGAGGAGTTTTTCGAATGGCAGAGGGTGCCGGTGGCGATCTTCGGTCATATCGGCAATGGAAATGCGCACATCGTCCCCCTGTTGGACGTGAACGATCGCGGCGATTTCGGGAAGATGGTGAGCGCCTATCGGGAAATTCATGCCACAGTGCTGAATCGGTTCGGCGGCTCGATTTGCGGTGAACATGGCGACGGCCGTGTCCGTGCCGAGTTCGTCAAGACCATGTTCGGTGAGGAACTTTACGATCTCTTTGTGCAGGTCAAGAAATCGTTCGACCCAGGGAATGTGCTCAATCCCGGCATCAAGTTGAGCGAGGTCTCATTTACCGAACATATCGATTACACCAGGCTTTCCAAATCCTGCGCCACCTGTGGCAAGTGCAATTCAGTCTGCCCCGTATACGATGTCTTTCAATCCGAGGACATGAGCTCGCGCGGCTGGTTCGAGATCGTCACGGCTAAAGATTACAGCTATCTCGATTCCAAGCGGGTGGTAGAAGCCTGCCTGAATTGCAAATCCTGCCGCACCATCTGTCCGGCGGGAGTGGATGTATCTGACCTGATTCTTCAGAAACGGGCTGAACATCCGAACCGGTTGGCCGGTTGGATCTTCAGGCAGCAGGCGCGCGGAGGAGCCTTTGAATCGCGCTTGCGGTTCCTGGGCAGCACGCAGTACATGTGGGATCGCCCCTTCTTCAGGAAGCTGCTGGAATGGATCACGAGACCGATCATGAAGGTCCTAGCCCCCACAGCACGCTTGCCGCATGACCTCGTGTTGCCGAATCTGGCCCGACGGCACTTGCGCGAACGGTATGCGCATTTGATCCCCGATGGAACAGAATCCACACCGCACTGCTCGGTAGCTTATTTTCACGGCTGCGCCGCGAACTATTTCGACGATGGGGTGGGGGACGCTGTCATCGAGGTGTTGAAGAAACATGGCGTCGAACCGGCACTGCCACCGCAACGCTGCTCGGGAACCCCCATTCAAACCTATGGACAGGCCGACCTGGTTCGAGACGGAGCGCGATTCAATCTTCGCTCGTTGGCACCCTATCAAACGGTCGTAACCGGTTGCGCCTCCTGCACGCTCATGCTGAAGGACTATCCCGCACTGTTTTCAGAAGGGACCGAGCAACAGCAAGCCGAAGAACTGGCCAAGAAAGTCGTGCATATTTCGGAATTCGTCGCGCGATCGCCGCAGCATCCTCATATGGGCAAAGTCGACGGGACGACGAAACGCGTCACCTACCATTCATCCTGCCATCTGCGGGCGGCCGGGGTGACCAAAGAGCCACGGCAAGTGCTGTCGTCATTGCCCGGGGTCAACTTCGTGGAGATGCAGGATGCCGACCGTTGCGCGGGAGGCGCAGGAACCTATCTCATAAAAGACTACGACACCTCACAAAAGATTTTCGACCGAAAAGCCCGCGCCATCACACAAACCGGCGCGAACGTCGTGGCGACAAGTTGTCCTGCCTGCATGATCCAGCTCAAGAACGGAGTGGGAGATTCGGTACAGGTCAAACATGTCGCCCAGCTTCTGCAAGAAGCTTATCGGGCGGCAGAAGATGAGCAGAGATGAGTCCAACTCGCTGATCGCGTATAGTGCGCGTGGCTCACTGTTGGAAGCGAGATATTCGCTCGACTCGTTGGAGGTCCGATGGTTTCGATACAGATTTTCGGCCAAACCTTGCGCGCGGTGGTCGAGGAGAGCGAACTTGAAATTCCAGTGACAGGTCCGACCACGGTGAAACAGCTGATTGAAGCGAACCCTGTGCTACTGGGCCCCTTGCTTCAGTACATCAACAACCGCGAAGCGCTCATTACGATCAACAAGAAGATCGGGTCAGAAGACTCGCCGGTTCGAGACGGCGACGTTGTCAAGCTCTCCTTCCAATCCCGCGCCTCTTACGACGGCACCCGCGACATTCCTACCTGAGTGTTCTCATCACGATTGGTTTCTCACTTTCTCCAGCCTTTTACGAGAGTTTCATACTTCCGCAGCAGACTGGGAAGACCAGATTTGTAAGAACACTGCACGAAATCCGACTGTAGCATGTGCCGTAGACAGCGTTGCTGTCCTTATCCAGGATGACTGTCCTGCTGCATGGGAGTCTTCTCGTAAAGTCGGAGGGGAGGTGCGTCGTGCATCGTCGCTCACTGTTTGCTCAGCTGCTCTTGCCGACTTTGTGGGTGCTCGCCTGGTCTGAGCCAAGCCGAGCCGAATGGTACATAGCCGGTCAGGGCGGGTACCAATTTCCTCAAGACCTGGTTGATGTTCGAGGAACCGGTAGTTTCAGCGGGGTAACGGCAAACGATCTGAACCTCAACAACCAAGCGGCGTTCGGCGTCAAAGTCGGGCGCCTCTTCAACGGCAGTCTACGGTGGCTCGGCCTGGAATTCGACTTTTCGCACAGCGACGCGAATATCGCGGACCAAGGCGTCACAACCAGCGCGCCGATTCTGGGCATCACCCAGCAGAACGGCAGAACCCCTGGCGTCGGCCTCTCGGTCAGTCACATGACGGTGAACATCATCGCGCGCTATCCGGGATCACAAGTCCAGCCTTATGTCGGAGTCGGCGGTGGACTCGGACTCTCGCTGCTACGGACCGCCCCGCAAGACGACACCGACCTGTATCCGGTGTTCAATGTGTTGATCGGTGCGAAAATGTTTGTGACGAAGCGTGTCGCGTTCTTCACCGAATATAAACATGCCCGAGCGACGGCCGAGTTCTCCGACAATCGCTTCGAAGGCGACCTCCGGACCAATTGGTTCATGGGCGGCCTCGCCTATCATTTCTGAGCAGCAGTAAGATCGTCTCGATGGGCATCTGCACCCAACGTATGCCGCCTGCTGTCTGACGATCCACGTTGCTTCGACTTCCCATATGCCATTCGCCATCAGTTCTTCGCTACAGAAAAACGTGATTTCCGAGAGGGAAACGGGTAAGCTTCGGCGGCGTTGCAGCCCATTCTTCAGCTACCGAGGGCATGATCACAGAAGCAGATACGTGCCGGAAGCAGGTTCTCCCGAAGCTCATCCAATCTGGATGGGACGATGATCCACATTCCTTCACAGAGCAGAAGACATTTACCGATGGCCGCATCGTTCTCGTTGGAGAGAAGGTCCGACGACGACCTCAAAAACGCGCCGATTACCTGCTCCGTTACACAAGAGATTTTCTCATCGGCGTGGTAGAGGCAAAGGCTGCGTACAAGTCTCCGGCCGATGGTCTCCAGCAAGCGAAAGACTATGCCGAAGTCCTTGGCTTGAAGTTCGCCTACTCGACGAACGGGCATGGCATTGTGGAGTTCGATTTTCTCACGGGCCTGGAGCGGAGTCTTGAAACCTTCCCGACGCCAAAGGAACTTTGGAACCGGCTACGGACAGGAGAAAACTTAAGAGACGATATAGCTGCCGAGCAGTTACTGACTCCTTACAACCATCTGTCGGGGAAAAGTCCTCGTTATTATCAGGAAATCGCCATCAATCGAACAGTGCAGTCGATCTTGCAGAGCAGGCGCCGCATTCTACTGACGATGGCGACCGGCACGGGCAAGACGGTGGTGGCGTTTCAGGTCTGCTGGAAGCTGTGGCAGGCACGCTGGAACAGAAGAGGCGAGTACCGACGACCCAAGATCCTCTACCTGGCTGACCGCAACATTCTTATCGATGACCCGAAGGACAAAACCTTCACACCGTTCGGCGATGCGCGATGGAAGATTGAGAACGGCGAGGTGAACAAAGGCCGCGAGATGTATTTTGCCATCTACCAGGCCATTGCCAAGGATGAGCGGCGGCCGGGGCTTTATAAGGAATATGCTCGTGACTTCTTTGACCTCATCATCGTCGATGAGTGTCATCGGGGCAGCGCAAGGGACGAGAGTAACTGGCGGGAGATTCTTGACTACTTTGAACCGGCCTATCAGCTTGGCATGACAGCCACGCCTCTGCGGGAAGAGACCCGCGACACCTATGCCTATTTCGGCAGCCCGCTCTACACCTACAGTCTTCGGCAAGGAATCGAAGATGGCTTTCTGGCGCCCTATCGAGTGCATCGGGTCGTGAGCACATGGGACGCGGCTGGATGGCGGCCGAGTCGAGAAGATCTTGATCGATATGGGCGAGCGATTCCAGACGACGAGTATCAGACGAAGGATTTCGAGCGCGTGGTGGCATTACGGGCTCGCACGCAAGCCATTGCGCGGCATCTGACCGAGTTTTTAAAAAAGACCGGTCGCTACGACAAGACGATCGTATTCTGTGTGGATCAGGAACATGCGGCGGAAATGCGCCAGGCCCTGGTCAATCTCAATGACGATCTCACACAGCAGCATGCCGACTATGCCTGCCGGGTGACGGCCGAAGAAGGAGATATCGGACGTGGACACCTCGGACGATTCCAGGAACCGGAACAGGACACTCCGGTCATCCTCACGACATCGCAACTTCTGACGACCGGTGTCGATGCGCCAACGTGCAAGAACATCGTGCTGGCTCGCGTGGTCAATTCCATGACGGAATTCAAGCAGATGATCGGGCGTGGCACCAGGGTACGTGACGACTACGGCAAGCTTTATTTCAACATTCTGGATTATACGGGTTCGGCCACGCGTCTCTTTGCCGATCCGGATTTCGACGGCGATCCGGTCTCAGTTACGCAAGAAGAAATGAGTGAGACGGGTGAACCGAAGACCAACAAGATTCTTGAAGAGCAACCGGTGATGGCAGAGGCGGAAGATCAATTTCAGATTTCAAATAGGCAGATCTCAGATGATCGCGAAGGGGAACGACGCAAGTACTACTTCGACGGAGGGCAAGTCGAGATTGTCGCGCATATCGTTCATGAGCTTGATCTGGATGGGAAACAACTCCGCGTGGTCAAATTCACGGATTACACGGCGGAGAAAGTCCGCACACTGTATCGGAACGCCTCTGATCTGCGAACCCAATGGGCTGATCCGGAACAGCGAGGGGAGATCATTCAGCGATTAGCCGAACGTGGTATCGACTTCGACGACCTGGCCGGCGCCGCCGGTCAGCCGGACGCCGATCCGTTCGATCTGCTCTGCCATGTGGCCTTCAATGCACCACTTCGGACCAGACGGGAACGAGCAGACAGGCTCAAGAAGGAAAAGAAAGACTTCTTTGATCAGTACGGACCGCAAGCAAAGGAGATACTCACGGAGCTGTTGGAGAAGTATGCGGAATACGGCACGGCCCAGTTTGTGATTCCCGACGTGCTCAAGGTGCCGCCGATCTCCGATCGTGGCAATGTCGTGGAGATAGCCGGATTCTTCGGCGGGCCGGAGCAGCTCCGAGCGGCCGTCAATCAATTGCAAACCTTGCTGTATGCAGCATAAAGTATTTTGAATCTCAGATCTTACCTGAAATGTGTCATTTTAAATCTGAGATCCTCCCAGGCGACCATGAAATATAAGTCCTTCGAAGACCTGCCTGTCTGGCAAGCTGCCATTGGATTAGCTCGCGATACATACGCACTGACGGAGCATCAGGCATTTCGCGGTCATGCTGGATTACGGGACCAATTGGAGCGAGCCGCGCTGTCTGTCTCGAACAACATCGCCGAAGGCTTTGAGCGCGGCAGCACGAACGAACTCCTTGCCTTTCTCTACATCGCCCGAGGATCGTCCGGCGAAGTCCGTTCCATGCTCTGCCTCCTGGACCGCATTCCGAGCTTCTCCCCTCTGAAATCTGAAATTGGCAATTTGAGATCGAGCTGCCTCAGCATCTCCCGGCAGCTCTATGGCTGGATCGAGCAACTCAAGAATTCCGATATCTCCGGCCAGCGGCATTTGAACGACAAAGTGCGCAGACGTACTACTGAGCGTAAAGAGCGCGACGCTTTCCTCGACGAACTCGACCGCATCCGTCAATCAAGTGTGAAGCGTTCTGATATCTAAAATTTGAGATTCCGCCATGCCCAAGAAACCCTCTGCACCTCCGACCACCGCTCAACAACTTGGCTCACTCATCAAGTCCTCCCGCGACATCATGCGCAAGGACAAGGGACTGAACGGCGACCTCGACCGCCTGCCCATGCTTACCTGGATCATGTTCCTCAAGTTCTTGGACGATCTGGAGCAGATCCGTGAGACCGACATGAAGCTCGCCGGCAAGCGCTTCCGTCCCGCCATCGAGCCGCCCTATCGCTGGCGCGACTGGGCCGCCAAACCCGACGGCATCACCGGTGATGAGCTGATCAAGTTCGTGAACAACGACGAAGCCATCGGTCCCGACGGCAAGAAAGGCCCAGGTCTCTTCGCCTATCTTCGCAGCCTGCAAGGCGTAACCGGCGGTGATCGCCGTGACGTGATCGCCACAGTCTTTCGCGGCACGATCAACCGCATGATCAACGGCTATCTCCTGCGCGATGTCGTCAATAGAGTGCACGGTATCCACTTCTCATCAAGCGACGAAATCCACACCCTCGGCCATCTCTATGAATCCATGCTCAAAGAGATGCGAGACGCCGCGGGTGATTCGGGCGAGTTCTACACGCCGCGCGCCGTCGTCCGCTTCATGGTTGCCGTTACTGATCCAAGATTGGGCGAGACCGTCCTCGACCCAGCCTGCGGCACCGGCGGCTTTCTCGTCGAAGCATTCTCGCATTTGGAGAAGCAGTGCAAGACGGTTCAGCAGCGTGAGATTCTGCAAACGAGAAGCCTATGGGGCGGGGAGGCCAAGCCGCTGCCCTATCTGCTCTCACAGATGAATCTATTACTGCATGGGCTGGAAACGCCGCAGATCGATCCGCTCAATAGTCTGCGATTTCCGTTGAAGGAAATCGGTGACCGAGACCGGGTGGATATCATCCTGACCAATCCGCCTTTCGGCGGCGAGGAAGAGCGCGGCATGCTGTCAAATTTTCCGGAGGACAAGCAGACCTCCGAAACCGCCTTACTCTTCCTTCAGCTCATCATGCGCAAGCTCAAACGATTGCCAAAGCCAGGCAGAGCTGGTGTCGTGGTTCCTAACGGCACGCTTTTCGGCGACGGCGTCTGCGCCCGCATCAAGGAAGAGCTGCTGAAGGACTTCAATCTCCACACGATCGTCCGTTTGCCCAACGGCGTCTTCGCACCTTACACGAGCATTCCAACGAATCTGATGTTCTTCGACCGCTCCGGTCCGACCAAACACGTCTGGTACTACGAACAGCCGCTTCCCGAAGGCCGGAAGAACTATACGAAAACCCAGCCGATTCAATTCGAAGAGTTCGCCGACTGCATTGCCTGGTGGAATGGTTCGACGGGCTCACCACAGAGTCGGAAGGAGAATGACCGAGCCTGGAAAGTCCCCGCCGCCGACATCCTCAAGAACGGCTGCAACCTCGACATCAAGAACCCGCGCGGGAAAGTCGATTTCGAGCATCTCCCTCCCGAGCAACTCGCCGACGACATTCTGAAGAAGGAACTGCGCATCGCCGAGATCATGGGTGAGATCAAAGGTCTTCTGAAGGGTGGGGCATGAGCAAGTGGCCGATGACGCGGCTCAGTGCGGTCCTTGTGCCTGTGAGTCGGCCTGAGTCTGTTCGCTCAGATATTGCGTACAAGATGTTGGGAGCTCACTGGTACGCAGAAGGTTTATACACAAAGGAAATTAAGTCTGGATCAGAAATTCAGGCAGCCAAGGTTTATCGAGTTGAAGAAGGAGACTTTGTTTATAACCGTCTCTTCGCGTGGAAAGGCTCATTTGCTATAGCCGCAAGAGAGAATCACGACTGCTATGTCTCCAACGAGTTCCCTTGTTTTATGGTAAGGCAAGATCGTGCTGACGGGCAGTACCTCTGGAGATATTTTAGTCGTATCTCAGCCTGGGAAGATGCACTGGGCTTGAGCACCGGAGGTACCCCAACAAGCCGAAACCGTCTCAAAGAGGAAAAGTTGCTAGCAATGGCGATCCCTCTCCCCCCGCTTCCGGAGCAGCGGCGGATCGTGGCGCGGATCGAAGTCCTGGCTGCCAATGCTGCCGAAGCCCGCTTCTTACACCAGCAAGCTTCCCAAGAAGCAGAAGCACTTCTGACCACCGCTCGTCGGGCAATTATATCCAGATCTACGCAGCAGACCATCCCCCTAGAGGATGCGTGTGCTGCCATTATCGATAACCTCCACTCCAACCCAAGGCTGAGTGAAACGGGTGTCCCATGCATACGATCGCCCGATGTTGGATACGGCAAATTGAATCTTCATGGTGCACAGCGAACCGATGAAGACGAATACCGAAAACGGACAGTCCGCGGCGAACCACAGGCTGACGATATTGTTCTTGTCCGCGAAGGTGGCGGTACTGGAAAGTGCGCCCTTGTTCTTCCAGGACAACGTTTTAGTCTCGGGCAACGAGTTATGATGTTACGACCAAATTGCAATCGAATTGCGCCTCGATTTTTCTTACACCAACTCTTATCACCGCTTATCCAAGAGGAACAAATTCAGCCTCTTTCTACAGGCTCAGCATCGCCTCATCTCAACATCGCTGCACTGAAGAAATTCAACCTTCGAGTTCCGTCACTTGGTGAGCAGCGCCGCATTGTTGCTTATCTCGACGGTTTGCAGGCCAAGGTGGACGCGCTGAAGAAGCTACAAGCCGAAACCGCCGTCGAACTCGCCGCGCTGCTGCCATCCATTCTCGACAAAGCATTTAAAGGGGAACTATGAACGGGTAGTGAATCCACCGGACAATAAAACAATGGGCCAGGAATCTTTTCTCCCCGGACTCAATCACCGACGATCGTAAATCCACTTTGGATCAAGTTCGTTAGTTGCGAGGGTGGGTGAAGAGGCTGGGCTTATCGCCGAAGGAACGCGATCCAACGCCACAGGTTCAGCAGGCTGGCGAGAGAGGCGGCGACGTAGGTCAACGCAGCGGCGGTGAGAATGCTGCGGGCGCCCTGCTCATCTTCAGACGAGAGGTACTGGCCCTGCCGGAGTATGGGAAGGGCACGACCAAAGCTGGCGTCCCACTCGACTGGGAGCGTGACGAGGTGGACCAGCGTGGAGATCCCCATCGTTGCCATTCCGGCCATCATGACGACGACACTCGCGACCGGCGTTCGGGCCACAGCCGCTGCGACCGGAATCCCCATCATCAGGACCGCGCCGACCTTCTCCGCACCCTGTGCGATCCGCACGAGCTTGGTGCGCTCCGCCAGCGGCTGGTAACCCAGGTGGTCTTGAATGGCATGTCCGACCTCGTGCGCGGCGATCGTAATCGCTGTGAGGGATTTCCCATCGAAGATAGCGGGCGTCAGGCGGACCGCTTTGACGACAGGATCGTAGTGATCGCCGGTCTCGGTCGGTTCAACTGTGATGTGCTGCAGGTCGAACCGATTGAGCAGGTGCCGGGCCAATTCTCCCCCGGTTCCCGGATAGTCTGCACGAGGCGTGCTATGTTTGGCAAAGACCCGCCTGGTCCAGAGCTGCGGTCCGACAAGGACTAGGGCAACCACGATCAAGAGTAGGACGAGACGCACCATATATCCCGATCTCCCCGCTACGCTCCACACAGGCTAACACAATTGAAGACAGGAATTGAAAACTTAGCTACAATTCTCTACCTTCCTTGAAATGGCCATATGCGCAAAGCATGAACCGCACCTATGACGTCATTGTGGTCGGCGGTGGACCGGCCGGGGCTTGCGCGGCCTGGGGGCTGGCGAAGGCGGGCGTGGCGGTCGCCGTCATCGAGAAAGCCGCTCTGCCCCGGTACAAGACCTGTGGTGGCGGGATCGTTGGGCGCGCCATGCAGGCGCTGCCGCTGGATCTGCGTCATGTCGTCGAACAGGACTGTTATACAGCACAGCTGAATTTTCTCCCTGGAAAATTGTCCTTCACAACGCATCGACCGACTCCCATCGTTTCGATGACGATGCGAGCTCAGTTTGACTATGCTCTGCTTTCCGCTGCGCAAGAAGCGGGGGCTACAGTTCACCAACGGTGCGCCCTAGACAAAGTCTTGTTCCACGGCGATTTCGTCACGCTCGTTACTGGTACAGGCTCGATGAGCGCCAGGTTTGTCGTGGCAGCCGACGGGGCACTCAGTACAGTCTCACGAACCATCGATCTCGCCGATGGACGAGTCATGATTCCGGCTCTGGAGTACGAAGCGACGGTGCCCCATGACCGGTTGGACACATTTCATGGGATTGCAAGATTCGATTTTGGATTGATTCCCCATGGGTACGCCTGGGTGTTTCCCAAGCAACAGCATCTGTCAATCGGAGTCTTGTCGATGGTGCGGCGGGGGAGCGACCTCAAACAGGCGATGACGCACTATCTCGACCTGCTTGGCTGTGGTCCCGTCACGCAGATCGAGCGACACGGCTTCGTCATTCCGATCCGCCCGCGACGAGGGCCGTTCGCCGACAAACGCATCCTGTTGGTCGGCGATGCCGCCGGCTTTGCCGATCCTGTCACCGGGGAAGGCATTTCATTCGCTGTTCGAAGCGGCCTGATGGCAGCCCAATCGTTGGTTGACGGGCTTCTGGAAGAGGAGCCTGTACGACAAGCCTATACCAGTTCACTGACTGCAACGATCCTTCCGGAACTGCAAAGAGGACGATTGCTGGCCCGACTGCTGTACGATTTTCCTCGAATACGATCGTGGGCGTTTTCTCAACTGGGGCAGCCTCTCTGTGAAGCGGTGACGGACGTGATGGCTGGGGAGAGGCAGTATCAAGACTTGGCGCTCAAGCCACGAACCCTGCTCCGACTCTTTTCACCAAGCTGGTTAAGAAACTCCGCCCCCGGGCCTGCTCGGCCACGCGATGATCGAGTCTGATACAGGGCCGAGCAGAGGTGAGGAGTTTGGTCCTGTCCTTGGAATCAAAAGTTCAGGGACAGTCCTGCGATGACATGGTGCGAGTCGTAAGTGGTCTTGAATGTTTCAGTGGCTGGGGCCGGCTGGTTGTTCTGATAGTTCAATTCAGCGGTGAAGTGCGTGAAGCGATATTGCGCGAACGCTCCGATTCGTTTCGTGAGCATGAAGGTTGCGCCGGCGTCGACTTTCACTCCGACGGAAACGTCGGTGGAGCTTTGTCCAGTCGGCTGAACAAATGTGTTCTGGCCCGCGTAGGTAATGAACAGGGTAGGGCCGGCGGCGATGTACGGCTGCACACGCCCATGGAGGAATTGTTCGTCTCGAAGGAGCGGGAGTCGCAGACGGAGCACGTCGAAGCCGATTCCCCATGCCGGCAAGCTCCAATTGGCATCTATCGTGGTACTGCCCCCAGTTCCGGTCACGCCCACCTGTTGTCCGGGGGGCGTCTTGAGGTCGAAGAAGAAGACATCCAACCCGAATCCAAGCCAGTCCATCTTCCCCTTATCCAGCCAGTACCCCCCACGGCCACCGGCCGTCCAAGTGTTATGGACGTCGAGGTCCTGGTAGGTCGTTGTAGTCCCTAACGTGCTGGTCACGGTCAAGTTCGCGTTTTCGGTCCAGACGGCTCCCGCGTAGGCATCCACATACCATTCAGCCGATCCGTCCGTTGGACATACCAGAAACCCCGCGTACAGCGCGAGACTAGCCAGGCCGATGAGCTTTCGATTGATCATGATCGTGCTCCCCCTGTGAGTAAATCCTCTTGGCCACAATTACATACCGACTGCGTTTGCTTGGCCAGCACTATCAATTTTTTGAACATGGCTTAGGACTCGCGTGGTGGACGGTTTCCCACTACCACGATTCCTCGGTCCCTATCGAGGACTCCGCTCATCAGGCCGTCCCGGAGCCATACCCGGGTGGCTTTCCAATCATGGTCCAGTGCGGTATCCTCCCGGGACGCATGAACGAGAGGAGCCTTGACTGAGCATCAAGATTTTCTCCTGCCTGTCCCGCATGTTTGGTAGATCTTCGAGTCACGTTGCCGGCTGTCTACTTGTAACCTGTGGTGGACTCTGGATGGGGTGTAGCGCCACCCCTGTGGCTCAATCTGACCGTGACAGCGAGTCGCAGACCGTTTTTTATCAGCTGGCCGAACTTGAGGTGGCGTCGGAGCGATTGTACGAGTCGATCGTGGACCAGGCCGATGTTGCGAGGTACAGTCGCCAGCTGGAGGTCGAGTCTGATCTTGCCGATCCGTTCACTTCACCGGAGATGGAGCGTATCGCGCGGTCGTTCGCGCGCTCACTCAGAGTGATGCTGTTCGATCTGGCCCCGGCAAATTTCTGGGAGCAGCATCTCGCGCAATACTATGCCTCGAAATTGTCTGCTGCAGAAGCCAGATGGTTGGTCAGAAGATATAGCAGCGAGATCCTCGTCCCGACGTCCAGGGTGCAGGAGCTTCGCTGGAATTTTGTGACGGACCGCCTGCCGGATCTGTTGCCGGCTGTGCGGGCACAGTCCCATCGGCTCCAGATCTCGAATGAGGCGATGGTACCGACGCTCTTGCCGGGAGACCATGTGATTGCGCATAGGACTGCGTATCATGCAGCCGAGCCTCAGCGCGGCGATATAGTCGTCTATCGCTATCCAGACGAGAGTGGGACGCTCTTCTTGCAGCGCGTGATCGGGGTTCCCGGCGATCGGATCGACATCCGCAATCAGGTGGTCCTTGTGAACGAAAAAACCGTGACTGAACCCTATGTGCAACATACCGATGGATCCAGTATGGCCGGAAACGTCCGTGATAACCTCGGCCCTATGACCGTGCCTCCCGACACCTATTTTGTCTTAGGTGACAACCGGGAGGAGAGTCTAGATAGCCGCTTCTTGGGACCGATCAACAAGGAAAACATTCTGGGTCAGGTGCGGTTCATCTACTGGTCGGTTGATCCCGGCACGCGGACTCCTCGCTGGGATCGTCTTGATCAACCGGTGCATTGACTCATGGTCGGTGATGCCCCGCATCATGTTGAATCTGCCTTGCCGCAATGGTCGGAGCTCACGGCATTTGCCATAATGTCTATGATGCTCGTTGACATCACCTAAGTGGAGTTTCACCGTGCTCGGAATCTGTGATCCCTTGCTTGCCGCTTCCTCGATGCTGCTGGGTGGCGCGGCCGCTTACGTCGTCCTCAGCATTGCCGAGCGGATGCGCGCTTCCGACGCGGGTCCCATCAAGTTCCGGTGGCTCACTATCGGTGCCATCGCGGCCGGTCTAGAAATATGGGCGATTCATTACATCGGCAATCTGGCGTTCTGTCCGCCGGTCTCAGCAGCCCAGGACTCAGCGCTCGCCGTTCTTTCCCTCCTGTCCGCCGGGGCGACAGGGGCCGTGGCCGTGTATATGATCAGCAGTCATGCCGACGGTCGAATGAGGCTCGTCTCCGGAGGGATGCTGATGGGTGCTTGCATGACCCTGACCCATTTCTCCAGCATGATGGCAGTCCACCAGCCGATCGATCTCCAGAATGACGTGTTGCTCTTTGTGCTGTCGGTTACGGGAATCGTAGGACTGAGTATCGCCGTCCTCGCACTCGGAGCCTGGAATATCGCGTACGGAAATTGGCGGGTGACGGAAAAGGCGAGTGCCATGGGGTTTGCGCTTGCCGGATCCCACCTCATCGGGATGATTCCGACGTACAACATTTCCAACATGACGACTAGTGCGCCGCCGGGAATCGAGGTGGATCTACTCGCGGTCGTCGCGGTATCGCTCTCGACACTCCTGGCCATCATTGATCGCCATGTGACGAAGGCATCAAGTCTGGCACGAGATAGCCATGCCCGAATGATCGAGGCGATCGAAAGCGTCCCGCAAGGATTTTCGCTCTTCGACGCGGACGACCGTCTGGTGATCTGTAACCGCAAGTATCGCGAAGTGGTTTCTCAGCCTGGTGCCGAGGTTCAACCCGGCGACTCGTTTGAATCGATCATTCGCCGCATTGCGAAACGAGGCGATATACCCGCCGCAACGGGGGATATCGATTCCTGGGTGAAAATGCGTCTCGACATGCACCACAATCCTCGCGGGCCCTACATTCAATACCGCTCCAGCGGAGAGTGGGTCATGATCAACGAGAAGAAGACACAAGATGGCGGGATCGTGGCCATTGCAACAGACATTACGGCGCTGAAAAATGCCGAACAGGCCGCCGAGGATGCCAAGGCGCGGTTAGTAGATTCGTTGGCGTTGGTGGAGGCGGCGAAGGCCCGCATGCAGGAAGAACTGAACGTCGGCCGGGATATTCAGCAGAGCATGCTCCCACGCCGGTTCCCGGCCTTTCCGGACCGGAAGGAGCTGGAGCTCTATGCGGTGCTCGAACCGGCCCTGGAAATCGGAGGCGATTTGTACGACTTCTTCCTGGTCGATGACCATCGGCTCTGTTTCGTCATCGGCGATGTGTCGGGCAACGGGGTCCCTGCTGCGCTCTTCATGGCGATGACCAAGATCATGGTGAAAACCAGGGCGGCGTCGGATCCCTCACCGGCGAGTATCGTCACCCATGTGAACGATGCGCTCAGCGCGGAGAACGAGAGCTGCATGTTTGTCACCCTGTACCTGGGCATCCTGAATCTCCGCAACGGCACCCTTCTTACCACGAACGCAGGTCATAATCCTCCTCTGCTGAAGCGACGAGATGGACAGTTCGAGTGGTTGACGGCTCAAGACGGGCCCCTCGTCGGTCCTATGCCTGGCATCGCATTCAAGGAGAGCCTCATCCAATTAGGACCGGGAGATGAGCTCTTCTTGTACACCGATGGGGTTACCGAAGCCGACAATAGACGGCGCGAACTGTTCGGCAAGGACCGGTTGAAAACGATTCTCGACCAATCCATGGCTGTTTCAGTGGTCGATCGGATCAGTGAGGTCATGAAGGCGGTGAAGACCTTTGTCGGTGACGCTCCGCAGGCGGACGATATCACCATATTGGGGATACGGTATCTCGGTGTCGCCCCGTCTGATGTGGCGGTCAGCGTATTTCGTCAGACCATGCTCAACCGATTGGCGGCCATCCCCGTGGTACAGATGGCGTTTGAGCGATATGTGAGTCAATGGGAACGGGCCAAGCCGTTGATCCCTACACTCAACATGGCGCTGGATGATCTCCTCAACAATATCGTGCAATATGCCTTCCCGAATGATCCGACAGAGCACACCATCGCGGTGGAAGGCGAAGTGCGCGATGAGTGCGTGACCCTGACCATGACGGATGACGGGATTCCCTTCAACCCCTTAACGGTCGCTACCCCGGATCTGTCGCTACTCCTGCACGAACGCGAGATCGGCGGTTTGGGAATTCATCTGGTGCGCTCCATGTTTGACGAGGTGACGTACCATCGCAACGTGGGGCGCAACGTCTTGACAGTGAAAAAGAAGCTCGTATCTGAGCCGTCCGCTCCTCTGAAACGTCCCGATCAAACCGGAATCAGGATGTTCGAAGGTGGATGGAAGTCGCCACAACCTGGGCAAGACTCAACGAGCATGGCCATGAGCGTCATATCACACCGAAGCGATGATGTGATGATCGTCACCCCGCAGAACCGCTTTGACACGAACAGCTCACCGGAGGTCGAGCGCATCCTGACGGAACATATCGAGCGTGGGGAACGGCAGATCGTCCTGGATCTCGCTCGAATTTCCTACATTTCATCCATTGGACTACGAGTGATCCTGAAAGCCGTGATGTCCATGACGCGAGTGGGAGGGAGAGTCGTCCTGAGTGGAGGGAATGACCATGTCAGAGCAGTACTCCAACTGAGTGGGGCCTTGATGATGAGCCTCCATGCCTCCACGCTGGAGGACGCCATCTCAAAGATCCGAGAGACAGGTTAATCCACCCTTCGATTGGCCGAGGTACGATGCTTCGTTGAATCGTTGACGCCCCGTCGAGGGTCTCGTCCGGATGGAAGGAGAGAAAGTATCGATGATATGATGAGGCACACTGTGGGAGTCGCGGCCTCTCGAATAGGACAGTCGCTGTGAATGGGATGATTGTGGAAGAGGCGAAGAACAAAGGAGTGCAACCATGGACCAAGAGACCCGACACACGTTGACGATGACCTCTCACGAGAACGCCGGGGTTACCCTCGTCAAGATGCAAGGGAGCCTTTCCGCCACCACGGCCGAACAAGGGATCCAGGAGATGAAAAGGATCGTGGACACAGGTACGAAAAAGGTGATCATCAACCTGGCTGACGTGGACTATATCAGCAGCGGCGGCATCCGGGTCCTGATTCTGGCCTGCAAGCAGTTGAACAACGTTCACGGAGAGATGAAGATTGCCGCAGCGAAGGGGATGGTCAAAGAAGCGCTTGAGGCCAGTGGATTTAATCTGCTGAACCGCGTGTATGGTGAAAATATTCAATTGTGCAACACGGAAGAAGAGGCTCTGGCTGCATTTTCAAGCTAGAAGTCTCGATACTCGATCCCCAAGGAATCGGGATCTTGTTCTCCGTCCATCCGTTCGCTCATGCGCATGGGTTCCCCTTTCCCTGCTTGCAGCGGCTGCCCCTGGCGTACAATCGAGCCTCTCCAACTCGCCGATTATTCCCGGTTCAATCTCGTGATCCATGTCCCGCGACGATCCTGACAGGAGCAGGTCGTCCCGAGCCGGTACTCGGCGACTCATCGAGCAGACGCCGAAAGCATTAGCCGGATTGGCGGCCATGAGTGGAGTGGCCTATCTCGCCGGATCGATCTACACGAAAGCTTATTTTTCAGAATTTGGAGCCTCATGGATCTTAGAGGAAGTTCCGGCGGCGACCTATTTTAGCCAAAGCTGGGTGCCGTTGTTACTGATGCTCTACTTGGGATATCTGGCGACGACGAATCTCGCGGCGATCGGGAGTCAAGAGAACGTGACGGAAGGCTTTCAGTTCAAGCTCTCCGTGGTCCTGGTTCGGTATGGATCATGGTTCTTGCTCGCGCTCCTAGTGATAGCCCCACTCCTGAGCACATTCGGCTATGTCGCTTCGGCTATCGCTCTATCGATTATCGGTGTCGTCGCGATTCTGCTGCTGTGCAGCTCGGCACTCGAACTGGTTGTGGTGCGGTTCAAGACCATGAACCGACTCATTGATCTGTCAATGGCGTATATCGCATTCGCCGTGGTTGCCGCCGGCCTGTATGTGGTCCCTGCGCAGCTCGGACTGAATTGGGCACGGGTCGATAAACAACCGACATCCTCGCTGCTCACGGTGTATCTGCGCAGCGATGCCGAACAGGAGTATCGGCTGCTGTTTTCCGACGGAGAGCGCTTGTACGTCTTTCCAACGAAATTCGAAGGGGCCTATCCTCCAGTCCAAGCCGCTGCCATTGCCGACGTCGGCTTCGTACCCCATGAGCGGTAAGGATCAGTTGTGTGACTCGTAACCTGTATGAAAAGGTTTTCATCTATCTCTAATGGTCTTCTCATGTTCCGTGATTACCTAGGTATGTTAGGATGAGCTGAAACTGTAACCTGGCACGGCGCATGAGCCATGGCGCTTGAGACGATGGATCAGGCACAAGGAGGGCACGATGAAAGAAGTATCAAAGGAACTGACCGTACCTACATTCGTAATTCCTGCTCCGGCGAGACGGGGACCTAAGCGGTTGTCACCCAATCATCTTTTGGAATTGGTCACTCGGTTGTGTATCTTCAAGGCGGAGCGTTGGGGGCGCCGGGCTCGCTTTTACGAGCGCCACCGCGATTATTTCCCCCGGTTGTCCTCCGGTCGATTCGTAACTCGGTGCCGTGAATTGGAGGCGAGTTACCGAGCGCTCGCGCAGGTCATGTTTCTTATTCCAACAGAGGACCGGTTGATTCCGATACGCGCATTGACGCTGGCGAAGCTATAGCAGCAACAAGTCGCTGTCCGATTACGTCGCCGTACATCTGTGAGCGGACAGGTGCCGAACGCCCTGTCCACTCAAGGTGCGGGGGCATCCTCTTGGACCGCGTGATTCCTATCCAACAGACTGAGAATCGATCTCCCCTTCGGCACGTGATTCAAACCGCTGGTGCCTACCGATCTGTCTTGCGATGATCCCTGAGGATCGGCTCTCACCAGATCTTGCGTTACCGCCCCATTCAACGTAACATCCAGCCTCCCGTGAGTCGTCGTTCCATACGCTCCACGATCCCACGATCATGGCAAACAGAAATGCCGCTGAGTACCATATGAAGCATGGCCCGTCCTCAGAGTCCGCTACCCCCACCGTAACGGGATTTTCACCAGGCTTCGCCGCCTTAGGCCTTGAAGCACCGCTACTCGCGACATTGGAAACGCTGGGTTACGAAGAACCTACTCCCATCCAGCGCGAAGCGATTCCTCCGCTCTTGGCAGGACGAGATTTGCTTGGACAGGCTGCGACCGGCACCGGTAAGACCGCGGCCTTCGCATTGCCGATGCTGCAGTCCATCAGTCATGCAGCGAGGGCATGCCCGTCTGCGCTTGTGCTCGTACCGACCCGCGAGTTGGCGATTCAAGTCGGGGAAGCGGTGCAGCGGTACGGAAAGGAATTACGAGTGAGCGTGCTGCCGGTGTATGGTGGGCAGGCTATCGGTCCTCAGTTGCACAGGCTGAAGCGGGGAGTCGACGTGGTCGTCGCCACACCTGGTCGCGCACTGGATCATATTCGCCGTGGCACGCTGAAACTGCAGGAGGTGCGGATCGTCGTCTTGGACGAAGCAGACGAAATGCTCGACATGGGATTTGCGGAGGATCTGGAGGCGATCCTGGCCGGGACGCCCAAGATCAAACAGACTGCCTTGTTTTCGGCGACCATCCCTCCAAGAATCCGCGCGATCGCCCATCGGCATCTGCAGGACGCGATCGAGATCACCATTGCCAAAGAACCGGTCAAGGCCGGCACGGCTCCACGGGTCCAGCAGACGGCCTATATCGTCGCGAGATCTCATCGGGCGGCGGCGCTTGCCCGTGTGGTCGAGGTGGCAGGCGCGAACTCCGCACTGGTCTTCTGCAGAACCAGACTGGAGGTCGATGAAGTGACGGCCATGTTGGCGGGCCGTGGTCATCGAGCTGAGGCCATTCACGGCGGCATGAGTCAGGGGCAGCGTGACCGTGTCATGCAGGCGTTCAAGGCCGGGCAAACCGAATTGCTTGTGGCGACTGATGTGGCGGCGCGCGGGCTGGATATTCCGCAGGTATCCCACGTCATCAACTACGACCTTCCGTCCTCCGCTGAAGTGTATGTCCATCGGATCGGCCGGACCGGACGGGCCGGCCGGGAGGGTGCGGCGATCACCATTCTCGACCCTCGTGAACAGCGTCTCCTACGGGCAATCGAACAACACACGAAGGCTCGGGTCACCATTCTGCCGGTCCCGAGCGTGGCAGATCTTCGTGCCAAGCAGTTGGATCGCGTGCAAGGTACAGTTGAGCAGGTGTTACGCGATGGCCAGTTGGATGCGTTCAAGCCTCTCGTCGAGAGGCTCTCCGCCCACCCACCGGCAGAGGTGGCGGCAGCGGCGTTGAAGCTACTGATTCGCGCGCAAGGTGGCGAACGTCAGGAGCAGGAGATCCCTGCCGTACCTGTCAGGCAACCGGAATTTGGACGGCTGATTCGGGATACAAGGCATTCGAGTGGTCCGGTTCATAGATCGGCTGGACCAGACCGTCCTCCGACAGGAAGGTCACGGCAGGGCGGGCGAACGGTTGAGATGGCGCGGGTGTATGTAGGCGTAGGGCGAGCGGCAGGCATCAGACCAGGCGATTTAGTGGGGGCGATTGCCAACGAGGCGAGGGTCAATTCCAGCCTCATCGGTGCCATCGAAATCGAAGATCGGTTTTCCATCGTTGATGTACCGGCATCTATGGCCTCAGACATTATCAAAACACTTGGCCGCGCTCGCATCAAGGGCCGCACTGTGTCCGTACGACTGTTTCGAGAGTAGCTTGTCCGATCACGAAGGGCTGACTATCATGAAGGATTCTCAGCCTCTCGTTCCTGCCACCGTCACACTCCCTGAGATCACCGTTAAAGCAGTCCTGTTGTCGGTTATCCTGGCAGCGGTCTTGGCAGCTGCCAATGCCTATCTAGGCTTGTTTGCCGGCATGACGGTGTCCGCCTCTATCCCTGCGGCAGTCGCTTCCATGGCGATCTTGCGGTTGTTTCGTGAATCGAATGTTCTCGAAAACAACATCGTTCAAACAGCAGCGTCATCCGGTGAAGCGTTGGCGGCCGGCGTCATTTTCACGATTCCTGCGCTCCTGCTGGTCGGGTATTGGACTGAGTTTGATTACTGGCAGACCGTCTCCATCGCTGTGGTCGGCGGGTTGCTCGGCGTGCTGTTTACGATCCCGCTGCGGCGGGCGCTGATCGTGACGGCTCGCTTGCGGTTTCCTGAGGGAGTGGCGACGGCGGAAGTTCTCAAGGTCGGGGCAGCGGAACGGAGTGAAGCCGGGTCATGCGAATCAACAAGGGGCTTTCAGTCTCTGTTGTCGGCTGCGCTTCTCGGTAGCTTGGCGAAGTTCGGCGAGAGCGGCCTGCGAATATGGACTGAGTCGCTGGAAGGGACCATCCAGATTGGGCGCACCGTGCTCTACGCGGGCCTTAACCTTTCGCCGGCGCTTCTTGCAGTTGGATTTATCATCGGTCTCCAGACGGCTGCGGTGGTCTTCCTTGGAGGAGTCATCGGATGGGTGGTCCTGATGCCTGCTTATGGATTTGTCCATGGGCTACCAACCGATCGGACGGGACTGGCGGCGGCGATGTCGATTTGGAGCGGGCAGATTCGATATGTCGGCATCGGAGCGATGCTCACCGGAGGGCTGTGGACGCTCACCAAATTGCGTGAGCCGGTCTGGAAGAGTCTCATGACGCTCCGAGCAAGTTATCGTGCATCCGGGACACCAAGTGATACGGCAGGCCTGCTACGGACGGAACAGGATGCATCATTCCTGTGGATCGTCGTGCCATTTGTCCTGTCGCTCCTGCCGATGGCATGGATCTATTCGACGGTCGTGGACAATTTCCTTCTCGGGTTATTGATGACGATTGTGATGACACTTGCCGCATTTCTCTTCTCGTCGGTCGCCGCCTATATGGCTGGGATGGTCGGAAGTTCAAGTAACCCTGTTTCAGGCGTGACGATTGCCACCATTATGGTCGCCGCACTGCTGCTCGTGTTCTTCATGGGAGCTGGACATCCCGCTGGTCCGGCGGCAGCATTGGTGATTGGAGCAGTCGTCTGCTGCGCTGCCGCGATGGGCGGCGACAATCTCCAAGATCTCAAGACAGGTCAGCTGGTCGGGGCGACACCATGGAAACAACAAGTCATGCAAGTCGTCGGGGTACTGACAGGTGCCCTGGTCCTCGTGCCGGTTCTGTCGCTCCTCCAGGCCAAGTACGGGATCGCCGAACCGACGAGCAGCCATCCACATCCTCTCAGTGCGCCACAGGCCACATTGATGGCCAACCTGACCAAGAGTGTGTTTGGAGCTGGCTTGCCTTGGTCTCTTGTAGGAGTGGGGGCGGTAATCGGGGTTCTGATCATTCTGGCAGATCGACGGCAAGAACAACGTGGCAGTTCGTTGAGATTACCCGTGCTTGCTGTGGCACTCGGGATCTACCTGCCGCTGAAACTTTCAGCAACCATTTTTGTGGGTGGCGTGATTGCGACCTTGGCACATAGGCGCATTAGTGGAGGGCAAGAGGCGCTGCAGAGAGGATTGCTCTTTGCCGCTGGATTGATTACCGGCGAAGCCTTGATGGGGATCATGCTCGCGATGCCGATCGCGCTCGCCGCCCTATGGCCCGGCTTCAGCGCCGATCCATTTACGATTTTTGCCGCTCCTCCGTTCGGGGGGTGGCCCGGTCTTGCGATCGTGGCAGTCGCGGGATTCGCGCTTTATAGGATTGTGGTAGGGCGTGACCGGACCACTCCGACGTCCTCGGCCGAAGCGCCGTCGCAGGATAACTCATCGGGTGAGACGCAGTCATGAGTACCACAACCCCTGATGCCTCGGAGAATCTCACGGCGATCTACGAGATCGATGGGCCGGAAGCGTTGGCTCGAAGAACGGCGGAGCGTATCTGTTGTGATCAGACCATTGAAGCCGAGAGCGATCTCCTTTCACCTTCGCTTCAATCGACGATTCTAGGTCGGGTAGAGGATCTGAAGGCAACTGCCGGAGGTCGATATCAAGCCACTATTCGCTTCGGCGGCGATCTGCTCAGCGGCGAATGCAGTGATTTACTCAATGTCTTGTTTGGGACAAGCAGCCTTCGTGGAGACGTCACGTTGCTGTCGTTCGCGATGACGAGCGGATTGCTTTCCTCGTGGCCTGGACCACGATTTGGAATCGACGGACTTAGGCAGGCGGTCGGTGCTTCCCGTCGCTCACTCCTCTGCGCGGTCCTGAAGCCGTTAGGCCGCAACCCCTGTGAACTTGCCGAATTGGCCGTTCAATTTGTCGAGGGCGGAGTTGATTTGATCAAGGACGACCAAAGCCTGGTCGATCAACAGTGGTGCCGCTTTGAGGAACGAGCCGGTCGCTGTGCCGAAACCATCGCCCAAGCCAGCACGCGTCGAGGAAGACCCTGCCTGTATTTTGCGCACATCAGTGGATCGTTGGATCGGATGCGTCGGCGCGCAGCACAAGCAAGGAGCCTGGGTGTGACAGGTCTCTTGGTAGCGCCCGGCTTGACCGGCTGGGACGCCTTGAGATCTCTTCGGTCGGACAACGAGATTGCTCTGCCGATCGCGAGTCATCCTGCCATGCTCGGAACCTCTGTCGATCGGGGCAGAGGTGGGCTCGCTTCTCCTGTCGTCTATGGGCTGCTGCCTCGATTGGTCGGCTCGGACCTGAGTATTTATCCGGCCTTCGGTTTCGACTATCCCATGTCGCAACAAGACTGTGTCTCGATAGCGGAGCACTGTCGGCGGTCCTGGGGTTGCCTCAGATCGATGATGCCAGCGATCGGTGGACGCATCGGCCCGGAGCGTCTGGTCGAGTTGGGTTCAGCGTTAGGCCAGGAGACGATCTTTATCTTGGGGAGTCGTGTCCAACAATTCCCTGGAGGTGTCGTGGCAGCAATGAAGGAGTTTCATCGTGCTCTGTGAAAATGATTTCAACTCTCCCGGCCGGACAGGGTTTTCTGAAATCAATGTCTCTTGGTATCCTACATCGCATCGGGTACATGTGGCAGAGGCCCGGTCGTCAGGAGGTGAGCATGAAGGTATCGACGAGGTTCTTTGAGTTATCACGCATGATCGGTCGCCTCTGTGGAGATCTTCCGCTCTTGTTTAGACTCCTGAAAGCTTGGAAGGACGGCAGCTATCGGGGCCTGTCCGCACGCACGATGGCCTGGCTGGTTGCCGCACTGATTTATGTATTAAGTCCGGTCGATCTCATGCCGGACTTTATTCCCGGTATCGGCTTGATCGATGATGCGGCGGTGCTGGCTTTCCTCCTGCACAGCATGGCACAGGACTTAGCGGCATTTCGCGCCTGGGAGCAGAGCCGCGTCAAGATGTGATGGCTTCACATGATCGTTAATCCGACGACCAACGGTCAAAGTCGGTGACATTATGGCCTCCTGTCCCGATCACTACCAAAGGAGTGAGCAGTCGGTTGAGAGGGGCCCTGATGGTGCTTATCCTATTAAGTCGGAGTTGAACTGATTGAGGGGACGCACGGTGAATGCATTCACTTCGTTATACACGGTGAGGCGGCCGCCTTGTCGGCGCCGGGTAAACGTACCTTCGACAATGACCTGATCCCCATTCTGCACTTGGATTCGGCTGGTCACTTTAAGCGTGCCGTCGTCGTCGGCCAGTAGAAACCTGAAGGTCGGTTCACCTTTCTGATCAAAGACCAGGTGCACATCCTTCACCGAACCGATCACCACCACAGTTTTATGATCATACACTTCGGGATGGGCCACGAGATCGGCCATTTCGAGCAAGTTGGCGCCGGCAAGAGGTGCGAACAGTAAGCTCACAAGAATAGCTACTGGTGCCGGGAGTCTGCACCACCAATGAACTAGAGTTTTGCTTGCCATAATCGCGACGTATTGTACCGAAGATCACGGTAAGTACAAGATAGGCAATCACCTTACTCAAAGTCTCTCAGTTCACATACGAGGTGGCGGAGTGGTGGGCTGACAAGGAATTCAGCGGAAGGTATTGAGCCCGTGCGATGTATCGGAGAGGTCAGTGTCGTCGTCCGGCTGTTGTAGAGTCTCTGGCTTCTCCATGGTCAAGGTCGGAGCACTTTGCGCGGAAGCCGACAGAGATTGTCGATCGTCGCTCACACTGTGAGCGTCTCGGCCTCCGGCAAACATACCGACGATCACGAGGAATGCGAGCGCAACGACGATCCCCTTTATATCCATTTCATCTACTTCCTGAGTAAGCTCTTTCTCTAACCGGTGACGTGACGACATAGGTCCCCTATTCGCTGAGAAGGAGATTGTGTTCTGTGTACCCTCTCCACACAGAACAAGCCACAAGGAAGAACCCTAGCGGTTTCTTTGCTTTGCCCTGGCGGTTGGCGCAGCACCTGTAGGATCTTCAGGCCAATGGTGCTTGGGATACCGGCCGCGTAATTCTTTCCGGACATCCTGATACCCTCTCTTCCAAAATCCATCCAGATCTTGTGTCACCTGCACCGGCCGTTTGGCGGGCGACAGGAGATGCAAGATCACAGGAATCTTTCCGTCCGCTACGCGCGGCGTGTCCTTGCAACCAAACATTTCTTGGAGACGCACCGCCAACACTGGGAACTCGGTTTGCTCGTAATCGAGTGGAAGGCGGGAGCCGCTCGGAACAAGGATATGGGTGGGAGCCAGACGGTCAAGACGACGCTGTTGTTCGTGCGTCAGTAAGGCATGGAGCGGTGCGGTCAGATCGAGTCGTTTCACTCGATCGAGGGTGGTGATGCCGGTCACGTAAGGACCAAGCCACTGATCCAATGTCTGAAGCAGTGCCTCGTCGGAAAGGTCGGGCCATCCTGATTGAGAACCATCAATACGTCTCAGCCACATGACGCGGGCGCGCCACTGTTGAAGCAGATGGCCGAATGATATTACGTCAAGATAAGATTTACGTATTCCTTGTAAGATGGCGTCTCTTATTTTATTTGTATCGGGCGACGAGACGGCATCTTCTACAAGAATCATCGCTCCGAGTCGTCGGCGGCGTACGGCTCGTACCGCGTTGAGGGCGTCATCCCATGCGATCTCTTCTTCTTCAACCAGCCGATCATGGTAAAGCGATTCAATATCTTGCAATGTGATCGGAACAGCGAGATTGATCTCGGACCACTGATCGCCCCCATCCAGGTCGGCAATCACCAAGAAGGGTTCGACGGCCAAGGAATCGGCGGTCCTAAATCGTGCGCCTCTGCCATTCACAAGGCGGTAGTGCCCTGCACGATCCGCCTGCCGCCGCGCAATTCGATCAGGGTAAGCCAGTGCAACCAAGCGCCCGACCGAGCTTGAACGATCGTATCCCTTGTCTTCCGACCCATGGGATGAGTCATTGCTGAGCCGCCTCCGCCATAGGTGAGCAGTTCGCCTCACTCGGTCAACCGCGGCTCGATTCACCACCAGACCAATGGAATCGTACTGACCCCGCAGAACATCCATCCTGATCCGCAGGTCGGCGTTCTGTCGTTCGCGTGGTCCATGAAGAATGTCGCGTTCACTCAAGAGCGCCGCCACCTCGCAAGCGAGATCAGCAAGACCCGATGGCACTGCCCGGAGTATCATGTGCGCGAGGCGGGGGTGCAGCGGAAGGTCGGCCATTCGTCGAGCATGGTCGGTCGGTCGGCCATCGGCAGTGAAGGCTCCGAGTTGGATCAGTAGATCTCTGGCCTGAGCGACCGCACCGGCAGGTGGCGGAGTGAGCCACGACAGTTCCGCCGGATCTTGTACGCCCCACTGGGCAAGATCGAGCATGAGGGAAGTGAGATCTGCATCGAGAATTTCCGGTGGACGACGGGGAGCAAGCAGAGCCTGTTCTTTTCCGGTCCACATCCGGTAACACATGCCCGCTTCAAGTCGTCCGGCTCTGCCGCGGCGCTGTTCAGCAGAATCTTTTGTGACACGAATGGTCTCCAATCGAGTCAGACCGGAGCGAGGATCGTACCGTGGGATACGTACCAGGCCTGCATCGATCACCACGCGGATACCGTCGATCGTCAGACTGGTTTCGGCGATGGAGGTGGCAAGTACGACCTTTCTCCGTCCGAGCGCTGTCGGTCGAATCGCTGCATCTTGCATGTCCTGAGGAAGATCGCCGTGCAGCGGCGCAATCTGTACGGAATGGTCAAGGTTGGAGTCGATCAGGAGTCGCTCGACTCGGCGAATGTCTGCCATCCCCGGGAGGAAGACTAACAGACTACCGTGATCTTTTATGAGTGATTGCCGGATGCGTTGCGACACGGCCACGTCGAGCCGTCCGGTAAGAGGCTGATCAAGGTACTGAGTCTCGACCGGAAACATCCGGCCGGCGCACGTGATGAGTGGAGCTCGATCCAACAGTTCGGCAATCGGACCGCAGTCCAGAGTGGCCGACATGATGAAGAGACGAAGGTCTAGGCGGAAGAGGCGTTGAGCTTCGAGGCACAGGGCAAGTCCCATGTCCGCTTGCAGGCTTCGTTCGTGGAACTCGTCGAACAACACGATGCCATAGGCCTCCAGCGATGGGTCTTGTTGGAGCAGCCTTGTCAGCACTCCCTCTGTCACCACCTCGATTTTTGTCGTCGGTCCGATCTTGGTTTCGAGACGCATCCTATAACCGACGGTCTCCCCGACCTGTTCGTGCAACTCTTCCGCCATGCGACGAGCGGCGGCTCGCGCGGCGAGCCGCCGGGGTTCGAGCAGCAAGAGTTTTTTACCCGACAACCAGGGCTCGTTCAGGAGCGCCAAGGGGACACGAGTGGTCTTGCCAGCTCCTGGAGGCGCGGTCAGCAATACATTCGGGCCTGCTTCCAATGCTCGGCAGATTAACGGCAGGACATCTTCTATTGGAAGTGTGGACATGACGTGATAGGGTCACAAATAGAGCTGTACTGTACCAGAACATGAAGATGGGGATGAATGGTGAAACGTGAAGAACATGAGGAAGAACCGAGAGCGCCCTATCGTTGGAGCCACAACAAACCGACAAGGCCTGGCTGGTACTGGTTCCGCGGGCCGGCCCACGAAGCCGACCCGTTTATCGTGCTTGTCGATCAAGCCGGAGAGTTCCAATGGCCGGACGGCGGATTTCAAGAGGTCTCGCTCGCCAACGGCGAGTGGGCCGGTCCAATTGAGGAACCGGAAGAGTAGATCGAAGCCTTACGTAAAAGCGCACTGAGGATGAGGGGTTTCGTCCATTGACGAACGACAGAATGAGTCATAGCTTCAGCATATGTGAGGGATCGTCACGAGGATGATGGATGATGAAGGAAACGGTTGAGCCACATCTGTTTATTATTCTGGGGGCGACAGGAGATTTAACCCGACGGAAGCTGTTGCCCGCATTGTTTCACTTGCGAACCTACGGTGAGCTGGAGAAGCAGAATACGCTCATCGTCGGAGCCTCATTGCCTGAGATGAGCGCGGATGCGTTCCGCTTGTGGGCTTATGAGGGGCTGCGCAATTCAGGTGCTCGTAACGCTTCTGATCTCCAGCGATGGTGCGAAGACCATCTGTACTATCAGACTCTGCGGGAAGGCAGATTGTCGGACTACCAAGCACTTGCCACGTTTATCGCCCATTTGGAAGTCGCCCGAAATCTACCGCAAAATCGGGTTTTCTATCTGGCGCTTCCCCCGGCGATTGTGCCGGCGACTTTGGAATTACTCGACCAAGCCGGCTTGCTGAAAAGCCGTGGGTGGGTGCGCGCCGTCTTGGAAAAACCCTTTGGTCACGATTTTCATTCTGCCCGGGCGCTCAATACCCTGTTACACCGTTATCTGGACGAATCGCAGATTTATCGCATCGATCACTATCTCGGCAAAGAGACCGTGCAAAACTTACTCGCCTTTCGCTTCGCGAACCCCATTTTTGAGTCGCTGTGGAATCGCAATACGGTGGAGAGCGTGGAAATCACCGTCGCTGAAGACCTCGGTGTCGAACATCGTGGAGCCTACTATCAAAAGGCCGGAGCCTGCCGTGACATGGTGCAGAACCATTTAACGCAACTATTGACCGTCGTAGGCATGGAGGTGCCGACTTCCTTCGAAGCCGCTGAGATCCGGGCTGAAAAATTGAAAGTACTTCGCTCTATTCAACCGATTCACTCACAAGACGTGATCTTCGGCCAATATAGGGCGTGGGAGGTCGCCGGCCAGCGGATTCCCGGCTACTTGGAAGAACCAGGTGTACCACCAGACTCGACTACCGAGACCTATGTGGCGCTGAAGTTGGAGATTCACAATTGGCGCTGGAGGGGAGTGCCGTTTTTTTTAAGAACCGGAAAGCGGCTTCCTCGCAAGATCACGCAAGTGGCCGTCACCTTCCGAGCGGCGCCCACGCAAGTCTTTCGATCTTTGGAGCCGGGTAGTCTGAATTCCAACAAGCTGTTGATCACGTTGCAACCGGGTGAAGGCTTCTCGCTCTGCTTTTCCGTGAAAACTCCTGGGAGACCATTCAAGTTTACCGATCGGGCGCTGGGATTCGACTATGGTCAGGGATTCGGCGGCGAGTTGCCGGAAGCCTATGAGACGCTATTGCGTGACGTCATGATCGGCGACCAGACATTGTTCGTCACCGCAGACTTTACGGAAACAGCCTGGCGACTCTACGACCCCCTTTTGATCGGTCCCCGACCAGTGCATGTCTATACCGCCGGATCGTGGGGCCCAAGGGAAGCGGACGCGCTCGTGGAACGGAATGGTCTGAACTGGCAATTGGGTTGGTAGTAGGATGTTGAAAAAGCCCGCCAGATTCGTTCCCTGCCTTCGCCGAAGCGCTTCGCGCAGGCAGGTCGCATCGCTCAAGGTCTCAATGTTCCAACCACGTACGCCTTGACCTTTCGCTCGCTGCAGCCTTGACCGGGGAACGGCGCGTCTTGGCGCGCCGGGGCGGGAGGGTGAGAAGGACGTCCTCTTTGAACATCCTGCCCATTGTGCTTATTCGATCCATTGGACAGCCGGCATCCAGTTGCCGTATTAATAGGACGCATGCCTCCCGGCATGCCAATCACCACCAATATTCCCCAACGGATGGACCGGTTGCCATGGGCACGCTGGCACTGGTTGGTCGTCGGAGCATTGGGTGTCACATGGCTGCTCGACGGGCTTGAAGTATCCATCGTGGCCTCACTCGGCCCGATGCTGACCCACTCCGACACATTACATCTCTCACAATCGGAGGTAGGACTCACGGCCTCCGCCTACTTGGCAGGTTCGGTCCTTGGCGCGTTCCTCTTTTCCTATCTCACCGATAGGCAGGGGCGAAAGAAATGGTTCATGATCACCTTGGCGCTCTATCTCACGGCAACGGTCCTGACGGCTTTTTCATGGGACCTGATGAGCTTCATGTTCTTTCGATTTCTGACTGGAGCCGGCATCGGAGGCGAGTATGCAGCCATCAATTCCGCGATTGATGAATTGATTCCCGCCCGAAATCGTGGCCATACAGATCTGGCGATCAACGGAACGTGGTGGCTCGGCTCGGCAGCCGGCGCCTTGATGACGCTGCTCTTGTTGAATCCTGAGATCTTCCCTGAATCCATCGGATGGCGGCTCTGTTTTGTCCTTGGTGCCGTGCTTGGAGTGGCCATCATCATTGTTCGGCGCTTCATTCCAGAAAGCCCGCGCTGGCTCATGACCCACGGTCGGGTTCCTGAAGCCGAAGCCATTGTGTCACAGATTGAGCGGCAAGTGACGCTGGATCGAGGTATGTCACTGGCAACTCCTGAAGGCACGATCACGGTACATGCGCGCCCCCACGCGACGATTGCAACCGTGGCACGCGAACTCTTTCAGTCTTATCCGCGGCGAACGGTATTAGGCATAGGATTGATGGTCACACAATCGTTCATGTACAACGCCGTATCGTTTACCTATCCGCTGCTGCTGACGAAGTACTATGCCGTACCAACCGTAGACATCGGCCTCTACATCCTCCCGTTCGCACTGGGTAATTTTTTAGGACCACTCTTGTTGGGGCGTCTGTTTGATACGGTGGGCCGCAAACCGATGATCAGCTTCACGTACGGGATCTCCGGTATCCTGTTAGGGCTCACGGGATACCTGTTCTGGACTGGTTCTTTGACGCTCTCCACACATATGCTCTTGTGGTCATCGATTTTCTTTTTTGCCTCGGCCGGAGCAAGCGCCGCCTATCTGACGGTGAGCGAGGTGTTTCCGATGGAGATCCGTGCGATGGCGATCGCCTTTTTCTTCATCGTGGCACAAGGCGCCGGCGTGGCGGCACCGTGGCTCTACGGGATGCTCATCGAAACATCGGCCACAAGCGTCTTCTACGGATATCTCGTGGGTGGAGGCATGATGCTCGTCGGTGCGGCGATTGAGCTGTGGTTGGGAATCAATGCGGAAGGGCGGTCGCTCGAGCAATTGGCGCCCCCATTATCCGTGCGAAAGTCTACAGAGGTGGGATGAGTCTCAGTCCAGAATGCTGGATCATCACGGAAGCCTTGTTAAGGCCGTCTTCAGTTCTCGGAGATCGTTCATGCGTGCTACCGACGCAGAGGGAACTTGTGTAACCAGAACACCATGAGCAATACAGATGACTGCAGCACATGACAGCTGGATAGTCCTTAACGATCAACAAGGCAGTCACCTGATATCCACGCAAACAATTGTGGCCAAATGTGTTGAAATCCGATTCTTCCACATCAGAATAGACACCTGCGGCATCGCATTGCCAGATATCGACCCGCGCGCCAGCCAACGGCCGACAGCCTCCTTCGCTGAGACCCATCACCTGTAATTTCAACGCCAACGGCGTACCAGACTTCAGTTGCACAGTAGTCGGATCAACACGAATGTCGAATCGATGCAAGCGTTCCTCCACAAAATGCGGACCTCGGTTTGTTCTGATCGGACGATGCAGATGGTCCAGGAAAGATTTTCAATGAAGGAGATGTTCTGTTAGCTCTCCTCTTGGATTATTACCTGTATCTGTGCTACATCCTCGCGCGACTGAGGCGTGTTAAGCGAGTCTTCATAAATGCTGGTCACATTGATGATCAATCAATTTGGATTGTGGCTGCGTCTCATTGTTGTTCTTTTTCTTCTTGATCAATGGGCCCTTGGCGTTGCCGCTTTTCCGGAAGAAGAGCAACGAGGTGGTGCCGCTGTGGAGATCATCAAGGGAAATGACGGGGCGCCCATGGTTCTTATCCCTGCCGGACCCTTTCTCATGGGCAGCAACGATGGTTTGCCGAACGAGCGTCCGGAACATCATGTCACGGTCGATGCCTATTACATCGATCAATTTGAGGTCACCGCGGGCCGCTACCAAAAGTTTGTCGAATCGGCCAAGCGTGGCTTGCCGCCGATGTGGGATGATGAAGCGGCTCGGACCTTGAGCGACCTCCCTGCCGTGGGGATATCGTGGAATGACGCTGTGGCATACTGCACATGGGCAGGCCGGCGCCTTCCCACGGAAGCGGAATGGGAGAAAGCTGCGCGGGGGACCGATGGTCGACGCTATCCATGGGGGCCCATGCAGCCCTTCGTCGACATAGCAAATTATAATCGAGGCGTCTGGGTGAACGAGGCTGTGACCTTGGTTCCTGTCAACAGTGGCCTTGAGGGGATGAGCGTACGATATGGGCTGAAGAACGGCGGTAGAAGCCCCTATGGGCTATCTCACATGGCCGGGAATGCAGCTGAATGGGTGGCTGATTGGTATGACCGTGAGTATTATCTCAAGAGTCCGGAAAAAAATCCTTTAGGACCGACTTCCAGTGAGAAGCGTGTGCTGCGAGGCGGATCTTGGGCAGACATGCCGATCGCGTTGCGTGTGACGGCTCGGTTTTCTGCTGAGCCGGAGTTTGAAGATCGCACGATCGGGTTTCGATGCGCAGCAGACGCCGATAGCTAATCCCTGCTCCCTTCAATCCGGCAACTGGTTCATCAACCACCCAGGTGCTCCTTGCGTGACGAACCGAACCTCACGAAGTCTTCCGAGCCGGTCCCAGAAATGACTCCTCGCCCTCCTGAACAGCTCGTGATCCTAACGGCCATCGCCCTGGTGCTGTTGTCGGTAGTGTGGGCGCTTCGCGATCCTCCTGCCTCTCATCCGAAGCTGGACCAATCAGTCGGCCTTGCACTGAATCTCGAAACGATTCCGCTGGTCACGGGAGATGAGCCTCTCATCGACATTTTCGCGCGGCCTGGTTGTCCCGTGGGCCACATCATTCCCGGGATTCCCGGTGCGAATGGACAAGTCGGACCTCCATTGGTACTCGGGACGACCGGCCCTCGGCGACTCAAGGATCCAGGGTACCGAGGACAAGCTAGGACGGTGCGTGAGTACATCGTTGAATCAGTCCTGGAGCCCCAGCGATTTGTCGTGCGGGGCTACCCAGAGCATACGATGCCGAATTGGTATGGATCCCGACTCAGCGCGCTGGCTCTTGAGAAGATGGCGTCCTATCTGGAGCGCCAGACCGAAGGGAGCTCAATCCTTTGAGGATCAGGCGAGTGATCTGGTGGTCTATCGTTTGCGAAGCGGAGTGACGTTTCCTGAAGCGCCGCCCTGAATCTTGAACGCATCCGTGCCGTGGCTCCCCATCTGCTTATCAAGCAAGGCATTCACGGCGTCATCCCCCTTGAGCCCTTCAAGTTTGATCTTCAAACGTAGATTGTTCGCACTATCGGCGTTGATGAGGGCTTGCTCGAGCGAGATCTTGTTCACTTTGTATAGTTGAAACAGCACATGATCGAAGGTTTGGCAGCCTTCGTCCACTCCCTGTTCCATCGCTTCCTTCAACGTATCGACCTCTGCTTTTTTGATCAGATCCTTGATGCGCGGCGTGTCCAGCATGATTTCTAAGGCAGGCACACGTTTGCCGTCGACCGACGGAATCAATCGCTGTGAGATGATCGCGCGAAGATTCAGGGATAACTGTAAATAAATCTGAGCATGGCGTTCGACCGGGAAGAAGTTCATGATGCGCTCGATCGCCTGGTTGGCATTGTTGGAGTGTAGCGTGCCGATGCACAGGTGCCCGGTCTCGGCAAAGGTAATCGCCGCTTCCATGGTTTCCGTATCTCGCACCTCACCGATTAGAATCACATCAGGAGCCTGACGGAGCGTATTCTTCAGCGCGTTTTGGAAGGTTAAGGTGTCGAATCCGACTTCGCGCTGCGTAATGATGGACTTCTTGTGTTGATGAACGAACTCGATCGGGTCTTCCACGGTAATGATATGGCCCTGGTGGACGGTGTTACGATGGTCGATCATGGCAGCCAAGGATGTCGACTTACCAGACCCGGTTGCGCCCACCACCAGCACCAGACCGCGTTTGGTCATTGCGATATCTTTGATGATTGGAGGGAGTTGCAGCTGCTCAACAGTCTGAATTTCTGCTTTGATGTGACGGAAGACCAATCCGACATTGCCCTTTTGCCTGAAGATGTTGACGCGGAACCGCCCCAATTCCTTGTAGTAGAGCGCCAGGTTCATCTCCATCTTTTCTTCGAATTCACTCCGCTGTTGACCGCGCATGAGGGCCAATGCCAGTGCTTCAAGTTGCTCGTTGGTGAACGGGGCAGCGTCGGTCGGCTGGGTAGCGCCATGGATGCGGTAGATCGGTGAGGCGTCGACGGTCAGATACAAGTCCGACGCTTCGCGGTCCACCATCACTTTTAACAAGCTTCGGACATCCATCGTGAGATTCCGTCCTAATTCAGGCTCTTAAGCCGCTCCGGCAACTAGACCACCGAAGAGATTGGGGTTCATACTGCGGGACTGGGCCTCTGCCTTGTGGACGATTCCCCGCGCTGCGAGATCGACCAACGCCATGTCCATGGTTTGCATGCCGTCTTTCTGACTTGCCTGCATGATCCCCGGGATTTGGTGCAGCTTCGCTTCCCGGATGAGATTGCGCACGGCCGTCGTCGCTACCATGATTTCGAGTGCGGCGACGCGTCCGCCGGTTTTCTTCTTCAGCAACGTCTGGGTGAGGACGGCCTCCAGCGCCTCCGATAGCTGGGTCCTGATTTGCGCCTGCTGTGCCGGCGGGAATGCATCGATGATACGGTCGATCGTCTTGGGAGCGCTTGACGTGTGGAGGGTCCCGAATACCAAGTGCCCGGTTTCTGCGGCGGTCAAAGCCAGCTGAATGGTCTCCAAGTCCCGCATTTCGCCTACCAGCACGATGTCGGGATCTTCGCGAAGCGCCGACTTCAGGGCGTTGGCGAAGGACAAGGTGTGAACACCGAGTTCCCGTTGATTGACCAGACATTTCTTGGATTTGTGGACAAACTCGATGGGATCCTCGATGGTGATGATGTGACCTTCAAACGTGTTGTTCAGATAATCCACCATCGCAGCAAGCGTGGTGGACTTACCGGATCCGGTCGGTCCGGTCACCAAGATCAACCCCTTTTCCTTGTCGCACAGTTGCCGAAGGATCGGTGGCATGCCGAGTTTTTCCAACGGAAGAATGGTGGTCGGAATATTCCGAAAGACGGCGCCTAACCCCCGCTGCTGCACGAACACGTTGACGCGGAAACGGGCGATGTCTCCGAGCTCAAACGAAAAGTCACATTCACGCTTCTCTTCGAAGGTCTTCCGTTGAGCGTCATTCATCATGTCGTAGATGAGGGCGTGTGTTTCGTCGGGAGTCAGGTGAGGGTGGTCGAGTTTTTTTAGATCCCCATGAATACGAATCATCGGAGGTTCGCCGGCACTGATATGACAATCGGAGGCGCCTTCCTTTACTGAGAAGGTCAGCAGCTTGGAAATATCCATCGCCCGTGATCCTCGGTGTTATGGGTTGTTCGTGAAGTAAAAATCTTCTGTGCATCATGCCATAGCAAAGCCTGAAAGCAAGAAAATGTCCGGAAGGTGCGTGCCGAAGAGGAGGTCGATCAGAGCAGGCCGGTCTCACGACCGGCGAGGTCAAGTGCATGAAGCGCTTCGTCGATCTGCTCAGTCGTGTGTTCCGATGTCACAGTGAAGCGTATGCGGCTGGTTCCATCAGGAACGGTCGGCGGACGAATTGCGGAAGCATAGATTCCGTGAGTGAGCAGTCGTTCCGCTAGCGCTGATGCAGTGGCTGCGTCGCCCACCAGGATCGGCAGAATTGGACTGACGGTCTGCGTCGTCCGAAAACCGAGCTTCTGCACTCCATTGAATAGTCGTTCTCGATTTGACCAGAGCCTCATCCGACGTGCTGGTTCACGCTGAATGACCGCGACTGCCGCCGCGGCGGCCGCCGCGATGGCGGGTGGAAGCGCGGTTGTAAAAATGAATGGACGGGCCACGTTGACTAAATATTGAATCAAGTCGTTGGGCCCGACGATGTAGGCCCCATGGCTCCCTAGTGCTTTACTGAGCGTCCCCATGTGAAAGGGGATTTGTTGTTCCAGACCGAAATGTTCGATCGTTCCCCGGCCGGCCGGTCCCATGATGCCAGTTCCATGGGCATCATCGACATACAACGTTGCTTCATAGCGCTCGGCCAGCGATACCAGATCCGACAACGGAGCGACGTCGCCGTCCATGCTGAATAGCCCTTCTGTGATGATGACAGTGGGACGATTCGCTCGCCGACGTCGAAGCAATGACTCCAGATGTGCACAGTCTCGATGGCGGAATATCCGAAAATCGGCTCGGCTCAATCGACATCCATCGATGAGACTGGCATGACACAATCTATCCGCTAGGATCAGACCTCCTTGCCCGACGAGGTTCGGAATGACACCGATATTTGCTAAATAACCGGCTCCGAACAAAAGGGCTGCTTCCGTCCCCTTAAAAGCCGCGAGGGAGGCTTCGAGGTGCATATGGGGAGGAAGAGTTCCGCTGATTAATCGAGAAGCTCCAGACCCAGCCCCATACTGTTCCGTTGCATGTATTGCGGCGCGGACGACGTCAGGATGGGTCGCAAGCCCCAGGTAATCGTTGGAGGACAGTAGGATGACCTGGCGGCCCGCATATTGAATGGTCGGCCCTGTGCCGGATTCCAATGGAGACAGTCGGCGCATGAGCGCTCGGTCAGCGAATTGCTTAAGTCTGCTTTGAAACATGCTGCTTCAAACCCTCCGTCAGAGCCTCGGCAGGGTTGTGACCATACGACGAGTCCGTTCCGATTGCATTGACAATGAGAATTCATCCTTAGTATAAGACAAAGATTCTGGCGCAGACAGTCTGCTCTCAACCGTGAAGTGATGATTCCAGATGACCTACCGAATTAAAGTTCCGCCTCGGACGTTGCCGGTAGACGAGGCTCATCTTGTGAGTGGGCTTGAGCACTGGGTGCTCGGACTGGCGAACTACCGCTGGTCGATTTTGGTCGGGTTCCTGCTTCTCTTGTTGATAGGGGGCGGAACGTGGGGCGTCTTCTGGTATGACGCACAAAATGCCGATAAGGCCCAGGAGCTGGAACGAGAAGCGACTCTCCATCTCTTTACACGTGCGACCAATGATCCACAGAAGGCGGCCGCCAACCTGAAGGAAGCAATTGCCCTGTATAAGAGAATAATCGACGAGTATCCTCGAACTCCGACGGCTCCGCTCGCACAGTTTAGTCTTGGAAATGCCTATCTTCAGTCCAACGACCTCGCGTCAGCGATCGAAGCCTATACCAGGTTTATCTCTACCTATGGGGCTCACGTGTCGCTTCTTGGGCTCGTACAGCAAAAACTGGGTTATGCCTATCTGCTCAAGGGAGATCTGGATCAAGCCGCCAAGGCCTATTCGAGGATCCTCGAGATCCCCGGCGCGATGAACCGGGATTACGCGCTCTTTGAACTTGCAAGGTTGGAGGAGAATCGCCCTAGACCCGATGAAGCCTTGAAACATTATCAGGATCTGATGAAAACCTTCCCAAATTCTCCCCTGACGAGCGACGCCGCCATGCGTGTGAAGGTGATCGAAGCCAAGAAAACTCCCGAGCCGTCACCCCCTTCAGCAACTCCTGCTTCCCCTGCTTCCAGCTCTTCGAAGCCGCCCAAGCCGTAGGCAAGCTTCTTTGCTTGAAGAGCAAAGGCCCGTCACTCACTCGTTCAAGATCGGTGCGTGCTAGGTGTGGACTAACGAGTGATCACGAGTAGCTCTCCAGCCTTAATCACTGAGCTGGACAGATGGTTCAACGCTTTGAGGGTCTTGAGAGGAACGTGGAATCGTCGGGAAACCTTCTCAAGCGTGTCACCCATACGGACTCGATACCAGCGGGCGGCATCGGTTTTGACACGCTGACTGGCGACGGGCAGGGGAGGAAACTTATAGGTAGGGACTCGGTCGATCAGTTCGATGACTTTGGCGCTCGTTCCCACAGGGACCTTCAGATGGTAGGCCGAGTCATCAGGAGGCGTCGCATCTCGGCGCAGCTCTGGGTTCAGTAATCGGAGTTCGGCGTACGGAATCCCTGTCACGTTGGCAATTGCGCGAAAGTGCAAGGGGCGGGTCACCATGACCTCCTCGAATTGGTGAAGAGGGGCGGGATCTTGATTGAACCCGTATTGGTCGGGGTTCTTCGCAATAATCGTCGCAGCCATAATCCGAGGAATGTATTGCTTTGTCTCCCTTCGAATGAGTTTCGTTCTAGAGATCTCTGAGAAGGATTCAGCCTGAGCTTTCTGAAGGGCTCGCAGGACCTTCCCTTCGCCCGCATTGTACGCGGCCATCGCCAAGGGCCAAGCGCCGAATAAATCATAGAGGTCTCGCAGGTACCTCGCCGCCGCGACGGTGGATTTGATAGGATCACGTCGTTCGTCAACATAGTGATCGATCCGCAACCCATAGAGCTGCCCGGTCCCTTTCATAAATTGCCATGGACCTGTGGCTTTTGCTCGTGAATAGGCGTAAGGGTTGAAGCCGCTCTCAACAAGGGAGAGATTCACGAGGTCGCTCGGAAGGTCGAACTCGGCAAAGATGTTTTCGACCAGCGGACGATAGCGGCTGAAGCGCAGGAGCCATTGCTCAAACCTATTTCGAATTGAGGTGTTAAAAAAATGAATATGGCTTTGTACAGTCTGATCAATGACGACGGGAATGTTGTACACCGGACCTTGAGCATCGACGCTCGCTGCGCCCGGAGTATCGAGAGCAGCCTTATCGGGGGTCAATTCAGGTTGCTCTTCACTACCGTCCGTCGATGGAAGGTCGGAAGGAGAAACCGTCAGTTCAGGCTCCAAAGGAACCAGGTTTGAGTCAATGCCATCATCTTCTTGGGGCGATTCGATTTCACCGGAAGGATTACCTTGTTCACTAACAGGACTACCCTGGTCAGCGGCAGAATTACTCTGCGCCCAAGTCTCAAATGTGGGCAACAGCAGAGTGGCACTGAGTATGGCCGCGATTGTCCCTTGAGTCCCCCGCAGCCTGACACACATTGTCATCGTCATCATGGATAGCCTCGATCGCATCAAAGATTATCGATCCACCAGATACTTGTCAAGGAACTGCGGTCAGCGAAGACGCTGGTACATTCGTGTCATGTCGGGCACAAAGAATGGGGTGCGGAAAAACTTAGCTTCTCTACGTCATGGCAAGAGAAAAGCTCTTGGTGCAGTCGTCGTTTGCGCCGGTCGATTTCTTGACAGCTTCCCAGAGCAAATGATAGCGTACCGCCTCTCCTAGTGGCACCCCACCAGAATCGCATTGTAAGGAGGATTGATCAATGTTGAAGCGCTATCTCTTGGCTCCTGGTCCAACCCCCGTCCCTCCGGAGGTGTTGTTGGCGATGGCTCGTCCGATGATCCATCATCGCGCACCCGAGTTCGATCCGATCTTCGCGGAGGTCCGCGAAGGGCTGAAGTGGCTGTATCAAACACGGAATGATGTGCTGATGTTAGCAGCGTCCGGAACAGGTGGCATGGAAGGCGCTGTCTCAAACTTTTTGTCTCCCGGCGACAAGGCCTTATACGTCAACGGAGGCAAATTTGGAGAACGTTGGGGCAAACTCTGCAAGACCTTCGGGGTACAGGCGACCGAGATCAAGGTTGAATGGGGACATGCGGTGAATCCTCAGCAAGTTGCTGATGCGCTCAAAAAAGATCCTTCGATCAAGGCAGTGTATGTGCAAGCCAGCGAAACCTCGACGGCCGTGGCTCATGATGTCAAGACGCTCGGTGAGATCATCAAGGGCTATGACAATACGATTTTGGTGGTCGATGCCATTACAGCCCTGGGTGTATTTGACATCAAAACTGATACATGGGGTCTGGATGTGGTGATCACCGGTTCCCAGAAGGCCTTGATGTTGCCTCCCGGCATGGCGTTTGTCAGTGTCAGCGAGAAAGCGTGGGGCTTGGCCGACAAAGCCAAAAATGCTGCCTTTTATTTCAACTTCAAAAAGGAACGCGAAAACCAGATCAAGAATCAGACTGCCTTCACCCCCGCTGTCTCGCTTGTCATCGGCCTTCAAGAGGCGGTCCGAATGATGAAGGCAGAAGGACTGGAGAAGATGTTTGCACGGCAGGGACGGTTGGCCCATGCCATGCGTGAAGGTGTGAAGGCTGCCGGGCTGGCGCTATTCCCAAAGGGATCGCCCAGCGATGCCTTGACGGCGGTCTGTGCGCCTGATGGAATTGACGGGCAGGCGATCTATAAAAATCTGCGTGTGCAATACGGCATGACGGCTGCCGGTGGACAGGATCACCTCAAGGGGAAGATATTCCGACTGTCTCATATGGGGTATGCCGATACATTTGACGTGATCGCAGCCTTAGCCGCGACCGAGATGGTTCTGAAAGGGCTTGGCCATCCGGTCAAGTTGGGAAGCGGTGTCGGAAAGGCGCAAGAAATCTTACTGGCGAAGTAACCACGGCGAGGATGTACATGGCTGCAGCTGCAATGAAAATTTTGATCAGCGATAGCTTGTCGAAGCAAGGCGTCGATGCGCTCGAGAAGGCGGGATTCACCGTGGTGGTGAAATCTAAGATGCCGAAGGACGAACTGTTCAGAGAGATCAAAGACGCCGACGGCCTAATCGTGCGATCCGGCACCAAAGTGACGGCAGAGCTGATCGCTGCAGCAGAGAAACTCAAGGTCGTCGGAAGGGCCGGGTCCGGTCTGGACAATGTCGACACCCCAGCTGCGACCCGTCGAGGCATCGTTGTCATGAATACTCCAGGGGGGAACACCGTCACGACCGCCGAGCATACGATGTCGATGATCTGTGCGATGAGCCGGCGCATTCCCCAAGCCACCGCGTCGGTGAAGGCCGGCAAATGGGAGAAGGACAAATTCATGGGCGTCGAGCTCTACAACAAGGTGCTCGGCATCATCGGGGCTGGACAGATCGGCAGCCACTTGACCAAGATGGCACAAGGTATCGGCATGAGTGTCGTCGCGTTTGACCCATATCTCGCGCCAGAACGGGCCGAACGAATGGGCGTGACGATGGTGGATATCGATGAACTGTTCCGGCGGGCAGACGTGATCTCGGTTCATACACCGCTCACGCAGGAGACGCGTGGGATCATCAACGCACAGGCCATTGCCAAGATGAAGCCCGGCGTGCTCATCGTGAATTGCGCCAGGGGCGGCATCATCAACGAACAGGATTTGTGCGAAGCCTTGAAAACAAAACGCGTCGCTGCGGCCGCCTTCGATGTGTTTGAAGAAGAGCCGGTCAAGGCGGACAATCCGCTTCTCGTTTTGGATAATTTCATTTGTACCCCGCATATTGGAGCCCAGACGACCGAGGCCCAGGAAAACGTCGCGATCGGAATTGCCGAACAGCTTGTTGACTACTTCACCAAGGGAGTGGCCAAGGGTGCTGTCAATATTCCGTCGGTCGCTCCGGAATTATTGCCTCGTTTGCAACCCTTTCTGACGTTGGCCGAGAAGCTCGGCGTGCTTCAAACCCAGCTCGTTCAGGGAGGAATCGAACGAGTTACGGTGGAATACAGTGGGGAGGTCGCTGCGCTTTCACTCGCGCCCGTGACCATCGCCGTCCTCAAGGGCGTGCTCGCTCCTATTATGGAACACCCAGTGAACTACGTGAATGCTCCCATCGTAGCGAAAGAGCGGGGTATTGAAGTCAAGGAAATTAAGAGCACGGATGCCGGGGATTTCACAAGCTTGATCCGAGTTCGGGTCGAGGCCGGCAAGGTCTCACACCAAGTCGCAGGGACGCTGTATCACAAAAAGGAAGCTCGCGTCACAGAGATCGACCAATTCAAAGTTGAAGTCGTGCCGGAGGGGCATATGTTATTGATTCACAATGTCGATCGTCCAGGGGTCATTGGTATGGTCGGAAAGGTATTGGGAGATCAGGGAATCAACATCGTGCGGATGCAGTGTGCCTTGGAGAAGCGGGGAGGGGATGCGTTGCTGATCATAGGCTCCGATACGGAGTTCTCATCTGCGGTCCTGGATGAGATCCGGTCGAGCTCGAATATTTTGTCCGTCAAGGTCGCCAACCTCTCGTAACGATTATCGCGACCAGGTTACTATGACCTCTGCTCCTCCTATTCGTAGGACTTCTCCGGGGCAGTTCCCTCTTTTGCACGAGCACTCACTGGTTCCAGTCGGGATGGCCACCATCCTTCCGGAAGCCGCCCGCCGCGTTCGGCATCTGGAAGCCGAATTGTTGTCGTACTGCAGCCGATTTGGTTACGACGAAATCATCCTTCCGACATTCGAGTATCTCGACGTGCTGGCGCCCGGCCTCGAATCAACGCTGTTGGAGAACTCCTACAAGATTGTAGACCGGACGACCGGCCGTATTCTGTTGTTGCGGCCCGACGTCACGGCTCAGATTGCCCGCACGGTGGCGATGGGCATGGTGGGCATGCACTTTCCGTTGCGCTTGTCGTATCGGGCCACCGTCTTTCGGTATGAACCGGAACATGCCGGCCGGGATCGAGAAATTTTTCAGGTAGGCGTCGAGTTGATCGGGGCTGATGATCCATCCGCCGATAGCGAAATCATTATGCTGTTGATCGAGTGCCTACGGCAGGTCGGGCTGCGGTCGTTCAAGATTTCCCTGGGGCATGTTGGGTTTTTCAAAGGCCTCCTCATCCGTGCGGGACTCTCGCCGGAAGGGCGGAAGCGGGCCGAGCAAGCAGCATCACGAAAAGATGTCCCGAGGCTTGGGGAAATCCTGTCGCAAGAACGGGTGACCAAACGGTCGGCTCATAGAATTTTGGAAGCGCTGGAACTTTGCGGACAAGCTGACGTTCTCTCGAAAGGGCGCGCATTAGCGAAGGGTGAGAGGCCGCTGGTAGAAGCATTGGACCGATTGGCAAACGTCTATCGGTTGCTGTGCGCGACTGGCTTTCAAGAGGCCATCCTGCTGGATCTAGGAGAATTCCGAGGGTTTGACTACTATGACGGCATTGTCTTTGATGTCTTTACCGATGGGATTGGGGTGGAGCTAGGCGGTGGTGGGCGCTATGATCACTTAATCGGACGATTCGGTCGGAACCTTCCGTCAACCGGGTTTGCGCTGAGTGTGGACCGGCTCTTCCGCGGGCTAAATCTGTCCGAGACGACGAAGGCTGTGGACCCGGAGGTCTTGGTTGTTGCTCCCTTGGAAGAATCGATGCGACTGGTTTCGGTCGCTCAACAACTCCGTCGGGGCGGAATACGAACGGTTCAACGATCCGTAGATCCAACGGGGCGGGACTTGATCGGTGCCGCGGTCAAGGCTGGTCGTGAAGCAGAAATCGATACGATTATCGTCGTCGGTGCGGACAGCCTTGCATCCGAGCAGGTCGTCGTCCTTCATCAGGGCGACCGCCGGCGAGTCGCAGGATCGAGCAACCGCGCTCATGCTCGCAAGAGGACTGTGTCGGTCGAAGGTCTCATCGCAAGTTTGCGTGCCGACCTCGAAGAGGCGTTATGAATTCCCTCGGGACGGTGGATCTCTCCCAACCAAAACTACCCCCGCAGAACTTGGAGGCGGAGCAATCGGTGCTCGGCGCCATCCTGCTCGATAACGTTGCCATGCCGAAGGCAATGGAACTGCTGGTGGAGGAGGATTTCTATCGAACGGCCCACAAAAAAGTCTATCAAGCCATGCTTGAGTTGTCCGATACCGGCGAAGTGATCGATCAGATCACGCTGACCGAGCGATTGAAATCGCGCGGTGAGCTCGAGACCATTGGAGGCGCGGCCTATCTGGCTGAACTCGTCCAAGTCGTTCCCAGTTCGGCCAATATTCGGTATCACTGCAAAATCGTCCGAGATAAAGCCGTGCTCCGTCAGTTAATCAGCACCTCCACCGAGGTGCTGACCAGGGGTTATGAAGGCAGCGCTTCAATCGATGACCTGCTCGATTTTGCCGAACGGTCGGTCTTCAGTATTGCGCAAGGCAAACTCGAACGGTCGTTTAGCCCGATCAGTCAGGTCATCAAGGAAAGTCTGGATGTCATCGATAAACTCTCGAAGCGAAAGGAACACGTCACCGGAGTACCCACGGGGTACTACGACCTCGACGATATTACCGCAGGGCTTCAGGCCTCTGACTTGGTGGTGGTGGCCGGGCGGCCGAGCATGGGTAAGACGAGCCTTGCCCTAGGGTTTGCGACGCATGCCGCCATTCACGCCGATGCGGTGGTGGGAGTCTTCAGCTTGGAAATGTCCAAGCCGCAGATCGTCCTGCGCATGCTCAGTTCTGAAGCGAGAGTCGATTCACATGCATTGAGGACGGGGAAACTTCAAAAGGAAGATTGGTGGCGACTGGCGGAGGCGGCCGGCCGATTAGAACAGGCACCGATCTATATCGACGACACGGGCGGCATTACCGTCCAACAGATGCGCGGCAAAGCCCGCCGACTGAAGGCTGAGAAAGGACTTGATCTTCTCATCGTGGATTACCTCCAACTCATGCAAGGGCGAAGCGACTCAGAGTCTCGTCAGCAAGAGATCTCCGACATTTCCCGCTCATTAAAAGCGTTGGCGAAGGAATTGAACGTGCCGGTTGTGGCCCTGTCCCAGTTGAGTCGTGCGGTGGAGGCACGTAAGCCGCCGATCCCCATGTTGGCCGATCTGCGAGAGAGCGGTGCGATCGAGCAGGATGCCGATGTGGTTATCTTCATTTACCGAGAGGACGTGTACGACCAGAATTCCGAGCGCAAAGGGATTGCGGACATCATCGTCAGTAAACATCGTAACGGGCCTATTGGGAAAAAGGAGTTGTTTTTCCAGGACCGATTCGCCAAATTCGAAAGTCTCGATCTTCGCGAAGCATAGCCGGAGAGTCATTTGCGCATCGTCTTGACACTCGGTATAATCACTTCATAAAGCCGCTCTCTACAAGTCCTGATGTAAGGTTGTGCGGAACACACGAACGGTGTAGTACGGTTTGTATCTCAGATAGAAATGGTATACCCATGTTCATATTGAGGACGATGCTGCTCTCGCTGTTTCTCTCCGGTGTCATTGTCGGCTGCGCAACTTCTACTCCGTCACAAACAACGCTTCCTCCAACCGCCACAGAATTGTCACCTCCAGCCGCGGCACCTGAGTCAGATGCCACCTACCATTTTATGATGGGGCATCAAGCGGAACTCGCTCAGGATCTCGATACCGCATTAAAGGAATATCATGCCGCCCTGAAAGTCGACCCCAAATCTCGCGAGGTTAAATCGCGTTTGGCCGCTCTGTATTTCGCGTTGGGCGATGTGCCTCAAGCAGTCCAGTACGCGGATGAAGTCGGAGAAGGAACGGGACAAGAACCGCAAATGCTGACCCACATGGCCGGTATCTTAGCCAGTGCGGGGAAGCCGGAGCGGGCGTTGGAGCTATTGGACAAGGGCATCGAGCGCGATCCGGAAAGAGGTGAATCCTACTTTCCAAAGGGACTCATTCTCTTGAACCAAAAACGAATTGCTGAAGCGGAACAGGTCGTTAAGAAAGGGTTGCAGTATACCTCGGATTCGCCGATCGGCTACTACTATCTGGGCCGCATTTCAATAGAAGCGGGAAATGCCGAACAGGCCGTGGCCAACTTCGATCGGGCCATCGCGGTGAACCCGGCGTTCGAGCCCGCCTATTTAGCCCAGGCGTCAGTCCATGAATCACGTCAAGAGAAGGGCAAAGCCATCGACGTCCTCCAAAAGTATCTCCAACAGGTGAATCCTCGGAACCGGGATATTCGACAACACCTCGTCCAGTTGTATATTGCGACCAAGGACTATGCTGGAGGTCTTGCGGAACTCGAAAAGCTGTTGGAGGACAACCCCGGCGACCTCGATGCTCAGTTACGCATGGCGCTGATCTATGGGGAGAAAAAGGAATTTGCGAAGGCGATCAGACAATTGACCGAGATCTTAACAGCCAAGCCAGCTGAACTCAAAGTGAGAGATTACCTTGGGTATTTATACGAAGAGACCAAGGATTTTCCAAAGGCGATGGAAACCTATCGCTATAATATTCATCTGGATCCAAAATTCGCCGACAGCCATATTCATCTGGGCATTCTCCTCTATCGTCTCAAACAATTCCCGGAGGCGGTGACCCATCTCGATGAAGCCGTTCACCTCACCCCGACACAACCTGAACCGCATATCGTCCTAGGTTTGGCACATTTCCAGAGTGAGCAATTCGAAAAGGCGTCACAGGCGTTTGAAGAGGGGATTCGGCACAATCCGAAGAGCGCCGATTTGCATTTCAACCTCGGCACGGCCTACGACAAGCTGAATCGGTTTGACGATGTGGAGCGTGCTATGGAAACCGCGCTCTCCCTTGACCCGCATCACGCTGATGCCTTGAACTACCTCGGCTATAGTTATGCGGAACGAGGCATTAAGATCGACCAAGCCTTGTCCTTGACGAAACGTGCCGTGGCGCTCAAGCCTGAGAACGGCTATTATGTCGATAGTCTTGGGTGGGCTTTTTACAAATCCGGCATGCTTACCGAGGCGCTCTCGGAGATCAAAAAAGCCGTAGCGATGGTCGGTGATGATCCCGTCATTTACGAGCATTTGGGAGAGATTTATTTGAAGCAGCGGAAGGTTGCCGATGCTCGCGAAGCCTGGCTCCACTCACTGGAAATCGACCCCTCCAATGAAAAGCTGCTCCAACGCTTTCGCGAGCAGGGCCTGGCCAATCCGGCCTATGAAAACCGCATCCAGCAAGCCAAACGCCGCGCATCAGAAAAAGCCCAGGCTCAGCAAGCTATTCCTTAATCCTTCCCTCAGCGGTCCCTTCAACAGAACATCCGGATCATCACCAATCTGCTGAAAGCGGCATTATCGCTTTGATGCCGAAGATGTCATATGGGTACAAGTCTGAGGGAATTGCCAATTCTTGGCACTCTGAAGCACATTGCGGAAGGATAACGGGCTCATCACAGACCAATCGCCTGCTGATTCCTCGTAAGTTGTTGCATAGTCAAGGATCAATGCTAGGCTAGGTCTTGTCATTGATCGGCACCAAACCTGCTAGAGGGACCAGTAGGCGGCAATATGGCGCCGCAGGTTATCAACCGGGCCGTCAGTGAACCATCAACAAGGAGGCAGTACGATGTTGAAGGTATTGCGAAAACAAGAGGGGTTCACCCTCATTGAGTTGATGATCGTCGTGGCGATCATCGGAATCCTGGCGGCCATCGCCATTCCCAACTTCTTGCAGTATCAGATGAAGTCTCGGCAGTCGGAGGCCAAGACGAATCTCCAGGCCATCCGGACCTCTCAGATTGCCTTTCAAGGCGAGCGAGGCTGCTTCATCGGTCTTGGCCAATATGGTGTTGTTGCCCCGGCTGGTGGTACGAAGACGGTCCCATTTCCATGGGCGCAAGGTCCTGGCGTGACACCTGGTTTGCCTGTCTGGTGCGCAGGAGCTGGTGCAGTAGCTCTGGGTACGTTCAATGACATCGGATTTGTTGCAACTGGCAACACATACTTTCGGTATGTTGCCGATTCGTATCAGGCTGCGGCCATCCCAGTCACGCCGGCTGTGTCCTGTGCTTTGGCACTTGCCCCTCCTGCTGGTGCTGGTGCATTAGTGCAGAACAGCTTTGTTGCTGCTGCATTATCCAATCTTGACGGAGATAACAACGCACCAAACGGCGGTGTCTCTGTGTGGGATGCCACCAATGACCATGGAGCAACAGACTGCACGGTCGGTGGATTCTAGGTTCCGCTGATGTAGGCGAAATCCCGGCAGGCATTCATAAAGGCTGCCGGGATTTCCATTTCCAGACTTGGCCAATTCCATGATGTCTGTTTCCATCGCTCCCTCACTCAATAGTCAAATTTCTCGTCTTACCATCCAATCAATACTTGGGCTTGTTAGTCTTGCCTTGCTAGCGACTGTCGGATGGTTGCAAGAGTTTCTCGATACTAACCAGGATCAGACTTCGCTGCAGATAGATGAGCTTGCCAGGCTTCCCAAAGGCGAGCATTTGAAACCAGCATTACTTGGCTATCATCATCTTGGTGCTGATTCTCTTTGGCTTAAGCTGATTCAGATAATCGGCCAAAAACAGAATGACGAAGATGAGTACCAGTGGATATATACGGCATTGGACGTCATCACAACTCTCGACCCTCATTATGCGTACGCCTACTATGTTGGGGGGAATATTCTCGGAGATCTCGCCCAACGTCCGGACTTGAGTAATCGGCTGCTTGAAAAAGGATCTGGTGCAAATCCTCAGGTTTGGTACATTCCCTTCTTGCTGGGGTACAACTATTATTTCCTCATGGGTGACCCACAAAAAGGGGCCGAGTACATTATGCAAGCTGCCAATCTTCCTGGCGGTCCCTCGTATCTACCTGGGCTCGCGACGCGGATGGCAGCGGAAGGAGGGAAGCCAGAAACGGCTCTCCTATTTCTGGAAACTCGTGTGCGTGAGACGAACGATCTTGACGAACGAACGTATTTTGTCAATCGAATGAAAGAAGTGCTCATTGAGCGAGACATCCGCGTTTTGGAAGAAGCAGTAGGAATGTACCTGGCTAAATATCAGACTTTCCCGATGACACTCACAGACCTAGTGAAGACGCGGATTATTCTATTTTTGCCGAGAGAGCCGTTTGAGGGAACATATGTGCTCGATCAAAGAACAGGGACTGTCTCCAGCTCAACACACCCAGAGCGGTTGCGCACATTTCATAAACGCAAGCAACCACTTGTTGTGTACCCTCAAATAAAGCCCTCCTATGTTTTTCCGAAAACATGGTAGCGACGATGGATAACCACGATCTTGCTGTTCAAATTCAGCAGTTGCGCAAGATCTTCCACGTCGGCTTTTGGAGCCGACGTGTGACTGCTGTTGACGGAGTATCACTTGATGTGAGACAAGGCGAAGTCTTTGGCTTTCTCGGACCGAACGGCGCGGGAAAAACGACAACGATCAAGATGCTGATGGGCTTGATATATCCGTCTGGGGGAACAGCAACCTTGTTTGGCCGACCTATTGACGATCCATCCGGAAAAGCTAAAGTCGGATTTCTTCCGGAATCGCCGTATTTTTATGACTATCTCACCAGCCGAGAATTCTTGCGATTCTATGGGCACCTTTTTGGGTTGTTGGGATCTGTGCTCGATAAACGCATCGATGAATTGCTGGATCTCGTTGGAATGGCCCATGCGCGCGATCTGCAATTGCGGAAGTTCTCGAAGGGCATGTTGCAACGCATAGGGATCGCTCAGGCCTTGATCAATGATCCAGAGCTGGTCATCTTGGATGAACCCATGTCGGGACTGGATCCAATCGGGCGAAAGGAAGTGCGCGACCTCATTTTGAGGCTTAAAGAAACCGGCAAGACTGTGATGTTCAGTTCTCACATCCTGCATGATGCGGAACTGCTGTGTGATCGTGTGGCGATGATCATGAAGGGGAGATTGGTTGCCTGTGGGCTGGTCAGCGATTTGGTCGGACAGAGTGCCACGCAATCCGTGGAGATGGTCGTCGAGAGGCTCAGTGACGAAGGCATGGAGCACTTACGTCCCTTCGCGAAGAAGGTCTTGACGCAGGGGACTCAAACGTTGATTGTGCTGAAGGACCAGCATCAAGTGAGGCAGGCTCTCGAAGTCGTGCGAGCAACCAAAGGCGAATTGGTCTCGCTGACTCCTCATCGCAGCTCTCTGGAGGATCTCTTCATCCGAATGGCCACGGGACTGGAGTCTCGCTTGCAGGAGGCGGCATGAAAGTCTGGTCGATCGCCTTCAACACCTTCCGGGAAAACCTTCGGGATAAACTTCTGTACAACCTCATAATCTTCGCCCTGCTGATGATCGGAAGTTCGCTGCTGTTGATGCGGCTCACGCTTGGGGAGTTTCATCGCCTCATTTTGGACATTGGGCTGGGCAGCATCAACTTTTTCGGTGTCCTGATCGCTATCTTCGTCGGCATCGGCTTGGTCAGCAAGGAAATCGACAAAAAAACGATCTATACGATCGTGTCCAAGCCTGTCGCGAGGTATCAGTTCCTCTTAGGGAAGTACCTCGGACTCAGTCTGACGCTGGTGATCAATACAGCGATTATGGCGGCGGGGTTGTTGGCGGTGTTGTATTTCCAGGACGTTCCTGTTCATGCCGTGCTCTTCAAGGCGCTTGGGATGATCGTGCTGGAATTCATGGTCATCACAGCGGTGGCACTGCTATTTTCAACTTTCTCAAGTGCGACCCTCAGCGCAATCTTCACGTTGGCCATTTATGTGATCGGCCATCTGACGCCTGACTTGAAAGCGTTCGGTCAGAAAATGGAAGGTGTAGGACGGACGGTATTGGAGGGCATGTACTATGTCCTGCCAAATCTGGATCGGTTCAATCTAAAGGGGAACGTGACTCACCAACTAGACGTGCCAACTGGTGAGCTGTTGATGGTCGCCGCCTATGGAATGGCTTATACAGCGTTCCTTCTGATGCTCGCGTCGGTCATCTTTCAGCGACGGGATTTCCGCTAATTCTTTCCTAAGTCGTCACAGCTCCTTCCGAGGCAGACAAGACGTGTCGAGCATATTTCCCCATCACGCCAGAGGTATAGCGTGGTACTGGTGGTTTGACCTTCTTCAGGCGCGACGTTATTTCCTTTTGAGATAAGGCAACATCCAGGCGGCGTTTGGGAATATCAAAGGTGATCGTATCGCCGGTTTTGACCGCCGCGATCGGTCCTCCCTTCGCGGCTTCAGGGGCTACGTGCCCGGCCATCAATCCATGCGTTGCTCCGGAGAATCGACCGTCGGTCAATAGTGCGACGGAGTCGCCAAGTCCGGCGCCGACGATCGCGGCTGTTACACCCAGCATCTCACGCATGCCTGGCCCTCCCGCCGGGCCTTCATACCGAATGACGACGACGTCGCCAGGCCTGATCTGGCCAGCCTTGACCGCTACGAACGCATCTTCTTCCCGGTCGTAAACCTTTGCCGGTCCCTGAAATTTGGTCATCGAATGACCGGCAACCTTCACTACGCAACCTTCCGGTGCCAAATTGCCCTTTAGTATGACAAGCCCCCCTGTTGGTTTGATGGGGTGGGCCAGGGGACGCAAGACTTGTTGCCCAGGCGTTTCACGAGCCTGTGATGCCTCTTCACCAATTGTTCGACCTGTGACGGTGGGCTGATTCTGATGGAGGAGGCCTGCCTCCAGCAATCGCTTCGCCACTAGAGTTGTGCCGCCTGCCGCATAGAGATCGGCTGCGGCGAAGCGGCCCCCCGGCTTGAGGTCGGCGAGTAGAGGGACCTTGCGGTTGATCTTGTCGAAGTCGTCGATGGTCAGCTTGATTCCGGACTCACGGGCAATGGCAAGGAGATGCAATACGGCGTTCGTTGAACCTCCGGTCGTGGCGACGGCAGCAATGGCGTTCTCCAGCGACCTTCGGGTGATAATCTGACGCGGGCGCAGATCCTGCTTCACAAGCTCCATCACCATCTTGCCGCATTCAAAGGCAACATCGTCTTTCCGACCATCCATGGCGGGAACCCCATTGCGACCCATCGGTGAAATGCCCAGGAACTCAAACGCAATGGCCATGGTATTGGCCGTGAACTGGCCTCCGCAAGCTCCAGGCCCAGGGCACGCGTGATCTTCCAAGTCCTTCAGCTCGGCGTCGGTCATCTTTCCCGACGCATGTTTGCCGACTGCTTCAAAGACATCCTGAATGGTCACGTCATGTCCCTGAAACTGTCCCGGCAGGATCGAGCCGCCGTAGAGCATGAGCGACGGCACGTTCAATCGAGCAAGGGCCATGACCGTCCCGGGAATCGTTTTGTCGCAACCCGACAGGGCGACGACGGCATCAAACAAATGTCCACGCGCAACGAGCTCGATCGAATCCGCGATGACCTCGCGACTGATCAGGGAAGCCTTCATCCCTTCCGTTCCCATCGAGATCCCATCGGATACCGCGATGGTGTTGTATTCAACAGGAGTACCCCCGGCCGCTCTGACCCCTGCTTTCACCCTCTCGGAAAGCCGCCGCAAGTGAAAATTACACGGCATGATCTCGATCCATGTATTGGCCACACCAACGAGAGGTTTCGACAGGTCGTCGTCCGTAAAGCCGACGGCTTTCAACATGGCCCTCGCTGGAGCACGACCAGCCCCGACCAGAAGATCATGACTCCGAAGTCGAACTTCTTTTTTCATCGGTCCTTGTGTTCCCATTACTGGACAGACATGTTGCCGGGCGTGGTAGGGGGTACGGCCTCATGAGGATTCTTGCCATGCGGATTACCACCATACGGATTACTTCCATGAGGATTGCCCCCATGTGGGTAAGCGCCATAGGACATTCCACCACCATGAGGAGTTCCATAGCCTTTGTGCTGCTGCATCATTTTGTCATGCTCGGAGTGTTCTTTCGCACGTTGTTCCGGGGTCAGCAGGCTCATCACCTCACGACGTGTCTTGATGGAAGTCATCCGCAGGCCGACTTGCAAATCTTCGCTCTGCTTGAGCTTGGTTTCGATCGCAGCGAGATCGGATTTCTCTTCATCGGTTAGCGCTCTCAGTTCACGCTCCGCGATTTGGATCTCGGCCTCGGCCTTGATGCGTGTTTTGTCGAGATCGAGCTGGATGTCTTTCAGCTTGGTGACTTGGTCGGTTGTGAGTCCGATGTCCTTTTCGTGCTTGAGCAGGTGTCGGATCAAATGCCCGGTGCCGCTGTGCATCATCCCTTTTCCATAGCCATGTCCTCCTCCAGCATGGCCATGACCATAGCTGGGATCATTCGCCCAGAGGCTGGGGACGCCCAACACCATCAGACATACTGAAACTACCGCAGAGGCAGCGGTGGCCTTTATTGCAGACTTCATGCATTCCTCCTTGGTTGAGAGACCTCAAAGGTAAAGCTTGCCATAGCAATCAGCGCAACGCAAGCGAGTCTGTCGACTCACAACCATTGTCTACGCCGATCGTATTCTCAACGCCGTTGGGCACTGTAGAGAAGCTCCGTTCGCGGATCCGGATGTCGTTCCTTGCTCAAACGCTCGTACAGTATCCGTTCATCTTCGCTGATACCGACGGGTAGGACAATTTGCAGCGTCAGAAAAAGATCCCCATGCCCGCCTGTAGCGGAGGGAAGCCCCTTCCCCTTGAGCCGGAGTTTCCCGTCGGCCTTGCTGCCTGGTGGAACTTTGACTTTCACCGGTTCGGCTAAGGTAGGAGTGGTGACCTCTGCTCCTAGGATGGCTTCCCAAGGATAGACGGGCAGGGTGACATGTAAGTCCGAACCTTGCCGACGAAAGATGGGATCGGAGAGAATGACCACGTGGAGATAGAGGTCCCCGCGTTTTCCGCCATTTGTTCCAGGCTGGCCCTTTCCGGCGACTCTGACGCGCGTTCCGTCTTGAACTCCAGCAGGAATCCGCACTTCTATGGTTTTGTATTCGCTCATCATTCCGGTTCCCTGACAGGTCGCGCAAGGTCCGCCACGCGCGGTACCGCTTCCTTGGCAGGTCGAACACGTCCGGGGTTCACGCAGATTCACGCGCTTGGTGACGCCGGTCAACACTTCACGTAATCCCAATTGAACGTCAGTCTCGATGTCCTCTCCCGGCATTCCAGAACTAGCACGTCCGGCTCCACCGCGGCCGCGGTTTCCAAACAGGTTCTCAAAAAAATCGGAGAAGTGGTCGTTTCCGGATCCGCTACTGCTTTGACCGGCGTAGTCTCCTTCGGAACCCCATGGCCCGCCGAACCCTTGTGTCCTAGCCTGTTGACGAGCAGCTTTCTCAAAGGCTTGTGCTTGATCCCAATCGGCCCCATACTGATCATACTTCTTCCGCTTCTCCGGGTCGGTCAGAACCTCCTGTGCCTCATTGAGTTCTTTAAATTTCTTTTCCATCTCTGCCTTCTTCGCACCCGAGTGGAGATCGGGATGGTACTGGCGAGCCAGGCGTCGAAAAGCTTTTTTAATGTCGTCGGGCGAGGCGGTTCGGGGCACGCCCAGAATGTGATAGTAGTCGCGTGGGGTCGTGGCCATACGTGATTACGAGTGGGAAACGTGATGCTAGGATCAGCTTACGGAGTGTAGAAGCGGTTTGCAAGGGCCGAATGGATCAGCGAGCTGGCGAAGTCTTCGCCCGGGCCATCAGCTTACAGTAGGAGCAGGTCTCAGCCGTGGTCGGCTGCCCACAGTTGGAACAGGGGTACAGCGATGAGCGATCTTTTTCCGCGATAGTCGTGGATGTCTCGGTCGTGCCAGATTTTTCAAGAAACCCCCAGTAAAACATCTGCTTGGTGCCGGGCGACTCGGTTTCCAGGCGATTCAAAACTTCTTTGTAGAGGAGCGTGCGTGCTCCTTGCGCCATCGGACATTCCTCAACCACATAGTCGATCTTGTTCAGGACGCAATAGGCTGCCAATTCGCGCTCAGTCAATCGATACAGAGGCTTCACCTTCTTGGCGAATCCATCGACGGAGGCGGGCAGGCTGGGGCCTTGCTTTCCAAGGTATTCGGTCTGCCAATGCAACACATTCCCGAGCAACCGAGCCGCTTCATCATCCAAATTATGTCCCGTCGCCATGACATCATACCCATGCCGGATTGCCGCATGGTTGAATTGATAGCGTTTGATCGTGCCGCATGTCGAGCAAGTCGGACGGTTGGCTATGATGGCCAGCTCGCGAATGCCGGCGCCTTCTTCTCGGTCGACCGTATGGACATGGAGCACGGCGTCGTATTCCGCGGCCACGGTCTCGGAAAAGTGCACGACTTTCTGCCGTGATGATTCGGAATAGCCTCCGATCCCAAGGTTCACATACAGCGCATCGGTCTTGTAGCCTAGCTTCAGAAGAATGTCCCAGAGGGCCAAACTATCCTTGCCGCCTGAAACAGCGACAAGGAGACGGTCTGTCTTTTCGAACATCTTCTGAGATCGAATCGCTTTGTGCACCTGGTCATATACAAAACTGTTAAAGCAAGTCTTGCAGAATGCTGCATGGTGGCGGGGTAACTTGAGGGCTGCTTTGGTCTTACACTTCGTACAGTTCATCGCCCGGATCATACGGTGTAGCCGGGGTGATTGCAAACCGGTACCGCCACGGTATGAAGCAAAATGCTGAACGATCGAATGGGGCAAGCACCAGTGTCACGAACCATAAAAAATCTCCTGCACGATTGACCTCCGAATCATGATCCGCTATGAAGATACCGGTGGGAGAGGAGTTAGAAAAAGTCGGTGGGGGTAAGGGACAAAAAATTGTAAGTTTACATAATATAACTTATCAGACTATGACCTTCGAACTTCTCGGCCGTGTGCATCAAGAACTTTCAATTACCGGACATGCGTTCTACGAAACTATTCTCTCTATTTCTGAGCTGGTCAACCGAAAGGTTCAGGTTATTCGTCTCCATTGGCAGGCTTCCATTTTGCTGCAGCAAATTGACGATGTCGCTGCAAAAGTCGGTCAACAAATCGTCGCGCGGGTTTCTGATCGACTTCTGTACGAGAATCACACCGATTTGGTTGTCGGCGCGATCGATCAGATGCTTGCTGATACCACCTCACGCGTTCAAGAGTTAAAGCGGTCGTTGATCGGAGTTGATGCCCAGATACGTGAGCTCAAAATCGAGTCGGTCCGCCAGGACCTGCTCTCCCTCCAACGTGATTTGGCGCTTCGTTCGGGAGGTATGGAACGGCTGACCATCGTTCGTGGCGCTGCCGCCGCCGGGCAGCCACTCAGCGCGCTTCCACGCTATTCCGCTTCCTCCGCTTACGTGGCCGTGGTGTTTCGAGGACCTTTTCTGGTGGCTCCGACCAACGATCTCCTCTTCCGGCCCGGTGACATCGTAGTCTTGATTGGCGCTCAAGCCGAACTCGATCAACTCGTCTCATGGTTTACCGGCCAACGTCCCCTGACACCGTCGCTCACGAGATCGGCGTAGAAGATCGGCGTAGAAGAGTAGGCACATCGATAGAGATCGGCTACAATAACACTCGATGTCAGCTGCAGCATTTCCACGCTCATGCGTTTTACTCGCTTGTGTTTCTCTCCTCTTGTCCGCTGTCATCGGAGGCGTCCGAGCCGAGGCATTCTCGACCGACTCACCCGGCCTTCGCATGCTAGAGGAGATCCAAACCGTCATTACCGAACTTGCGGAGCAGACCAAGCCTTCTGTCGTCAACCTGTTTCCCATTACCAGAGCCGGTAGGCTCCGCGGAGGGCCTGGCGAACGTACGCCGAATGCGTCAGGTTCCGGTTCGGGCCTGATTGTCGACGATGAGGGCCATATCGTGACGAACAACCATGTGATCGGGGATGCAACTGAAATCGAAGTGCGGTTTTCCGATAAGACGATGCTCAAGGCTCAGGTGATCGGCAAAGATCCGGATACCGATTTAGCGGTGCTCAAAGTAAACACTGATCGACGGTTGCCTAGTGCTCGGTTCGGTGACTCTGCCGGCGTCAAGGTCGGCCAATGGGTGTTGGCTGTCGGGAATCCGTTCGGGTTGGACCAGACCGTGACGCTCGGTGTGGTCAGCGGCATTGGTCGTGAAAACATCAACCTTTCACGCTATGAAAATTTCATTCAGACTGACGCCTCGATTAACCCAGGAAATTCAGGAGGCCCGCTCTTTAACCTCCGGGGTGAAGTGATTGGTATCAATACGGCGATCATCAATTTTGCCCAGGGAATTGGATTCGCGATTCCCTCGAATATGGCCAAGCAGGTCATCGAGCAGTTGCTGGCCAAGGGCAAGGTCATGCGGGGTTGGCTCGGAGTCGGAATTCAGCCGTTGACGGCTGACTTAGCGAAACAATTTGGAGTGGCTGAAGGCGAAGGAGTACTGGTGAACGAAGTGTTCGAGAAAGACCCTGCGGCCCTGGCTGGGATCAAACCAGGCGATGTCATCGTCCGGATCGACGGTGTTGTCGTCGATTCACCAAATAAACTGTCTCGTCTCATCGCGACGGTGACTCCAGGTGCCAAGTCAAAGATAGAAATAGTCCGGGATCTAAAACGCTTGACGATGGACGTGCCCCTCACGGAACGGCGAGATACCCCTGTTGTTGCATCGGTTCCTCAACCAGAGGAGAAGCTAGGAGTCAGGCTTGGTCTTGACCTCCAAGACTTGACCGCCGCCCTGTCGGAGCGGTTCAAGCTCGGTGAGGCGAAAGGTGTGCTGATCGCAAAGGTTGAACCCAACAGCCTTGCTCAAGCCGAAGGTCTCCGTGAGGGCGACCTCATCAAAGAAGTCAACCGTATGGACGTGTCCTCCGTAGGAGAATTTAGGTCAGCCATTGCGCGATTCAGGCGTGGCGATGCACTGTTGCTCCGTGTACTTCGTGAAAACCACGCATTTTATGTCGTGCTTAAACCCTCCGACTGAAGATTTCAATGGGCCGTGGCGGCTTGCCCTTCTGCCTTATGTCGCTCGATGACCCGTACAGCCAACTCTCGTGGCACTTCATCATACTGCGCGAAATCCATGACATAGCTGCCCCGTCCTCCGGTCATGGCGTTGAGGGCCGTCGCATATCGAAGGAGCTCAGCAAGTGGAACCAACGCCGTAATCTGTTCCGCATGGTCTTGCGCGTTCACAGTCACGATCCGACCCCGTCGGGCGCTCAAGTCGCCCATGACAGCTCCAACCGCGTCGGTCGGTGTATCGATTTCGATCGTCATGACAGGCTCAAGTAACACCGGATGCGCCGTCTCGATCGCTTTCTTGAACGCCATCGATCCCGCGATCTTGAACGACATCTCAGATGAATCAACCACATGATAGGATCCGTCATAGACGGCTACCCGCACATCGACGACCGGAAAGCCGCTCAACGGTCCATCCTGCATGGCTTCGATGACCCCTTTTTCAACGGCGGGAATGAAATTTCGAGGAATCGCTCCTCCTACCACGCGATTCTCAAATGCATACCCGTTACCGCGCGGGAGCGGCGCCACTTCAATCCAACAATCGCCGTATTGCCCGTGCCCGCCGGTTTGCTTCTTGTACTTGCCCTGTGCCTGTGATTTCGTCTTGAGCGTTTCTCGGTACGGGACCTTCGGAGTGTGTAGGACGACATCCGCTCCGAACTTTCGATGGAGCTTCTCGAGCGCCAAATCGATGTGGAACTGCCCCATGCCGCTGAGCACCATTTCCTTGGTTTCGGCATTGCGCGCAAATTCCAGCGTCGGATCTTCTTCGATGAGTTTGTGAAGGCCAAGACTCACTTTATCGATGTCGGTCTTGGACTTGGCTTCGATCGCGAACGACAAGATCGGCTTTGGTAGGCTCAGCATAGGGTAGCAGATGGGAGCATTTTCTTGACACAACGTGTCACCGGTATGTGTATCTTTGAGTTTTGCGATGGCCACGATCTCTCCCCCTCTTGCAGAGTCGATGGCCGTGTGACGTTTGCCCAGGACCCTGTAGAAATGGCCGAGCTTCTCCCTCACATGTTTTGAAGCATTCAGCACCGTCGCATCGGTATGGATTGTTCCCGACAAGACCCGGCAATAGGACAACCGACCGATGAATGGGTCGATGATCGTTTTGAAGACATAGGCTGAAAACGGTTCCTGCTGACTCCCCTTCCGTTCACACACTTCATGAGTCTCTGGGTGGATCCCTTGCCATGGACGGGCCAGACCACGCTCGGAGGGTGCCGGCAATAAGGTCACAATGGCATCCAGCAGGGACCAGACTCCGACATTCTGGGTTGCGGAGCCGGCGTACACGGGAAGAAATTGCTGCGTGTGGATGTCGCGACGGAGTCCTTGTAACAGATCTTCCTGGTTTAAATCGCCCTGAGTTAAGTAGGTCTCCAATAAAGTTTCTCCGCTCTCCGCGACTGCCTCCACGAGCTGCTTGCGCGTTCCGCTAAGAATTCCTTCCAGGTCACTTGAAATCGGGAGCTGCTCGACGTGCGCGGAACTCGGTCCAGACCGTACAAGCTTCTCATGCCGCACATCAATGACGCCGTATAAATTCACGCCGGGGCTGACCGGCACCGTCATCGGGATGGGAGGACGACCGAGCTGCTGGCGGCAGATCTCCAGAACGTTCTCGAATGAGGCGCCTTCCTTATCAAGTCCGTTCACGAACACGAGACAGGGAAGATCCAAGGCTTTGATTCTTGCCCACAGCCGTGTCAGCTCCGTCCTCACCCCCATGTTTCCGCTCAGAAGAAGAATGACCGCATCAACGGCCTGCAGGGCGGCAAGCGATTCTCCAAGAAGATCGAGGGCACCCGGAGGGTCAAGTAAATTGATGCTGGCGTGATTCCACGAAAACTGCAGGAGACTGGTACTGGTCGAATTACGATGACGAAGCTCCTCCGGTTCGAAATCAGAAACGGTAGTACCCTGTGTCACAGAACCAAGCATGGGAATCGCTCCACCGGTATAGAGTAGGGCCTCACTGAGCGAGGTCTTTCCCGCGCCGGCACTGGATACGATCGCCACGTTTCTGATGGGCTCCAGACGGGCTGTTTCCATAGTCTACCCTCCTTGCTAAGTCGGGGTTTAGGCCATTCGCTTCCTCATATTCCTCGGGCCGTTGTTTCAGCCAACATGATTTCAGGGGCGCTCGTACTCGTTGCTTTGTCCTGTCATCCATCCTTCGTCAGCGAAGCTCACGTACCGACCATCTCCAATAATCAGATGGTCCAATACGCGGATCCCCAACAGTTTGCCCGCCGTTGCGAGTCGATCGGTCAATCGTCGATCCTCGGGGCTTGGAGTCGGATCTCCGCTGGGATGATTGTGAAGAAAAATGACGGCGGCGGCCGATTCACGCACCGCGAGCGCAAAGACTTCACGTGGATGCACGATACTGAGTGTGAGGCTTCCCTCTGAGATCGTGGTCTCTCTGATCACCATATTTTTTGCGTCCAGTAGCACGACTTTGAAAAGCTCGTGTTTTACATCGCGGAGTGCAGGGTGAAAATGTTTGAACAGATCCGCACTTGAGGCAATACGAGTGCCGGTAGACATTGGAACGGCCAACGACCGTCGCCCTAATGCCAACGCAGCCTTGAGTTGGGCGGCCTTGGCGGGACCAACACCGGGGATGGCGCAGAGTTCTTTAGTGCCGCAGGCCGCCAATCCTCCCAGCCCACCTACCCGCTCAAGGAGTTCGATGGCTACTTGCACGGCGGATGAATCGCGACGGCCGGTTCTCAGGAGGATGGCGAGAAGATGGGCGTCCGATAAGGCCTCAGGTCCCTTGGCAAGAAGACGCTCACGTGGACGTTCGGTTTTTGGCCAGTAGGCAATGCTTTTTCTCGGTCCCGTGTCTGCCACAAAAACCCTCAGGTGACAAAAAATTGACGGTCCGGACTCTTTTGTACCGACAAATCAGTGAAAATTACCTGCCTGCGGCAAATACGTAATTCATAACTCGTTGAAATATTGAAACACGACAAATTGGTGCAGCTCTTGCTTAACTTTGCCAACAGCTGTGAACGTAGTCACCTTGGGAGGGATCAATGGAATGTCCAAAGTGCAAGGGGATGATGATGTTGGAACGGTTCTCTGATTTCTTTCTTGTGTTCTATGCATGGAAATGTATCAATTGCGGTGCCATTATTGATCGCACGATCTCTAACAACCGTAGAAAGAGTCTCGCCGCCCGCGAATCTCAGAGTGTCGCGGCTCGGTGAATTTACACTTCGTACCATGAACCCTGGCCCTCGCTGAGGGCCGGCAGGGACTCGCAGGTCAATCATGTTCTCTTTGATCTACCAGGAGAGAACGATCGCATTATAGTCTTCCGTAAGCAGACGGTCAAAAGAGTACCGCTGATCCTCCTGGAATCAGTCGTGGCTCACTCCGACAGCCATCCCTTCCGCATTTCTTGACCCCTGCAAAAACGCTATGTTAGAGTCTGACGCTCACGACGATGTTGTCTTCCATGCGTGTAATCGCCGGGACCCTCCGAGGTCATCGACTCTACGGGCCTCGAAAATTGGCTCTTCGTCCAACCTCCGACCGGGTTCGGGAGGCCCTGTTTTCAATTCTCGGTAATCGGCTTACGAACAGCCGGCTCTTGGACCTGTATGCGGGGACCGGAGCCGTGGGAATTGAAGCCGTTAGCCGTGGTGCCAAGCACGTGACCTCCGTCGAGTCGAACCGGGATGCACTGAACCTGCTGCGGAAAAATCTGGAGCTCTGCCATATTGGTGGTGATAAAATAGCCGTGCTGGGTTGCACTGTCCAACAATTCCTGAATCGCCCCGAAGAGTGGAACGGTCCCTATGATCTTGTCTTTGCCGACCCACCCTATGACGAGGCGTCGGCGCTCCCATCATTATTTGCTGAGTCCAGGACCGATGAGCTGTTTGCCCTGGACTCATGGCTGGTCATCGAACACACTGCGAAGATCGCCTTACCCACGCCGCTAGGATGCACCACGTTTTTGCGACTCTATCGCTACGGTGATACCGCCTTGTCTCTCTACTCGTACCTCCACGCTGTGCAGGCATGAAAATCGGTATTTATCCAGGGACATTTGATCCCATTACACATGGTCACACGGACATCATCACACGCAGCCTCCGAGTGTTCGACAAGGTGGTGGTCGCTGTCGCTCCGAATCCTTCCAAACATCCACTCTTCAATTTGGCGGAACGCCTTGATATGGTAAAGCTGGTCGTGAAGGATGTAGGACATGTCGAGGTGACACCGTTCGACGGATTGCTCGTCGACTATGTCGAGCGTTCAGGTGCCCATGCGATCATCCGTGGCCTGCGTGCCATTTCCGACTTTGAACATGAGTTTCAGATGGCGCTCGTCAACCGAAAGCTTGCCAAGACGGTGGAGACCGTGTTCTTAATGCCCAGCGAAGAGTACTCGTACTTGTCCTCGACCATCATCAAAGACGTGGCACAACACGATGGAAGTTTAATGCACTTTCTTCATCCGGAAGTAGCTCGGCGCCTACAAGCTCGTATCAGGAGTCTCAAACCATGAGATTGGCAGCACGTGTGGGTCGTATTGCACCCTCTCCGACGTTGGCGATGGCTGCAACCGCCAAGGCCATGGCCGCGCAAGGGCTGGACGTCATCGACTTTTCTGCCGGAGAACCGGATTTTGACACGCCGGAACCGGTGAAGGCCGCAGCAGAAGCGGCCATGCGCGAGGGGTTTACCAAGTACACCCCGTCGTCCGGGATCGATGAACTGCGAGGAGCGATTATCGACAAGCTCCAGGCTGAACTGGCTCTTCGGTATGAAAAATCTCAAATCCTCGTCTCCTGCGGGGCGAAGCATTCGCTCTACAATTTAGCAGAAGCCTTGCTCGAAGCAGGTGACGAGATCATCATCCCGATCCCCTACTGGGTTTCCTATTCGGATCAGGCACTTCTCAACGATGCCACACCGGTCCTGTTGCCGACTAAGGAGGAGGACGGTTACGCAGTCCATGCATCAGAGTTGGAACGACTCATTACACCGAGAACGAAAGCCATCATCGTGAATAGCCCGTGCAACCCTACCGGCGCAACCTATGATCGGGCGGCGCTGGAGCAGATCGCGTCAGCCGCGGTCCGGCATGACCTTCTTGTCATTTCGGATGAGATTTATGAAAAGGTGCTCTACGATGGAGCCACGCATCTCAGTATTGCATCATTGGGATCGGAGATTGCTGCGCGAACGGTCATTATCAACGGGGTATCGAAATCGTATGCCATGACAGGGTGGCGAATCGGATACGCGGCTGGTCCCAAAGATCTGATCACGGCGATGGCCAATATCCAGAGTCAGAGCACCTCGAATCCCTGCTCGATCTCACAGAAGGCCGCGGTCGCTGCCTTGCGTCTTGGGGAATCCTTCACTCGCAACATGGTGGAAGAATTTTCCCGTCGCCGAATCACCATTGTGAAAGGATTGAACAAGATTCCGGGAGTGTCCTGTCGAATGCCGAGCGGGGCTTTTTATGCTTTCCCGAATATCAAGGGTATATTGGGGAAGCGCGGTCCCTCGGGTGTACTCAAGACTCCCAATGATGTGGCTCATTATCTCTTGAATGATTCCCGGATTGCGGTCGTTCCGGGTGAACCCTTTGGAAGTCCGGAGCATCTCCGGCTGTCCTATGCTACCAGCATGACGAACATTACCCGAGGACTTGAGCGACTGGAGCAAGCGTTCGCGAAGTTAGGGTAAGTGAGGACTGGGTTATCTCGCGCTATGCAAAGCCAAGAGGGAGGGAAGCAGTGCCGATTTACGAATATCAGTGTGACGGCTGTTCGTATCGTTTTGAAGTGAAGCAGAGCATCAAGGACGATCCGCTCTCAATATGTGAGCGGTGTGGAAAGACGGTCAGGCGGCTGATTTCATCGCCTGGAATCATGTTTAAAGGAAGTGGCTGGTACGTCACCGACTACTCCGATAAACTCAAACCGCCGTCGATCTCAGGTAATGAAACCGGTACGACGAAGACGGAAGAGAAGAAGGAGTCGGCCCCTTCAGCGCCCGCACCCACAACATCTTCAGCTCCAGCTGCGACGCCGGCGGCATCGGCCGGCTCGTCATCATCCACATCCAATACGACGACGTCTTCCTCTTCACAATAGGAAGGAGGATCGAGGGCTGTTATCGGATGCCGACTGCCTTTGGAGCCGGACTTTTGTTGGCCGGTGCCTTGGGCGCCGTTTTGGAAGCCGGTCTGGCTGCGGCCTTCGCAGCGGGTTTTGCTGGTTTTTTATGGGGCGATGTCTTCGGAGCCATCGCTTTCAACGCCCTCGCGCGAGTCGCATCCAACTGATTTTGAAGACTGGTGATCATTCCGGTTTTCTCCCGGTTGATGCGACTCAGTTCATCGACCTGCCCCTGCAGTTCCTGTTTGATCTTGGACAAGTCGGCGACCTGAGCCTGAAGCTGAGTCGTCTCCATCGTCAGGGTTTGGATCTCAGAACGCAATTGTTCGATCTCGGCTTGCAAGGCTGGAGGCCAATAATCGCATCCCACAAGGCCTAGGGCGAAGCTGAAACCGACAACTGTTTGGATCAACCGCATCAGCTGGCATTTCATGGCCCCTCCCATTTCATCAGAAATGATCACTCCACACAACGTGTTGGTATCGTCGTGGGAGGGTATTCTAACAGATCATATGAATTGGCTAAGAAAAAGAACGGCCCAGGCTGTTTGGATCTAGGTGTGCTGGGATAAGTAGCTCTATGTTGGCAGCCGATGGGACGCGATCGACGTCATCGCTGAATCGGTCGTTCGAGAATGGTGGACTGTCCGTGCTTATATCGTGAGAGCCCGGTGTGCGATGTCCGTCCGGAAGTGACAACCTTCAAAGGAGATCATCTTGACGACTCGGTAGGCTTCGCGTTGTGCCTCAGATAAGGTGCCTCCTCGACCGAGAACGCCGAGGACGCGGCCTCCGGCTGTCACAACCCCATCCCCCTGCTGTGCCGTTCCTGCGTGAAAGACCACCGAAGAGTCCGATGAAATGGGTGTCGGAGGGAGTCCGGAGAGTGGCATTCCTTGCTGATAGGAGCCTGGATAGCCGCCCGATGCCATCACCACGCAGACCGTCGCGGTGGGATGCCACTCAACGGAAAGTTGGTCCAGCCGATGTTCGACCACCGATTCGATGATGTCGAGAAAATCGGTCTTGAGCAAGGGTAGCACAACTTGTGCTTCAGGATCGCCCATGCGAGCGTTAAATTCGAGCACGTAGGGTGTTCCTCTCACCACCATCAATCCGGCGTAGAGAACTCCCTGAAACGGAGAGCCAAGACGCGCCATGGCATCCACCACCGGCTGTAAGACCTCGCGACGGACTCGATCTTGGAGCTCGGGAGTTCCCAACGGCGCCGGGCAATAGGCTCCCATCCCTCCGGTGTTCAGGCCCGTGTCACCATCACTCACCCGCTTATGATCCTGCGCGGGCGGCATCGGTATGACCGTGTTGCCATCGGTAAACGCCATGATCGTCAGTTCCTCTCCGTCGAGATACTGCTCGACCAACACCTGTTTACCGGCTTGACCGAACAGGGCCTTCTGCATCGAATCCACGATCGCCTGCTGTGCCTGTTGGTGTGTGGTCGCAATGATTACGCCTTTCCCTTGAGCCAGCCCATCCGCTTTGATGACGATCGGTAATTCCTGCCCTTCGACATAGGCAAGTGCGTTCGCGAGCTTTTCGAAACTCTTGGCGTGGGCCGTCCGGATCTTCGCTTGTGCCATGATCTCCTTCGAGAAGATCTTGCTGGCTTCCAAACGAGCGGCGTTCCTGGTCGGCCCAAACACTCTAAGCCGAGCTTTGCGAAATTCGTCAACGATCCCCAACGCAAGCGGTGCTTCAGGCCCAATTACCGTCAGATCAATCTGTTTTCGAAGGGCGAAGTCTTTCAGACCTGCAACGTCGTCCGACTTAATTGGGATGCATTCCGCCAATGACGCAATTCCCGCATTGCCGGGGGCACAGAAAAGGACCGGCCTGCGGGGACTCTGCGCGAGTTTCCATACCATCGCATGCTCACGTCCTCCGCCGCCGACCACGAGTATTTTCATAGATTTTCTTTAGGTAGGAAAGATAAGGAGGTTGCTCAAAATGGCCTGTCGCAAGCCCGCAGGAAGCTCGGGCACCGAGGCGTACGTTTTCTGGCACGTTGAGGTGGACGGGCGACCGAGAATGCAGCGGGAGGCCATTGTCAGCTGCCGATCAATGGCGGAAATGGCGCATGCCGGTGAGAATCATCGCCATCCCATGTTCATCCGCAGCTTTGACCACTTCTGCGTCTCGGATCGATCCGCCCGGTTGAATGACGGCCGTCACGCCGACTTCGGCTGCGGCATCCAGGCCATCGCGGAACGGAAAGAACGCATCCGAAGCCATGACACAGTCCTTGACCGGTATTTGCGCTTTCATGGCCGCCAGCTTCACGGAATCCACGCGACTCATCTGTCCGGCCCCGATGCCGACGGTCTGGCCAGGCTTGGCATAGATGATGGCATTGGACTTGACGTGTTTACAAACTTTCCAGGCAAACGCACAAGCGGCATATTCGTCATCCGTCGGTTTCCGGATGGTCGGCACGGCGAGCGTCCGAAGATCCGACAAGACACCGAGGTCCCGATCCTGTACGATGAGCCCGCCGACAAGTTTTTTCAGATCGAACCCTTCCTGCTTCACCTTCGTCAACGGGCCCACATCCAACAAACGCAGATCCTTCTTTCGCCTCAATTCGGCCAATGCCTCTTCAGCAAACCCTGGAGCAATCACGACCTCAACAAACGTGGAGGTGATTTCTTTGGCAGTTGCCAAATCCACGGGTCGGTTGAAGGCAATCACACCGCCGAAGGCAGACACGGGATCTGTCTCCCTGGCCTTGACGTAGGCCTCCACCGGTGTCCCACCGAGCGCCACCCCACAGGGATTATTGTGCTTGATGATCGCGACCGCCGTCTCTTCATACTCCTTCACCAACTCGAGTGCGGAATTCGCATCGAGGAAGTTATTGTAGGACATCGCCTTGCCGTGCAAGATCTTCCCACGAGAAACAGAAGGCTCCTTGCTGTCCAATTCTCGGTAGAACGCGCCTTGCTGGTGAGGATTCTCCCCGTAGCGGAGGGACTCAGCCAACTCAAACTGAAGCGACAACACTTTCGGGAACTTGACCTCCCCGCCTTTCGCATGTTGCTCCAAATAACCCGCGATCAATCCATCATAGCGTGACGTATGTTGGAAGACTTTCATCGCCAACTCACGGCGCAACGCCGGTGTCACCGTCTTGCTGTTCACCGCCTCCAACACCCGAGAATAATCGGCTGGATCGACGACGACCAACACATCGTCATGATTCTTGGCTGCCGACCGCAACATGGACGGGCCGCCGATATCGATATTTTCGATGGCGTCCTCGAAACGGCAATCTGGTTTGGCGATGGTGGCTTCGAAGGGGTAGAGGTTGACTACCACCACATCGATCGGGCCGATCCCATGTCGATTCATCTGCTCGACATGCGCCGGAAGCGACCGGCGTCCCAGCAAACCGCCATGAATCTTGGGGTGTAACGTTTTCACCCGACCATCGAGAATTTCCGGTGATCCCGTATAGGCCGCGACATCCGTGACGTTCACTCCCGCGTCGCGCAACGCTTTGGCCGTTCCTCCCGTGGACAAAATTTCCGCGCCAAGCGCTTCCAGCCCCTTGGCCATCTCGATGACTCCGGTCTTATCTGAAACACTGATCAACGCCCGCTTGATGCCGGCCATGTGAGTACTCCTTCAGAATCGTGTGTGATGTGGAAGAGATCCGTCGGCTACGAATGGTGAGCGAAGGATAGCAAATGGGTGGGGTAAGTTCAAGGCGACCTGTGGCCGGCTGCCCTATCTGAATGGAACTCCTTATGTCAGGATGGGGTCGCCGGAGCCGGTCGAAGCTGGTGTTTCCCTCACATCGCAGGTCCTCGTACATCGAGGCGGGAATAGGGCATTTACGAGTCTCAACCCCGGCAAACGTGTCATTGACGTTGGTGCTATCATTCAAGTAATGTTTCCTCGGCGATGAGGAATCCCCACGCATTCCATTACATAACCACGCACCATGGAGGTACGTTATGCTGGCTGGCCGGCTGGTGAAACTGATCGAGAAAAACTCCGAACAGCTTGCTCGCGAGCTCAGCGAGAAAGTGTGGAGCTCTCACCGCTGTAGCGATCTGCGCAAGGTTCCACCAAACGAACTCCAAGCGCGCACCCGTGAGATCTACCAGAACTTGAATAATTGGTTGATGGATATGACGGAGGCCGAAATCGAGCGCCGCTACACAGAGCTGGGCGCCCGTCGGGCCTCGCAAGGTGTTGCCTACAGCCATTTCCTCTGGGCGATCACCGCGACCAGGGAGCACATGGTGGCCTTTGTCAGGCGCGAAGGGTTGTCCGACAGCGCTGTCGAGTTGCACGGTGAGTTGGAACTCATGCAGGTGCTCAGTCAGTTTTTTGATCGTACGCTGTACTATACGGCCCTCGGGTATGAAACAGAGCGGGCCCGCATCGGAACGAACCTTCGCAGACGGAGGGACGATCATCAGAAAGTGCGCACGTAAGGTTCTGCTCGAGCGAAATTCGTGTTATCACCACACCGACGGGCTCGCTGCTTGAAGGGTGAGCCCATACCTATCTCAACCGAGCTGTTCTCCCAGTGATGGCGACCTCCTGTAGCCCGTCATTGCCATCAGGACAGAGAAGTCTCGTTCTCGTTTGAGCCCCTTCACCACTCAGCGCCTAACCGATCAATAACAATCTGATGTACCACAGCATACTTTCCCAGCGTCGAGAGGAACACCGCAGCTTCAGCCACATCGAACGGGCCGATCTTTTCGCTGCGCTCGATGTCCGCTGGAGATGCGTCTACCAGCTCGTCTGCAACGCCGCCTGGACAGATGGCGCTGACTTTGATGTGATAGGGTCGGCCTTCATCGGCCAATGATTTGGTCAATGCCATAATGCCGTGTTTTGAGGCGCTGTAGGTTCCGGTGCCAGCCCAGGCTTGCAGCCCGGCCACGCTCGACATGTTGATAATCACGCCGCCGCCCTGCTGCTTCATCTGCCGGAAGCCGGCCCGGCAGCAGAAGAAGGTGCCTCGCAAATTGACGTTCATCACCCGATCGAAGGCCTCGGTGCTTGTGTCAGCCAAACGCCCCCCACCGCCGATCCCAGCATTGTTCACAAGAATATCGATCCGGCCATAGCGGACCACTGTGTCAGCAATCAATCGTTCGACCTGTCGCTCGTCGGCGACATCGGTCTGGATCGGCCAGGCTTCCCCACCCTGCTTCTTGATTTGTGAAACGGTCTGCTCACACAAAGGCAACCGTCTCGCAGTTACGACGACCTTCGCCCCTTCCTGGCCGAACCGAAGCGCAATGGCCTTGCCGATGCCGCTGCTGCTTCCCGTAACAATTGCAACTTTGTCCTTGAGTCGTGACATGTGGTTCCTCATGCTTAACATGAAAGCGGACATGCTATTTCAAGATTCTGTGGTGTGAAAAGGCCATGAGCGTCACAGGCCTCTCCCCGGACAAATAGCTCCCGATCGTCTTGAGCGGCTCGGATGTTTCCAGACTGTTGTGTCCGGCCACTAGTACATCATTCGGTCCTTCTTTTCCTCTATCTCCTTGGCAGCCGGTGCATTTCGTGGCATGGCCCTGTGCTCCCTCTTTGCCCGTGCCCCGTTCCGGCGGCAATCCTTGTCGTCCGGCGAGACATCGATATTCCAAGCTTGGATGTCTGGGATCGTCGCAGGGCGCCCATGTCTATAACCCGGTTCTTGCTGATCAGCAGCCCAGACCGCCGAGGCGATCGAGAACGCGAAACCCATGAAGGGAGCGGAAAGACTGGCGAAGAGCTATTCATAGACGTTCGTCACAACACCATCTCGTCCGATCTTCCAACTCTGAATGCCGTTGTAATGGTAGCTCGAATGGGTGCCTCGCACCTTGATGAGGGCATCACGCGACGGCTGCAGGTATCCCGTATCATCGGTGCAACGACTCTGGATGATGGCCTCTTGACCATCCCATCTCCAAGGGAGACGGAAGCGGGTATGACACTTGGGTAACACAGGTTCTTGCAGGCGTGCTGCCTGCCAGGTCCTACCAGCGTCAACCGTGACTTCCACGGTCGTGATGCATCCTCGTCCGCTCCAGGCGAGCCCCTGAATTTCGTGGAAACCCGGGCGTAGTTGCTGTTGTCCGGACGGTCTCGTGATCACGGACTTGGCCTCCATAACGAGACTGAATTGATAGGCTTTCCCGTCCGGCATAAGATCGGTGTAGGTCGCGGTCTCCCATCTGGTCATGAACGGCGCCGATCCCAGCTTCAACCGCCTCAGCCACTTCACATTGATGTTACCCTCGAAGCCGGGCAACAACAGGCGGAGCGGGTAGCCCTGCTCAGGCCGGAGCGCTTCGCCATTTTGCCCATAACACACCATCGCCTCGTTCAGGACCTCATCGGTCAACGGCACACTGCGGGCGAGTGCGGCCGCATCTCCCCCTTCAGCCAACATCCATGTCGCCTCTCGCTGCATCTCTGCCGCTTCCAACAAGGTCGAGAGTTTGATGCCGGTCCACTCACTGGTGCTCGTTAAGCCATGCAGTTGCTGGACAGTCAAATTCTCCGCCTCATCCCACCCATCTCGGCTGTTGCCCGAACATTCAACGAAGGCAAAGCGGGAGACCGACGGAAATCGCTTCAGCTCCTCGACCGTGAAGATCATCGGACTGCCCACCAGGCCATGCACCAGCAGGCGATGGCGGGCCGGATCGATGGCTGGCACACCATTATGGTGCCGTTCGAAATGGAGAGCGGAGGGTGTCATGTTTCCCTGCAGGTCCTGGAGCGGAGTGGTGGAAGAGGACCTGGCGACTAAGCGCGTCTGTTCTTCAAAAGGCGAACGCTCACCATAGGGCCTGGGTGAGGCTCCCGGCACGCGCGTGGGATCGATCGCTTCGCTTCGTTCCTCGGCTTGCACACCAGTCAGCGCCGCCGACGCGCTGATCATCAACAACGAAGCGCCGCCGGCAAGGAACTGACGCCGGTTTAATAGCGAGGCCGGCGCTCTATTCGATACCTGGTTGTCATACCGCCTGTCTTTGCTCATCAAGCAACGCTCCGCCACCCGTTTATGCTGGTGTATGACTTATTACCCGACCGTTATCCGCCCGGTCACCTCAGTCGTTCCATCTTTGTGTGACAGAAGGCACCTTCGCTAGGCAATCGGATCTTGCCGTCCGGTGAAACCACGAAACCGTTCGCCTCATTCTCATACTCGCCCTTCGGAATTGACCAGACTCCATCATCCTTCCTCGCCCCGAACGGGCCGCCGGGATGGACCAGCAGTGCTTGGATCGTGCGGGTGCGTAATCGATAGAGCAGGATTCCCGCACTCTGCTTCCTCACCATGTCTTGGCTTACGCCGAATGGGTTCACAATTCCAGTGAGAAAATTGAGACAAGCGGTTGAAGACTCCGTCAAAGAAGGCATAGGCCCGAACAGATAGACGAGCGCGAGCAAGGCGGCAACCGGCATGAAGCACGCAATGATGCCGAGGAGAATGCCGAGCAACCCACGGAGCATGATCGCCCACCAGAGCAGAGGAAGTCGTTCCAGCTCATCTTCGTGTAGGATGGCAGGCGGTACCATCAGAAGAGCATATCGTTCCTACGTCCATGATGAAGCTGATGAATTCCCCGGTTGTTCTGTCCTTCCGATCGACCGAGATGTGTAAAGAGATACGCGCTGTACCGGTGCCCTACCAGGATCCTCCGCATTGAACCCCATACAGTGACCATTCGTAATCCTCTCGGATGAATGATAGAGGTCCTTTCCCTCACCAGAGTCTGTGCAGCCGCCTGCTTGAGTGGCAAATCTTAGCCTAGTACATTTATTATCAAATGTGGTACCGTGACGCCTCGCACCCTAGTCGTCACATCATCCACAGTGGAACGAGCTCATGAGGCGTGCGGGGATTCTCACCGGCGGTGTCGTTGCCCTGATACTTCTCGCCGTCGTGTGCATCCCACCTCCCGCCGAACCTATCAAGCTGTACATGACCAGTCACAGGTTCACGAATCCGTTGATCACCACGAGTCATAATTCGACAGGTCCCCATCATATGGGAGACCCCACGCAAGCCTTCAAAGGAACCATCACGTAAAATTGTTGATGCAAGGACTGAATACACTATGAGCACACTAGGCAGATGGTTGCAGCCTCCCCCCAAGGATTCTCTCGAGCAACAATACCAGGAGCTTGCCAATCTGTTGCGGGCTAAGGAACGGGTATTGGAGACGACGTCACACGATTTGAAGGTGAAGACCGCAGCCTTGCAGGTTCTCGAACAAAAGATCATGTCGTCCGAAACACAGTTCTCCTCAGCCCAACGGGAGCTGACCGCCCGTGGCGAGCAACTGAAAACGCTCGAAACAGAAGCGTCTGTACGGTCGAAACGGCTGACGGACGTGGAAGCTGAAGGAGTTGCGGCACGCCAACGCGTGAGTGAGCTCAATTCGACCATTGCCGCCCTGGTCAACGAACTTCGCGGGGCTCAACAGGCTTGTCAGGCTGCCGAACAGACCCACGAGGTCTTGAAGGAGGAAATCCGCGTTCTACGAGAGCATATCGCTCAACTCAACGAGGGGCTCGCCGACCGCGACCGACTCCGTACCCAGGTCGAGAGGCTGGAGTCCATGCAAGACCGTGTTCATCAGTTGGAGGTCGAACTGAGTGACCGGGAAGTCGCCCATCGCAGGACACTCCAGCAGTTCGAAGGAGTCGTCGTGGAGCGAGACCGGCGGATTAGTGAGGTCGAGGCGACTGCGGCCGCCCAGAGAGACGAACTGCAGGGAGCGCAGCAGGCCTGTCGGATTGCCGAACAGACCCACGAGGTCTTGAAGGAGGAAATCCGCGTTCTACGAGAGCATATCGCTCAACTCAACGAGGGGCTCGCCGACCGCGACCGACTCCGTACCCAGGTCGAGAGGCTGGAGTCCATGCAAGACCGTGTTCATCAGTTGGAGGTCGAACTGAGTGACCGGGAAGTCGCCCATCGCAGGACACTCCAGCAGTTCGAAGGAGTCGTCGTGGAGCGAGACCGGCGGATTAGTGAGGTCGAGGCGACTGCGGCCGCCCAGAGAGACGAACTGCAGGGAGCGCAGCAGGCCTGTCGGGCTGCCGAACAGACCCACGAGGTCTTGAAGGAGGAAATCCGCGTTCTACGAGAGCATATCGCCCAACTCAACGAGGGGCTCGCCGACCGCGACCGACTCCGTGCCCAGGTCAAGAAGTTGGAGTCGATGCAAGGCCGCGTCCATCAGTTGGAGGTGGAGCTGAGTGATCGGGAAGCCGCCCATCGGAACACGCTCCAGCAGTTCGAAGGGGCCATTGCGGAGCGAGACCGGCGGATTAGTGAGGTCGAGGCGACTGCGGCCGCCCAGAGAGACGAACTGCAGGGAGCGCAGCAGGCCTGTCGGGCTGCCGAACAGACCCACGAGGTCTTGAAGGAGGAAATCCGCATCCTACGAGAGCATATCGCCCAACTCAACGAGGGGCTCGCCGACCGCGACCGACTCCGTGCCCAGGTCAAGAAGTTGGCGTCGATGCAAGACCGCGTCCATCAGTTGGAGGTGGAGCTGAGCGATCGGGAAGTCGCCCATCGGGGAGTGCTTCAGCAGTTCGAAGGGGTGATTGCGGAGCGAGACCGGCGGATTAGTGAGGTCGAGGCGACTGCGGCCGCCCAGAGAGACGAACTGCACGGGGCTCAACAGGCTTATCGGACTGCCGAGCAAAGTCACGAGGTCTTGAAGGAGGAAATCCGGGTCCTGCGGGAGCATATCGCTCAACTCAACGAGGGGCTCGCCGACCGGGACCGACTCCGTGCCCAGGTCAAGAAGTTGGAGTCGATGCAAGGCCGCGTCCATCAGTTGGAGGTGGAGCTGAGCGATCGGGAAGCCACCCATCGGGGAGTGCTTCAGCAGTTCGAAGGGGTGATTGCGGAGCGAGACCGACGGATCGAAGAGCTGATGCCTGTCACCCACCTGCTTCGCGAGAAGGGAGTAGAGCTCAAAGAATGGGATAAAAAATACGCGCGCACTGTTCAAGAACACAAGACAGAAATGACAAAGCTCCAAGAGCAATGCGCGGCACAGGACCAACTCCGCGAGCAACTTCTCCTCAATGAGCAACAGCTCCATGAACGAGACGAGCAAATTGCAAGTCTCCACCGTCAGTTACAGGACCTTCAAGCGGAGCATCACAATCTAGTACAAGAGGTACAGAGCATCCCAGGGAAAGATGAGCAGATCGATCGTCTGCAAAAACGACTCAGGGAACTGCGAACGGCACATCGTGCGAACGCAGCTCCAACAACCGCAGCGCCTCGCCAGTCAAGCCAGAATGGAGCTGGGTCGAATGCTCAAGGCAAACAGCCCAAAGTCAGTAAAAATGTTCAGGAAGACGATCTTAAAAAGATCTGCGGGATCGGACCGGTCCTCGCTGACAGCCTCCATAAAATGGGCACCCGCACATTTGTCCAAATCGCTCGTTGGAAACCGGAAGATATCGAAAAAATCGCAAGGAAGCTCGATGCCGATCCAGAGCGCATTAAACGGGAGAATTGGATCGCGGACGCCAAGAAGCAACACTACCGAAAATACGGGGAACGGGTCTAGAAGCACTTCATTGCACGGTTTTTTCCCGGTCATCTGTGAGATGATCCTCTGTCTGGCCTGCCAGGCCAAATCCCTCAACCAACCGGCTGGGCCAATGACGACCATGGCAACACATTTCACGTGGATGGCTTCATCGTCTAACCTCTCAATGGATCAGCCCTGACCGGGCAGCAAAGAGAACCTGTGCGCCCTTCTGCTGAGTCTGCTTGACTGGTCGAATCTCACCCTAGCCCGCAGATCATCAATTATGGTACCGTGCCGCGTCGCACCCCGATAGTCATCTTGTCTACAACGGGCTGATCTCATGAGCCGTACGGGGATCCTCATCGGCGGTGTGGTGGCGCTGATAGTCCTCGCCCTGGTGTGCATCCCAAGACATCTCTCCTCGCCATCACAGCCCACGGCCTTGATTCCTGCCACCTTTCACGCCAGCCTCGAACAAGGCAGTTTGGTGCTTCGAGGTTCGTTGCCCAATGAACGCAGCAAGCTGACCATTCTTGATCAGGCTCATACACTCTCTGCGAAAACGCGAATGCGTGTGATCGACCAGTTCATCGTCGATAAGCAGGTCAAAGCGGCTGTGTGGGTGGACCAGGTTCCGCAACTCTTGCCGATCTTGGGTTTGATGGTCAAGCGGGGTTCCATCATCATCGATGGGCGCTCGCTGGTCGTGACCGGTCAGGTTCCCGGACATCGCGAAAAGGCTGAGGTACTACAGGCCATGGCTCCGGCGATACGGGCGGGCTTACGAATTGAAGACCGTGTGGTGGTCGTGCCGACGACAGCATCGACCTCCACCACTGTTCCCCTGTCGGCATTACAGCTGTTGCTGAATCAGGTCCTGGCGAAATCCTCGATCGAATTTGAGCCGAAGAGTGCCACGATCACGACCAAAGGACAGCTCGTGCTGGACCAAATCATCGTTCTCTTGCGAAGAACTCCGGACACGCCGATTGAAATCGGGGGCCATACCGATACCGTTGGTGAGGCGGAGTACAATATGCAGTTGAGCCGGCGACGTGCCGAAGCGGTAAAGCAATACTTGACCAGTCATGGGCTCACGAATCCGTTTACTACCATCGGCTATGGTTCGACACGCCCTCTCACCCATGGGAGCCAGCAACTGGGCCTCCAACAGAATGAACGGATAGAAATACTGATGTAAGGACGGAATGACCTATGATCACACTCATGAGTCAGATGGTCGGATGTCTCCTCGTCGCCGCTGGAATCGGTCTCGCGGTCGGCTGGTTGTTGCGTGGCCTCCCAAAACGTTCGATTGAGCAACCATACGGGGATCTCGCCAAACAATTGAGAACCAAGGAACAGGCGCTGGAGACGATGTCGCACGATTTGAAGGTAAAGACCTCGGCGATGCAAGTGTTCGAACAGAAACTCATGTCATCCGAGATGTTGTACTCCTCAGCCCAACGTGAGCTCACCGCGCGCGGCGAACGGGTGAAGGCGCTCGAAGCAGAATTGGCTGTACGATCAAGACGACTGACGGACTTGGAGGCTGAGGGAGTCGCTGCACGCCAACAGGTGAGTGAGGTCAATACGATCGCGGCTGCCCACGATGAGGAACTCCGCGCGGCCCAACAGGCCAGTCGTACGGCCGACCAAGCCCGCGAGGTCATGGAGCAGGAAGTCCTGGTCCTGCGGGAGCATATCGCCCAACTCAACGAAGGCCTCGTCGATCGGGACCGACTCCGAACTCAGGTTGCGAAGCTGAGATCGGCGCAAGACCGCATCCATCAACTGGAGGTGGAACTGAGTGATCGGGAGGCCGCCCATCGGGGCGGGATCCAGCAGCTCGAACGGTCCATCGCTGAACGCGACCAACAGATCAGCGAGTTCGATGCGATCGCGACCGCCCAGACTGAAGAACTGCGTGCGGCCCAACAAGCCTGTCGGACCACCGACCAAGCCCGCGAGGTTATGGAGGAGGAAATCCGGGTGCTGCGAGAGCATATCGCCCAACTCAACGAAGGCCTCGTCGATCGGGACCGACTCCGAGCCCAAGTCAAGAAGCTGGAATCGGCGCAAGACCGCATTCATCAGCTGGAGGTCGAACTGAGCGATCGGGAAGCCGCCCATCGGGGCACAATCCAGCACCTCGAACAATCCATTGCTGAGCGGGACCGGCGAATTGAGGAGCTTGTGCCGGTGACTCATCTCCTTCGCGAGAAGGAATCAGAGCTCAAAGAATGGGAAAGAACATCCGCACGCACCGGTCATCAACATGACGTGGAGGTGGCGAAACTCCAAAAACAATGTGTTGCACAAGGCGAGCTCCGTGCACAACATTTGCGTGATGAACAACTGTTGCATGATCGGGACGAACAGATTGGGGGTCTTCGCCGTCAGTTGCAAGACCTTCAAGCGGAGCGTCAAGATCTATGGAGAGCGGTGCAGGGTATTCCAGAGAAAGATGAGCAGATCGATCGCCTGCAAAAACGCCTCAAAGAGACGCGGGCGGCATTTCGCGGTAAAGCATCCCCAGCCGCCGTAGCGTCTCGTCAGAGCCGACAGAATGGAGCCGAGCCTGATTCCCCGATAGGACAGTCAAAAGTGAGTAAAGACGGTCAGGGAGACGATCTCAAAAAGATCTCTGGGATCGGACCTGCCGTCGCACAGACCCTCAATAAGATGGGCACCCGCACGTTTATCCAAATTGCTCGTTGGAAACCGGAAGATATCGCGAAGATCGCAAAGAAGCTTGAGACCGATCCTGAGCGCATTAAACGGGATAATTGGATTGCCGACGCCAAGAAGCAACACTACCGAAAGTACGGGGAACGGCTCTGACTAAAGAAAGTTTGCGGCGGCGCTAAGAGAAGCACAGCTTCCCACTGCAGAGGGGCTCTGACCGGTTCCTCCGGCACTACCGGCAAGGAGTGCTACACCGTTCTTCCAGCACCGAGTTAGCTTCCGGTTGGTTTTAGCCGCAATCTTGGTTGTCTCGACACAACAGGATGACCAGATTCTTTTTCTTTCTTTCTTTCTTAGGTCACTGCAGATCGCAAAGAGGTCATAATTAAATTTTGCTGCATGCGCTTCTCGTGTCTTGCGCACTTCATCCACAATTGGATCGGGTTTCATGACTCGATACCTCCCAGTTCTTCCGGTGAGCAGATGATGAGACACTCGTAGCCTAGCGCCTCAATAGCAGATCCAATCCGCGCTTTCGCCTCCGCGTTGTTGATGTGGCGGAAATTCCAGGTCAAGAGGAAATCCATTCCATGGACCGTCGCCAACGCGATATGTAACGCATCTTCAACGCTGGATTCGGGAATCAGTCCCCCATCAATCAAATGTCCGGCCACTGACTCAGCGGCATCGTTCATCTCCAGAATCGGCAGCCCACCCAGAGCATCAGATCGCCTCTGCGCTGCGGCGGCATCACCCGCTTTGGCTTCCTCCACGACCAGGACGGAAATGTAGATCTCATATGCCCTCTCGCCTCATTCCACCACTCCTGAGTGATGGTTTGCCGAGCCGCAGTCACAATATCTCGACTCGGTCTGGCGGCGTAGTGGCTGATTACGGGCGTTTCTACGTACACTGAAAATGCCATAACATATCAGTTTAGCAGCAAGCGGCTGCTGGAAGCTAACGGTGGCGACGACGCGATCGAGTACCTCAAGGTATGGCTGTCGGCCCTTATCGTCCGTGAAGATGGTTTGTCGGGCGTTGACCCAGACAGTGACGTGGGAGAGAGCGCCAGGGAATTCGATATGCAATGGGCGAGCTATGGGGCATAAAGTAACTCACCCGTTGCATAAAACAAGATCTGACTTTGTAATGTGGGGGATTTACGGCTCACTGAAGGGAATCGTGGCTGACAAACGTGACGTATGCTGAAGTATTCGGTGGCGCGATCGAATATATTTTTCTACACTATGCACGATTCAAGATCCGACCCTCAACTTCTTTCTTGACCTCAGGCAATGACAAACAGTTTCCCGACTTCCCAACCCTCTTTCGTGGCTCACAAAATCCTCCTGATGCCGGCACAGTTGCGCTGTGTCGAAAACCGCCCCAGCTTGACCTTGCCTGCGAGTGGTCCCCGAGAAGCCGCATAGCGCTATGCCCTGCAGGAGATTGAGACCCTGAAACTGTGACGCTCTCATTTTTCACGCCGGATTCGGGATAAATATAAGTACGAAGCTCTCGCAAACGCCCTGACCGATTAGCCCTCGCGCTTAAAACGCGGTTCCACGCCGAGCTGCTCGGCGAGTTTCTCCGCAACATAACGAATGTCGTAAGTCCACCGTGTATCTCGGATCTCCATGGCGTTTCTCCGAGCGACGCCCTGAAGTTCTGTTGGAAGTTGATCTTCGCGTGGCATTGCAGCACCATCGATCAGTACTGGGATAATGGGAAGATTGTGCTCAATCGCGGTTTCCAGCTCTCGCCGAACCAAGTCTGCAGGGTTCGTTAGACGGTGACTGCCGAAATCATCCTTAGCGAAAGCCCAGTCCTTGCCGATCACTGCAAGGAGGAGGCAGGAGTCGGCAACAGCACGCAAACTCTCCGCGACAAAGTCGACCCCCGGGGGAATGTCGTCTTGGTCGAAGAATACATTCCGGTCGCCAAGAAAAAGTCTCAGGTTGTCCGCAAGTCGACCGCCGCGCCCCTGAGCATTCTCGCGGCGATAGTTTACAAAGATCCTTGGCGCTTGCTCGCGCTTTGCACTTTGCAGCCCGGCTTTCCGCTTAGCCGTCTTGCTAGTCTGTCTCTGACTAGAACGGAGTCGTTCGCGTGCTGGTGGCGTAACGTCTTGATGTCGTGGGCTAAATTCTCCCCTCCAGCGTCCGAGAACTTCAGACAGTGCTAGAAGCGTGGGAAGAGGCGCTTTCCGGTCTAAGGTAATGAATTCTGTCCCTTCAGTAGCTCCGCCGCCCTCAACGCCATCTTCCACTAGAGCCAAGGCCGGTTTGTTGATGCTCCTGACATAGACATATTCATCACGGACCCAGGCGTGGGTGGTCCAGGTGCCGTCTGCGAGCAGGTCGCGCCTCGTAAACAGTGCAACAAGAGCATCTGTTTCCTGTAAGCACCGCTTAATCGCTTCTGAGATGTTTTCACCCGCAAGGGTTTGGCCGGATACGATGCGCGCACCGTGACTGGCGAGTATTCGCTCGACGACATTCACCAGGTCGTGATCTTCCTCACGGAAGGAGAACGACAGGAATATTCGCATTCAACATCCAGTTCGTCCTGACTGGCTCTCAGATCCCCCTGGTCGGGCTAATAATAATTAGCTGTACCCACATATGTCGCAGATCTTCGAGTTTCTGTCCGTAGAACACGCCGCGTGTTTTCCTGCCGAGAGACTAAGAACTCTTTTCTCCTCAATGGCTTCCTCCTCGTTCGGTCACTTATCACGGGTCCTTATGTGGATCGGCCTAAACATCTCCTGGAATGGGTTCACATCCCGTCCGGCGGACTGCGGACACCCCGCTGGCTCTTGATGCAACACATGCGTAGATCATAGCCCGCGACACTCACACAAATGTCCTGGCGCGGCACATTCTCAGACGATTCGTCGACTCCGTCAAGTGCCTCTTAGCCACACCGCATCCTCCAACGTTTGACTTCCCCTCCCCATCTCCATAGAATCGCTCGCCATGGCTTCATCCTTCGTGCACCTGCATCTCCACACCCAATTCAGTCTCCTCGACGGCGCCAATCAGATTGAGCCGCTGGTTCGGCAGATCAAGTCGTTCAATCAGCCGGCTGTGGCGATGACGGACCATGGCAACATGTTCGGCGCGATCGAGTTTTATCGCAAAGCCAAAGAGGTGGGCGTCAAGCCGATCATCGGCTGCGAAGCCTACATGGCGCTTGGCAGTCGACATGCCAAGAAAGACAGCGGCCTCGCGCATAATGATTACTATCATCTGATTCTCCTCGCGAGAAATCTGACCGGTTATCAGAACCTCATTAAGCTCGTCAGTAAAGGATATCTTGAAGGATTCTATTATAAGCCTCGAATCGATAAGGAACTGTTGAAGTCACATCATGATGGCATCATCGCCCTTTCAGGCTGCCTGAGCGGCGAGATTCCCTATCTCATCGGCCAGCAAGATATGCAGGGAGCCATGGCGGTCGCCGGTGAATTTCAGGAGATCTTTGGGAAGGATCACTTCTACCTCGAGGTGCAGGCGAACGGACTCGATCATCAGCGGGTGGCCAATGCCGGCTTGATGGACATTCATAAGAAGCTCGGGATTCCGCTGGCTGGCACGAATGATTGTCATTACTTGAACAAGGAAGACGCGCGGCCGCATGAGCTGATGCTGTGCCTGCAGACAGGAAAGACGGTCAGCGATCCCAACCGGATGAAGTTCGACACGGATCAACTGTACGTCAAATCAACGGAGGAAATCGCTCCCGCGTTCGCGGAGTTTCCCGGCGCCGTGACGAACACCTGCCGCATCGCCGACCATTGCGAACTCGACCTCCCGCTGAACAAGACTCATCTTCCACAATATCGGGTCCCAGATGAATTCAAGGATCGTGAGTCCTATTTGGAACATCTCGCCCTCGCCGGTTTGAAGGAACGACTAAAAGAAAGGCCCAGTCGGGTGGCTTCTGCTGCCTATGATCAGCGCCTCAGGGAAGAATTGATGGTGATCTGCTCGATGGGGTTTGCAGGCTACTTTCTCATCGTGTGGGACATCATCCGCTTCGCTCGTTCAAAGGGGATCCCGGTAGGGCCTGGGCGGGGTTCTGCCGCCGGTAGCCTTGTGGCCTATGCCCTGCGCATTACCGATCTCGATCCACTCGTCTATACCCTATTGTTCGAGCGTTTCTTGAACCCCGAGCGCGTCTCGCTTCCTGATATCGATATGGATTTCTGCATGGATCGTCGTGGGGAAGTGATCAATTACGTGGTGGACAAGTATGGAACCGACCATGTCGCTCAAATTATTACGTTCGGCACACTCGGCGCGAAGGCTGCGATTCGCGACGTGGGGCGCGTGTTGGAAATGCCCTACGCCGACGCGGATAAAGTTGCGAAGCTGGTCCCCAATCAATTGAACATCACGCTGCAGCAGGCATTGGACACAGAGCCTCGCTTACGCGAGCTGGTGGAGACGGACCCCAAGGTCAAAGAGCTCATGACCAATGCGCAATCCCTCGAAGGCCTGGCTCGCCATGCTTCGACCCATGCAGCGGGCGTCGTGATTTCCGAAGGACCGCTCACCGACCACGTGCCCCTTTATAAGGGTGCCAACGACGAAATTGTGACCCAGTACTCGATGGGGGACGTCGAGAAAATCGGGTTGGTCAAATTCGACTTTCTCGGTCTCAAGACCCTCACGATGATCAGGCGTGCCGAAACCTTGATCAACGACACGCATCCCGAGGCGCCGCAGCTCGTGATCGATCAGGTGCCGTTCGACGACCCGGCCACATTCGCGCTGTTGAGCTCCGGAAAAACAACGGGACTGTTCCAGCTGGAAAGCTCAGGCATGCGGGATCTCCTCACCGGACTGAAGCCCGATCGATTCGAAGACATCATCGCCATTATCGCGCTCTATCGCCCCGGACCGATGGACCTCATTCCTGATTTCATCAAGCGAAAGCAGGGTAAGGTACCGATTACCTATGAGGTTTCAGAATTGGAGCCGCTCCTCAAGGAGACCTATGGTGTCATCGTCTATCAGGAACAGGCCATGGCGATTGCCAACAAGATGGCCGGGTTCTCGTTGGGCCAAGCCGATATTCTTCGTCGTGCGATGGGCAAAAAGAAGCCGGAAGAGATGGAAAAGTTGCGCGCCAAGTTCCTCGATGGCGCGAAGCAGAAAAAGATTCCTGAGAAGAAAGCCGAAAAACTCTACGAGTTGATTCAAAAATTCGCCGGATACGGCTTCAATAAATCACACGCCGCCGCCTATGCTGTTGTCTGTTACCAAACGGCCTATTTGAAGGCCCACTACCCGACCGAGTTTATGGCGTCCCTGATGACGACCGACATGGGCAACCAGGACAAGCTGGTTGGCTATTTCACCGAATGTCGTGATCTGGGCATCAAAGTGCTGGGTCCGGACGTGAACGCCAGCCACACGCACTTTGCCGTCGCCGGTGGGGCCATCCGGTTCGGTTTGGCCGCAATCAAGAACGTCGGCGAGGGGGCCGTGGAGTCGGTCCTGGAGGTGCGGATTCAGGGTGGCCCCTTCGGATCGTTATTCGACTTCTGCCGGCGGGTCGATCTCCATAAAGTAAATAAGCGTATGTTGGAAGGCCTCATCAAGTCTGGCGCTTTCGATTCCACTGGTGCCAAGCGTGCGCAATTGATGGCGGTGCTCGATCAAGCCGTGGAAGAAGGCGCGGCGGCCCAACGCGAGCGGGAGCTCGGGCAGATCAGCATTTTCGGCGAAGAGGTGAATGGGCACCCCACCTCAACCGCCTTGCCGACTCCCCCGCTGCCCTCGCTTGAGGAATGGGATCAAGCGCAACGATTGAAGTATGAACGGGAGCTGACCGGGTTCTATATTTCCGCCCATCCCCTTGCCCGCTACGAAGCGACCCTGAGCGCCTTATCGACCACCACGACAGTGGGATTGAAGGAATGCCCTGACGGCGGCGAGGTGAAGATCTGCGGCATTATCGCCACGGTCAAATCGATGCTGACGAAGAAGGGCGATCGAATGGCCTATCTCACGGTGGAAGATCTGCAAGGCACCATTGAAGTGATCGTGTTTCCCGATTTGTTCAGGACGGCAGGTGAGCTGATCGCACCCGAACGGATTGTCCGCATCACCGGCACCATCGATCGAGGAGACAAGGGTACGAAAATTCGGGGCAGTAAGATCGAACCGCTCGCTGAGGTCCAAGCGCAGTCCATCAAACGGATCCGTATCCGCCTCAGTGATTGTCCGGAGGTCCGTGAGCAGTTGCCTCGATTGTTGGACATCTTTCGACGGCATCCCGGTAGTACCTCGATCTCGATGTTGTTTCGAACCGACGGCACCTTGGAAGCCGAGACCGCTCCCCTCCCTCATCTCACCGTGTGCGCCAGCGACCATTTTATGTCGGATGTTGAGGAAGTGCTAGGCAAAGGGACCCTCTCTTTGCTATCTTAAAAGGCTCCAGTTGGTCAATGTGGCCGATCGTGGTACGGAGTTGAACAGGACTATGCGCGATTACCTCGAATTTGAAAAGCCGATCCGAGAGATCGAAGAGAAGATTGAGAAACTTTCTGACACAGCCACCAGCGGGAAATCGTCCATCCAAAATGACATCCGCAAGCTTCGTGCAAAGCTTGCGCAAACCGAACACGAACTCTACAAAACTCTGACCCCCTGGCAAAGAACCCAACTGGCCCGACACCCTCAACGCCCAAGCACGCTGGACTATATCAATGAACTGACGAGAGACTTTCTTGAATTTCATGGCGACCGTGTGTTTGGAGACGATCGGGCCATCGTGGGAGGGTTTGCCCGATTCAACGACCGCCCCGTGATGATTATCGGTCATCAAAAAGGCAAAACTCTCAAAGAGCGCATGCAACGGAACTTCGGCATGCCCAACCCGGAAGGGTATCGAAAGGCGCTGAGGCTCATGAAAATGGCGGAAAAGTTCAACCGCCCGATCATGACCTTTATTGATACGCCTGGTGCCTATCCTGGTATTGGTGCCGAAGAACGTGGACAAGCCGAAGCCATCGCCCGCAATCTGTTTGTCATGTCTCGATTGACCGTGCCGATTATCTCCGTGGTCATCGGTGAAGGGGGAAGCGGAGGGGCCTTAGCCCTCGGCGTCGCCGACCGCATCCTGATGCTGGAACATGCGGTCTATTCGGTCATTTCACCTGAAGGCTGTGCTGCGATTCTTTGGGACAGCCCGGAGAAGGTTCCCGATGCCGCCTCTGCATTGAAAATGACCGCACAGGATCTGATGGCGCTCGGAGTGATCGACACCATTGTTGCCGAACCGCTGGGTGGTGCCCATCGCGAGCCGCGAGCCGTCTGCAGCCTGGTGGGAAAGGCGCTGACCAACCAACTATTCGATCTGCTTGATCTTCCCGTCGAACAACTCCTTGCTCAGCGGGATCGGAAATACCGAAAGATGGGGTCCGTCACGGGTCTTCTCCAACATCAAGCCTGACCGGCGGCATCATCGTCGTTTCCTTCCTCTAACAGGTAACAGGCTGCGGAAAAACCCTCCGCTCATCCTTCGAGAGCCTCAGGAGGTACGGATCGGTCATTGAGTTTGCTGAAGTTTTTCGTTCGTGCTGAGCCCGTCGAAGCACGCAAATCGAGTTTTTCCGCAGTCTGCTAGAGAAGTCCTGTTCCACGAAAGCGCTGTTCGATAGCAGCCAGAATCTGCATTGCCAGTGCCTTCCGATGGGGATCGAGCACCGCCGCATCGAGATAGCGATCGACCGTTCGCGGTAATTTCCGCCACCATGCAAGCGCGGAGATCCTGGCTTGTTCGGCACCAGTAGCCTCGCCTCTGAGCAGTCGGTGAATCTCTTGTTCAAAAAATTCCACATGGACAAGTTCGTCCTCCCGGATCGAGGCTAAGTCCGGCCGTAGCGTGACGAGTAACGTCGCGAGTTCAAGTCCCAGAGACTCATACCCGTAGAGCTGAACGGCCAACGCGGGCCATTGTCTTGGGACGGAGGGAAGCCGTTCCCGTTCGCGAGGCCGGCGACCAATCATGTTTTCAAATTGTGCCAGATGTTGCTGCTCATCTTCCTCGTGTTTTCGGAGAAAGGCATAGACGTTCGGAGGAACATCTTGTTGTAAACGTGCCGACCGTACCGTCCAAAGCGCCATGGCCTCGGCTTTGAGAAACCGTTCCAATAGAGCGGTCTCGCACGCCGGTGGGAGTCGAATGACCGTAGCTGCGTCGGACGACATGATCGCGCCATAGTACGCATACTCCGGCTGATTGTCCAAGCTGTCTTGGAGGAGAGGTTGCGGAGGGTTGACTGATCCCCATCATCTGTGTACATCTTACGCGCAGCTACTCACCGGACCGACTGCCGACTCCGGCACAAGGGGTTTCGATTTAGTCAACCCATGAGGCAACAGCTATGACAGGTCCTAGCGGTGCAACGTCCCTGGCCGCTCAACAGGTTGTTCTCTCTGTGCTCGTCGTGACCTTGCTCTTGGAAGTCGGCTGTGTCAGTCGGCAAACGTACGATAGAGTCAAGGCGGAGACCTTGGAGCAGACCCAAGCCTTGGAAGCGGTACGAGAGGACGTCAGAGAGCTGGACCAGGAGATCGTGAAATTGCAGGCCTCGAATCGACGAGAAGAGGCCGTCAGGTCCGAGCTGCAGGCTGCCATTCAGCGGGAAGAAGAACAGTTGCCGATCCTGAGACAGGGGGCGGAGGACACCTTCGCGTCGCTCAAAACACAGGTGGCAACCTTAATGAATCAAAGTTGGGATTTAGCGCGCAAGATCGTGGACATTCGGCAGGAGAGTACCTCGTTGCAAACCAAGGTGGCTCAGTGCAAGGAGGAAATGAAACAGGCCCAATCGTCCTCGTTGATGGCATCAAACGCGAACAGGCCGTCCGTACCTCAGCCCCCCGTCATGGAACCGAGTCCCTCTGCGGTACCGACCGATTCAGGCGCGACATCACCACACATGGAACAAGCCGATCCGACTCCTCCAAACCCATCTCCTGTCACACCGACGGTATCCTCACCTTCCGTGAAGGTTGACCCACCTTCGGCAAACGACGACTCGTGGATCGGAATGATCATGAGCTGGTTCTTCAAATTCTGGAATTGGCTGTTCGGCTAAAGACCTCATCGGCCGTCCATCGCTTCAGGGAACGCTCCGTTATGCCACGGAAATATCTTGCGCACGAGGCACATTAACGGTGTTCCCAGAGATTCTCGAACCTATCGTGTTGTGTAGCCGCCGTTGGCGAAGATGGTCTGTCCGGTAATCCACCAGCCGTCTGTCGCCAGAAATTTCACGATCGGCACGATGTCCGAAATGTCGGTGAGTTTGCCGTTCATGCCTTGGGACTTGTGGTAGGCCACGGCTTCCGGTGATTCGGCAGGATAGAAAAACGGCGTATCCATCGGGCCTGGTGCCACGCTCGCCACGGAGATGCCGCGCGGGCCGAACTCTTTGGCAGCTGCACGGGTAAAGTGTTCCACAGAGGCCTTGGAGCCGGCGTAGGTGGAATAGAGCCCGGTAAAGGCAGCCAGTAGTGAGGTCAAGATCGTGATGATCTTTCCACCATCGCTCATCCGCTTGCCGGCTTCCTGTATGAAAAAATATGCGGCTTTTGCGTTGATGGCAAACATCTCGTCGTAGTCCTTCTCGGTCGTCTCGACAAACGGCTTCTTGAGTACCTTGCCGACCGTGTTGACCGCGATGTCAAGTCGTCCATACCGTGTGATCGCCTCGTCGAACAGTTTCACAACATGGCCGACTTTCGTAAGGTCGCCTTGGATGGCAAATGCTTTCCCTCCAGATGCTTCCACAGCCCGTACAGTCTCATCAGCCGGCGCTTTTGTCGATTCACTGTGGTAGTGAACCACGACCGATGCGCCGTCTCCGCCGAGCGTCCTACTGATGAGTCCACCGAGATTCTTGGCTCCGGCTCCGACAACCACCACCTTTCCTCGCAACATGTTATCCGCCATATCTGACCTCCATTGGTAAGAGTAATGTTTTTCCCGCTTATCGAGAAGCTGTTTACGGCAGAATAGGTAGTGTGTCAGGAAGAAATCTTGAACACAATCACTGCGGTTGGAATATTCTCACGGTTCTCGATGAGAAATCGAATCATGTGCCGCGCACAAGGCGAGGCGTGAGGCCCGTATGGCGACGCATGAGCCTCGTCAAATGACTTTGATCGGCAAAACCGGCTTGAGCGGCAATTTCGACGATAGGTAGCTTGGTCTGTGCGAGCAACGCCCTGGCTCTTTCGATACGTTTTGCCATCAGATACTGATGAGGGGCGAGGCCGGTCGATCGTTTGAACAACGTCAAGAAATACGACGGACTCATTTCGGCGACATGTGCGATCGCTCTCAATGAGAGGTCCTCGCCGAGATGTGTGTCGATGAATTCGACGACTCTTGCTAAGGTGCGTTGAGGAAGACCATGTCTGGCGGTCTGCGGACGGATGCACGTCCCTGAGTACTTTTTGATCAGGTGGACGATGAGCGTATGGGTCAATGAATCGGCGTAGACCCCATCTGCTGACGATGCCTGCTCGAACTCGGCAATCAGACTCTTGGCCAACTGCTCCACTAACTCGTCGCGAAAGTGAAATCGCGGCTCCAGTTCCACTGGCCTGCCCGAACCCATCTCCCTCGCGATCTGATTCACCAGACCTGGATGGATGGCCATCAAGAGCAGCTCCACTGGGGCCTTCCAACGAGGGGCCACGAACAATCCGGCTGGATTGATAATGGCCTCACCTGCTGAAAAGAAAGCTTCCTTTTGCTTGCCATTGATTCGCCATTCCAGTGTGGCTGGATGAGCTGAATGCAGGACCACAATGTGTTTGGGAGTATGTCCGGTCGGACGGTATATGCCGGAATTCGGCTGCTCCAAATCCCGCTCAATGATCAGGCCGTCCAGCTTCGTTCCACTCCCGGAAAGATTTTTGAGATGCGGCTTGATCAACGAACCCGTCGGCCGTTCTTTCTCAAGCTGCACCTTAGTCCCTGGAACAGTAGTCGGCATTGTTGCCCTCTAACAAGGATCAATTTCCTTCAGTTGCTGTGGCGTCTCAGATTAAGGAAGTCGCCCCAAATTATATATGCACCGCTCCGGGGAGAAGCAACTGCATGGAGTCGCTGTTTGCTTACAAGAGACTATGGAGGTCGATTGATGCAGATGTGTCGACTGAGCCGGTGAAGGGGCGATGTTTATTCGGCTCGCGATCTTCCATTTTCTGTCATCCACATCACCGCTCCGCTGCCGGCAAGACGCCCCGTAGCCAAACATGTCGTCAGGAGATACCCGCCGGTCGGTGCCTCCCAGTCCAGCATTTCGCCTGCGCAAAAGACGCCGGGGAGCGAACGAAGCATCAGCCTCACATCAAGCGCCTCAAACGAGACGCCGCCGGCCGTGCTGATGGCCTCTTCCAGCGGGCGCGGGGCCACCAGTGTCAGCGGCAGGGACTTGAGTACCGTGGTCAGGCGAGCAGGGTCCGTGAAGACCTCTTGGGGTATCACCTCGCGGAGGAGACCCGCCTTGACTCCCATAATACCGGCTCGTCGTTTGAGATGCGTCGCGACCGTACGTTTACCACGCGGCTTCGAAAGATCTTGTGTGAGTCGCTTCAGTGGTCGATCAGGTACGAGATCGAGAGACACCGTAGCCGTGCCGGTCTGTTCGATGGCATCACGGACATGGCTTGAGACCGTATAGATAATCCCTCCTTCCACACCGGTCTCCGTGATCATAAACTCTCCCAGTCGATGAACCTCGCTGCCATCCGCGGTCTTCACGGTGATTTCGACGGTCTTCATCGGATGCCCCGCGAACCTTGTCCGAAAATACTCGCTCCATCGCACGTCAAATCCACAATTCGCCGGCTTCAGAGGAGCGATCAATATATTTTGTTCGGTCAGAATACGAACCCATGCGGCATCGGAACCGAGATGCGGCCAACTGCCTCCGCCCAGCGCCAATACGACAGCGTCCGCCTCAACGCTCTGCGGCCCTCCTGGGCTGGTGAACAAAAGATTCCCCTCTTGATCCCACCCACACCATCGATGCCTGACATGGAGCTGTACGTTGGCGTTTCGCAACCGGCGCAACCAGGCGCGCAGGAGCGGTGCAGCCTTCAGATCAGTTGGAAAGATCCGTCCGGACGTACCGACGAATGTTTCCACGCCAAGCTCGTGAGCCCAAGCCCTCAGAGCCGCAGGGGGGAAAGATCTGATCGCTGGTTCGATCAACGCCCGGCGAGTGCCATAGCGCGAAAGGAAGGACTCCATCGGTTCCGAATGAGAGAGATTCAAGCCGCCTTTCCCTGCCAACAGGAACTTTCGGCCCACCGACGGCATGGCATCGTACAGCTCGACGGTGCAGCCCGTACTCACTGCCGCTTCTGCCGCCATGAGCCCGGCGGGACCGCCGCCGACAACCACAATTCTAGACATCCAACTCTCAATACTTTGTGAGGAGAAATGTTGACCAATTCACCTACATGCATTCAGTGAAGGTCGTTAACCGTAGGAATTCAGCTACGCATGAACACAACTACACTACTACGCCCTGTTCGAACATAACTGAACACGTTCGTAGCCTGTGATGGGCGTTTTTCGAGATTTTGCATTGATTCCATCATGGCCTGACTCTTGCTGGTATGCAACAACTCCACAGCGATGGCCATCGCGGTGAGGAAAGGATGGATGCTTTTGTGTTCACACTCAAACGTAGGAGGATTCCTCATGCGCGTTCGAGCGGCATATGTTGTAGCGGTTGGTCTGGCCGGACTGTTATCCGGCACGACTGAACCGGCGGGAGCTGCCGAAGATCTATCGGAGAAAAATAATCTACATGTGACCAAACCCAATCGTCCCCGCTTTCCGGATGATGTCTTTAGCCGCATGTTTCCTGGCTTGCCGCCCTATGCCCCCGCGACCGATGAAGCGCGAGAGCTGGCGAAAAAGCTTGGCGTCAAAGGTGGAGTCATCGACGCTTTGGATCTCCTCACGGATCCGAAAGAGTCGATTGTGAATCCTGGTCCGAACAACCCTGATAATCCGAATATGACGGCCGGGGTGACGTTCTTTGGGCAGTTTCTGGATCACGATCTGACCCTCGCGTTGAAGGCGCCGCTGACAGAACCCACCCTTCCCCGACGGACCACCAATTTCCGGACCGCCGAGTTCGATCTCGACAGTGTGTATGGCGACGGTCCCGACGGGTCACCGGAACTGTACGACAGCAGTTCAGGAGACATCAAATTCCGCATCGAAGCCATTCCCAGTTCCGAGCAAGTGTCTCGAAAGGGGGCAACGCGATATGACCTTCCGCGTGATCACAACAACAACGCGATTATCGCAGATAGCCGGAACGATGAGAATCTTGTCATCAGTCAATTTCACCTGGCCATGTTAAAGTTTCACAACGCGGTGGTCGATCGGTTGCGCGCCGATCCGGCCCAGCAGCATCGTTCGGCTAGGGATATTTTTAGAGAGGCGCGCCGTCAGGTGACTTGGCACTACCAATGGATCATCGTCAACGAGTTCTTGCCGATGACCATCGGACAAGATCGGACGGATGAGATCTTGCGGAACGGGCCGCTGTTCTATAGGGTTCACGATCGAACTCAAGACTCGCGATTCCGCAGCCCGAGACGAGAGCCGTTGATCCCAGTGGAGTTCGCCGTGGGTGCCTATCGCTTTGGCCATTCGCAAGTTCGTCCCAGCTATCGGCTCAATTTCGGAGCAGCTCCCGGCAGCGAGTTCTTCGCCTTCATCTTCGATGATTCGGCCGATCCGAACGATCCCGATCCCAACGACATGCGCGGCGGCAAGCGAGCTGCACGTCGGTACATCGACTGGCAGACGTTCTTTAAGTTGGACGAGAACTTCAAGCCCAACAAGCGGATCGACAGCAAGCTCTCAACCCCACTGATGCTTCTGCCAGGATCACGCGGTCCCGCTCCCGGTTTACCGAATGACGGAGTCCAGTCGCTGGCCTCGCGTAATCTCATGCGCCATGTGAACTTCGGCATTCCGTCGGGACAAACGATTGCACGGGTGATGGGAGCTCAGGTTTTGACTCCGGTACAACTTGCAGAACTTGCTCCCTTCGGCATGGACCGGAGTACCCCGCTCTGGTACTACATTCTGAAAGAGGCGGAGGTTTTCGAGAATGGTATGCGATTGGGACCGGTTGGAGGCCGTATTGTCGGGGAAGTGTTCATAGGTTTACTCAAAGCCGATAAAGACTCCTACCTAGGCGTCGATAAGAACTGGAAACCGACCTTGCCGTCGGCAAAATCCGGCGATTTCGAGATCACCGACTTGCTGATGTTCGCCGGTGTGGTTCCCCCCTTAAACTAGATAGATCCTGCCTTATCCTGTTGGGTACCCTCTCGGCAGAGGGTACCCAACTCATCTACGTTCAGAGTTTCGGTTCGGGTGGCTTCTTCTCAGCTACGCAGACATCACACTCGGTTTTGCGAGAACGATACTCGACCACGCCTTTCCGGCGATCCAGCTCGATCACACAGCAGTCGTCGAGCATCTGTCTGAGCTGTTTGCGCCCTCGCTGGACCCTGGATTTCATGCCGGATAGTGAGATGCCCAGCTGTTTGGCAGCCGCTTGTTGCGTCAGTCCCTCGATCTCCACAAGGGTGATCGCGTCTCGATAGTCTTGTGACAATCGCTCGATCATCGGGCGAAGGCAACCGGCGAGTTCGGCCCGAAGCTCACCTGCATCGCCATCAGGTGTCATGTCTGACATCGAGAGAACTTCGTTCAACACTTCAAGTTCTGAGCTCAATCCAGCCGGGACCTCTCGCTGTCTTCCTGGTTTCCGGTAATGATCGATGATCGCATGACGAGTAACTTGATAGATCCATGAGACGATCCGGTGAGGATCGTTTACCGTATCCAGACGTCGATGGACTCGCACGAACACGTCTTGCAGAATATCGTCGACATGCCCCTTATCGTTGATACGTTTGGCGATGAAGGCACGGAGGCCATCACGAACAAGTTGCCAGAGTTCTTCCGTCGTCTTTATCATGATGGCCTCTCCACCCTTCGCATCCATCCGGTACTGTTCCGGCTTAGGCTCCGCAAGTAACCGGCTCTGAAGCACCGGCCTTCTTTGGCACGCAGCACCCTGTTTGACTCAGTCGTCCTGTGACCTTCAATTGCTCATGAACCGTAAAGATCTCCCAGGCATTCCCGTCCGGGTCGGTAAACCAGAGCTTATCCTGTCTGGCAAAACAACAAGCGATGTTATCCTCTACTCTTTCAAGTATTCCTTCATGTTGCAAACGGGTCTTCCACTCCGCGATTTCCTCGACCGTCTCGACCTCGATTCCCAAATGATCCACGGCACTCACATCTCCGGTGGAGGAAACCAGAGAGAAGTTCAGCGCCGGAGCCTGCAAGTCAAACTTGGCATAGTCCATCACCTGTTTCTGTGGCGACACCCCAAACACTTTTTCATAGAAGACCACCGATCTGGACACATCGCGGACATCAAGCGAAATATGGGGACGCATGGAAAACCTCCTCGTTATCGAGCTACGGGTCATTCCGCACTCACCCCTATGGACGAAGGACCTCAGGAAAGGACGCAGCTATGACAAAAGGAGCATTATGTAACGAAGGAACAGGTACGTTCCGCTCTGATTACCTTGAGCTATGAGTATTGAATTTTGAGTTGAAACTCAACCGTAAAAACTTGAAACTAAACACTGCATATGTCGTGACCACACACCAGAGGCGAAGATCTCTAGGAAGGCCTGTATGTCCTATTCAAGCCATCTACGCAAGCTCGCCACGTCGATCTGGGATGCCCAACTACACCATCCCTTTGTCGTGGCTCTCGGTGACGGAACACTGCCTGAACATAAGTTCAAACATTACATTCTGCAGGATGCGAGATTTCTTGGCGATCTGGCTCGTGTGTTGTCCGCCGCCGCACTGAAGGCCCCTGATTCAGAATCGGCTTTGCGGTTCAACAAGTTGGCCGAGGAAACGATTGTCGTCGAACGGAGCCTGCATGAGAACTATGGAAAGAAATGGGGGCTGACGGCCAAACAGATGACATCCGTGCCGATGGCACCGACGAACTATGCCTATACCAGACATATGCTGGCTGTCGCGGCTTCAGGCACTGCGGCGGAGATCACGGTCGTTGCCCTACCCTGCGCCTGGGTCTACTGTGTCGTCGGACAACACTTGTTACGGAAAGGCTCTCCTGCGAAGAGTCATCCCTACCGCGAGTGGCTGATGCTCTATGCCTCGCCGGAATTTGCCGAAGTCCAACTCTGGATGAGAAAGAAAGTCGATCAGTGGGCCAAGACCGCCGGTAAAGCAGAAAAACAGCGGATGGAGGACTCCTTCATCATCAGCTCACGGTACGAGTGGATGTTCTGGGAGATGGCGTGGAACGAGGAACAGTGGCCGGTGTGAACAGACGGCATTCGTTCGACGCCCACGTGCTACGGCATCTCACTCCAGGCTCACATTACAAGCGGCTTAGGCGGTTCCAGATCAGACCAGTCATTTAAGGAGCTGACGAACTGCATCTACATGGGCTATAGTTTCGCCGCTATCAGACTGACGAATCCCCGCTTCAACCTTTGCCAGAAAACAGAGCCGTTCGATCGCATCCTTAAATGTGACCGTGTTTGGAAACCCTTCCACCACCTGCAGAATCTCTTGCTTAAGAGTATCGATTGCCATTCGTGCAAGGTCCCTGTAAGGCGGTTTCCTTTACGCAGTACCAATTCTCTACGACTTCTGCCTGGCCTTGGCCAGTGCCCGAGCCATGGCACCGATCGGTTGTGAAGCTCGTGCAGCTGCCTGGCCGGATGCCGACGGTCCACGTCCGCGCGAGTCACGCGTTGCCTCACCACCAGATTGTGTCGGACCAAATGGGCGGCTCGCGGAATCTTCCAGACGCATGGTTAAGGCAATACGCTGGCGCTTCAGATCGACATCGATCACCTTCACCTTGACCACCTGCCCCGGTTTGACCACCTCGTGCGGGTCCTTGATGAATTTGTTGGCCAGCGCGGACACGTGCACGAGCCCGTCTTGGTGCACACCAATGTCGATAAAAGCGCCGAATGCCGCCACATTCGTGACGACTCCCTCCAACACCATGCCGAGCTGTAAGTCACTCACAGATTCGACTCCCTCACGAAACGTTGCAGTCTTGAATTCAGGACGTGGATCGCGGCCTGGTTTTTCCAATTCGGCAAAAATATCCCGCACCGTCGGTAAACCAAACTGTTCATCGGTAAAGTCACTGGGTGACAACTCTTTCAAGACAGCCGGGCGGCGCATCAGCTCGGCAATCCCGGTTTCCAACCGCGTCAGAATACGTTCGACCACCGGATAGGCCTCCGGGTGCACAGCGGACCGATCCAAGGGATTGTCGCCGTCAGGGATGCGCAGGAAGCCCGCCGCCTGTTCGAAAGTTTTTTCGCCAAGACGCGGCACCTTGCGGATCGCAGCGCGGTTTGAGAACGGTCCGTTCGCATCTCGATAGTCCACAATATTTCTGGCCGACGCCTTGTTGAGGCCGGAGACCCGTTCCAGCAAGGGCACCGACGCAGTATTGACGTTCACGCCGACGGCGTTCACGCAATCTTCGACCGTGGCATCGAGCGACCGAGCCAAGGCCCGCTGATCGACATCATGTTGATATTGTCCGACTCCGATCGCTTTGGGTTCAATCTTGACCAGCTCGGCCAGCGGATCCTGAACACGCCGGGCAATGGACACCGCGCCTCGTAGGCTGACATCCAACTCGGGAAACTCTGCCGCGGCAGAGGCAGAGGCAGAATAGACCGACGCTCCTGCTTCACTGACCACAATTTTCGCCACCTCGTGCTCAGACTTCTGAGTCGTAATCAGTTTGATCACCTCACCCACCAACTTATCCGTCTCCCGACTCGCCGTGCCGTTGCCGATCGCCAGCAATTCCACGTCAAGGCGAATGACCAGACGTGCCAGCGTCTCCAAGGCTCCCTGCCAGTCGTTGCGAGGCTGATGCGGAAAGATGGTCTCCGTTTCCAATAATTTTCCCGTCCCATCGACCACCGCCACTTTGCAACCGGTGCGAATGCCGGGGTCCAGGCCGAGGATGGCCTTTGGGCCGGCCGGCGCCGCCAACAACAATTCATGGAGATTCCTGGCAAAAATCTTGATTGCCTCGGCCTCGGCCACATCGCGCAGCTGTACGAACAGTTCGGTACTGAGCGTCAGGTGAAGCTTGACACGCCATGTCCATTCGCATACGCCGGCCAGCCATTTGTCTGCCGGTCGGCCGCGATCTTCGATGCCCACCTGAACCGCGATCATCGCGACGCAGGGATGGGGGACAACCGTCTCAAGCGCCTCTCCCAAACCTAACTCCAGCTTCAACACCCCGAGCGTACGACCTCGGAACAATGCGAGTGCCCGATGCGACGGAATAGTCTTGATCGGCTCAGAATAGGCGTAATAGTCTCGAAACTTTTCCGCTTCGGCCGTTTCCTTGTTTTTCATCACAGTCGAGGTCACAATGCCTTGGTCCCACAGCCGCGTCCGAAGCATGGCCAATAAGTCGGCCGTTTCAGCGAACCGCTCCATGAGAATATCTCGTGCCCCTTCCAGCGCGGTTTTAGCATCGGGCACATTGATCGCCTCTACCCCCTCAGCAGCTGGCACGAGGCGGAGGTACTTGAGCGCTTCCTGCTCTGGATTCAGCATGGGATCGGCCAACAGACCCTCGGCCAACGGCTCCAGTCCCGCCGCTCGCGCGATCTGGGCACGCGTGCGTCGCTTCGGTTTGAAGGGCAAGTACAGGTCTTCGAGGGCTTGCTTGGTCGTGGCGGCCTCGATGGTCGTGCGCAACGCATCCGTGAGCTTGCCTTGCTCCGCAATCGAGGCGAGCACGGCGGTCCGCCGCTCTTCCAGTTCGCGCAGGTAGCGCAGGCGATCTTCCAGTGAACGGAGTTGCGTGTCATCCAAGTTACCGGTTGCTTCCTTACGATACCGCGCGATGAATGGGACCGTGGCCCCTCCGTCGAGCAGTGTCACTGCGGCAGCCACTTGAGGAGCACCGACGCCGAGCTCCTTGGCAAGGAGAGGTACAATCCTGAGCTGAGTCGCGTCTGTTGAAGTCTGAGTCGTTTCAGTTCTCATCGGTATTGATCGCCTACGTTTCCGAGCGCGCCATCAGCTCACGCTCTCTAAAAGTTAGAAAATGAGAAAGCCAACGTGAGAAGGACAGGCTGTTCGAACTCAGGAGGACATGACAGGAAGTTCGTGGACAAGGTCAGGTTAGTGAGCAAGCGTTCCAAAAGCAGCGAACAATCGCCCGGTAAGATAATAGGTTCCTTGAGCGTCTCCCACATGCCTGCGTCGTAAGAAGTCGTTCAAGACTCGTCCATCAGCATCCTTGTGCCTATCGGGATGACTGAGGTTCATCCTGTACCGTTTAATTCCCTCTGAAACCGAACTGACGAACAGGACGGTCCCATCACGGTCCACTTTCTCGACGACGCCGACGTGTGTGAGCGGGTCGTTCGGCAATCCGTCGCGGTTGAAATCCCAGGTATTGTGGAAAAAGACCAGATCACCTGGATGGACGGTTGGGCCGTAGTGAATCCGGCCATGCTCCACTACGTGGGTAAAGATACGCCCGACGCCGTTACCTCCATCCAGTTCGCCCAGCCCACCATACAAGTCCACACGCTGCGTGGCGTACACGCCTCGAACGAACCCGGAACAATCGGGAGCGTAGCTCCGACCACCAACCTGAATGCGGGATTGCCCGACAAATCGCACGGCTGTCTTCGCCAGCGCCGTCTGTTGCGGAACTGCCTTGGCCATGATGCAGCAATGCGCCCCGCGCGTGCCCACGGTGGGAGTCACGTTCCTCTCATCTTGTACCGAGGAACGTCCAGTCGCGGCACAGCCAGAGAGCAGGCCTGAAACCAGCAAGGCCAAAAGGCCGATCATGAACGAGTGACTCTGGCAGGCTGAACGCATGGTGCTTTCAGTATACAGCCCGAGCGCGATAAGACAATACCTAGGTGTCGTTCAGCTATCCTCCCGCGCTCCCCACTGGCCCGCCTGGTTCAGTCATGCGCCATGGATCGAGAAGTTCAGCGAGCCTTCGGTCGGGTAATACTTTTTGTTCTTTGGCGACCTGTCTCACCGTCTTTCCTGATTTATACGCTTCCTTGGCCAATTTTGCCGCTGCTTCATAGCCGATCTCCGGAGCAAGGGCCGTACACATCGCCAAGCTCTCTTCGATAAGGCTCTTACAACGTTCTTCGTTCGCCTGGATCCCTTCGATGCACTTGACGGAGAAATTGTTGGAGGCTGTTGCGAGAAGCTCGATGGACTGGAGAAGATTGTAGGCCATGACCGGCATCATCACGATGAGTTCAAAATTTGCCGCCTGGCCGCCGACCGTGACCGTGACGTCGTTGCCGATGACCTGCGCACAGACCATCGTCACGGATTCGGCGATGACCGGATTGACCTTGCCCGGCATGATCGACGACCCAGGCTGCGTCTCGGGTAAATTGATTTCGCCGAGCCCGCACCGTGGCCCGGACCCAAGCCAGCGAATATCGTTGGCAATCTTCATGAGACTGACTGCAAGAGTCCGGAGATGTCCGCTCGCCGCAACAAGAGAGTCTTGCGCCGATTGTGCTTCAAAGTGATTCTTTGCTTCCTTGAACGAGCAGCCGGTCTCTTTGGAGATGATGGCCATGACCTTGGCCGAAAATCTCGGATGGCAGTTCAAGCCGGTGCCGACGGCAGTTCCGCCCAATGCCACTTCGCTCAGAGCCTCCTGCGCCTGTTTGACCCGCTGGATACCGAGTTCAATTTGTCTGGCGTACCCTCCGAATTCTTGGCCAAGCCGAACCGGTGTTGCATCTTGAAGGTGCGTACGTCCGATCTTCACGACCTTATCGAACTCCTTGGCCTTGATCTTCAGCGCCTTGTGCAATCGAGTCAGCGCCGGCAAGAGCTGTTTCTGCATCATCTCTGACGCGGCGATGTGAATGGCGGTCGGAATCACGTCGTTGCTCGACTGCCCAAGATTCACATGGTCGTTCGGATGGATCAATTTGCTGCCGCGTGCGCCACCGAGCAGCTCCGTGGCACGATTGGAGATGACCTCATTGGTGTTCATGTTGGTCGACGTACCGGACCCAGTCTGGAAAAGATCGACAGGAAACTCAGCATCTAATTTACCATCGACCACTTCAGTCGCTGCTTGCTTGATGGCCTCCGATGGTTTCTTTTCCAGCAAACCAAGAGAGTGATTCACGGTGGCCGCAGCACGCTTGATCATCCCCATAGCCCGAATGATCGACCGCGGCATCCGTAGCGAGCTGATCGGAAAATTCTCGATGGCGCGGGCAGTCTGTACACCATAGTAGGCCTCGGCAGGAACAGCCAGTTCCCCCATGGTATCTCGCTCAATTCGAGTCGTTGACGACGGCTTATTCTGATCCTGTTTCATGCACGGTGCTCCATGTGTAAGAGGTGCTCACTCCTTGCGCGCGTCATGATAAACTCAGCTCGGCGACTTTCACAAGGGCATGCCTCCATGACTCTTCCGCATGTCACGGTCGAGCCCTACGCAGGCTATAGCTGGATCAGGTGAAGAAATGCCCCGCGCATTCACACTCGGTCGGTCCGCTTATCCGTAGATGAGATTCTCGGTCACCGGTCCCCCGAGTCGCATAGCTGCTTTCACATCCGCGCAAGCGACGCTCAGCGATACGTGTCGCAGTATGACCGACACGAAGAAGTCTGGGAATTGGTGATGCAGGAGCGGAGTATGAACAAACAAGAAGGCCCACCTGATCAGGGCGGGCCTTCGCGATAATCAACCAATCAAACCATTGCTTCGCCTAGCTTGTCCCTGTAGAGCCGAGCAGAGTGACGTGCTCTCTCTCAGATCATCAGATTCGAGCGACCTCTCTCTCGACTCTTTTTGACGGATTCGTCTCCTGCTGGGAACAAGTAGGCTGGTTCGCGTTTGACGATCCTGAACAAGTGCATGATGTCTATCCCCATGCCTGTCAATGCAAGACACCATCCACCGACGATCATCCACCAGGCCATAGAAAACATGTCCGAAGGCTGGTGGAAGTCGAAGACGGCCATAACGCCCCCGAGCGCCAGCACCATTCCAACAGTCATCAGCGAATAGATTAGAGTTGTCATCTTCGCCTCCTTAATCATGTCAGGTGTCCGAATGGGTTCGACAGCTAGGCAGAACGTCTGCACGCCTCCTTATTCGTGCATGACGGGTTATCAACGTCTCCTCTGCGTGTGGTCATAGACGGCCTCGGCGAAAGTCTGATGATCCTGGAGGGAGAACTCTACTCGTTTTCTTCAAATAGGCAATCCTGTAAGATGCCCCTGTCGAGTAGATCCAATCGGACCTTCATTTTCGATGTGCCGAAAGGCCCGATAAGCGATGGCGGGAACCAACAGTCCGACCCGCTCCTGGCAAACTCAGTGGAGAAGCCCTTAATTGAATCATTGGATGGTCGATTACACGGTGAGTTCTTGCGTGTCTTCCAGTTTGCTTCGCTCACGGAGACGCAGCTGATCATCGACGTCTGACCCGTGAGCGACAGACCCGCCCACACCGTTCATTCGGGCACCTAACGTCGAGCGAGTTCGTCGACCAACCTCGGGCACCCCCGAACCTCGAAAAAGCCCTGCACTCTGTTAAGAGTTATCTCGGAATGGGGTCAACGTCAGCTTCGCCGGATCTTGCTTTCACCCCTGCCCTCACCGAGCAGAGCACTTCAATAGGATTCGCAGGATCAATGGTAGGTGGGCACCTCGGAAACCTCGTAACTTACCGAGCAAGGACCTGTTGATTTCCTCAGTGGCTTTCGTTTCGTGAGTTCACTAATTTGCAAGCCTGACATCTACTGTTTCAGCAGCAGGCTGATGCAGACGATCCGCACAAACCCCAGGAAGTTTGTGGCAGAATACTCCTAACGGATCAGCAAACGCCGCTTCCACCGGAGGAGTCGATCCAAGTGCAGAAGTGTTCTACGAGCCACCAGGGATGCTCATAGTGTGATGAAGTGTTAAGAATTGTTAAATAGATTCTAGAGTTTCGTTCCATTACGTGAGGCTCACGTCATGACCTATGGCACCAACAGAGCCTTGCTCTCCCTCATCATCGGCATCGGTGCTGGTCTGTTCTGCCTCGATCTGTATCTACCAAGCGGCATCAGTACCGGGGTGCTCTACGGCGGACTGGTTATCCTCTCATTTCTGCTGCCGTACCGAAAAGGCCCACTCATTGCTGCGGCAGTCTGTTCCGTGCTTGACTTGGCCGGTACCGATCTCGGCTTGACCATCGTCGGCGTACCGCATTGGATGGGTGTGGTCAATCGTCTGTTCAGCCTCACGGCTCTCTGGCTACCGTTGCTGTTTTTTTTACATCGCCGCAGAGCCGAGGACGAACTTCGGCAAGCGCACGACGAACTCGAGGCACGGGTGCAAGCCCGGACACAACAATTGGCCACGCTCAATCAATCCTTGATCACCGAGATTGCCGACCGCAAAGAAACCGAACAGTCGCTGCGCGCCAGCGAAGCCGCGCTTCAAGCCAGGGAGCGGCAACTTCAGCAGAATCGAGAGGAGTTGCGGGCGCTGGCCGGACAGCTTCTCACGGCGCAGGAAGAAGATCGTCGGAGGATTTCCCGCGACTTGCACGACCATATCAATCAACGGCTTGCGATGCTGTCGATGGATCTGCGACAGATAGAGAAAGGCATGTTTACCGATCATGACCATCTACGGGATGAGATTCGCCGGGTGTCCGAATGTCTCACCCTCATTTCCGACGATGTGCGTCAAATGGCCTATCGCTTTCATCCATCCATCTTGGATGATTTGGGCCTAATAAAAGCGGTGCGCGGCCTTGTCGATGACTTTTCAACCCATACAGGTATCCAGAGCACCTATGTGCACAATGATCCGATCGCGGCACTGCCGGACGAAGTCACCATCTGCATCTATCGGATCGTGCAAGAAAGTCTCAGCAACGTCGTCCGGCATGCCCAGGCTTCACAGGTCGAAGTGGAGGTGATGTGCGACGATGAGACGATCGACCTGTCCATTCGGGACAATGGAGTTGGGTTTGACCTCGGACAGTCCAGCAAGCTCGGTGGACACCTGGGATTACTGAGCATGAAGGAACGCGTACGCTTGGCACAGGGCACGTTGGAGGTGGAGTCGAGACCAGGACGCGGCACCCATATCCGAGTTGCCATCCCGCTGATTCAAGGAGGACGACATGTCTAAGCCGCGCGTGCTGTTGGCGGACGATCATCTCCTGGTCTTGGAGGGGTTTCGACGAATTCTCGAAGGGCAGTATGAGTTGGTCGGCGCCGTCGAAGACGGGCGCGCACTCTTGGATGCCGCAGAGAAGCTTCAGCCAGATATTGTGATTCTCGATGTGTCCATGCCGCTGCTGAACGGTATCGATGCGGCGGCCCAACTGAAGAAGATCTGCCCCGGTACCAAAATCATCATCGTCACCATGCACGCCGACAGGGAATACATCCGGTCCGCCTTCGAGGCGGGAGCATCGGCCTACGTGCTCAAGCGTTCGGCGGTGGATGAATTGGACCAAGCTATTCGGGCGGCGGTTGCGGGACATTCCTATATTACCCCGTTGATTACCAAAGACATGCTCGATGTCTTTCTCTCAACAGCATCGGACACGCCGGGTGAGACGCAGCGCCTCACCACGCGTCAGCGCGAAGTTCTGCAACTGTTGGCCGAGGGGCGGACGGCAAAGGAAATTGCGAATATCTTGAACATCTCTTCACGGACGGTTGAGTTTCATAAGAGCCAGATTTTGACGCAGCTCAATCTCCAGACCACCGCCGATCTAATCAAATACGCTCTCACCCACGGAATCATGTCTACCTCATAGATGACGGCCGTTCATGTACTGTCATTTTTACCTGACCTCGTAATATTTTCCCTGTCCCCTTCGGAATTCCCGAGTTCCTCCCATCGGGGCTGTTCGGTATAACGCTATATAAGATGCAAGTGAAACACCGAGGGTTTCGTGTGCGAGGGTTTCTTGTAACGGGGAAGAAGAATGTCAGCGATCATGGATCAGATTCTGCACTAGGGCCATCGCAACGAGTGGACTGTCATTTCTCTCAGGGGTAGACCAGATATAGAAAAGTAGCCGTAGAGGAGGCAGACGTATGAATCAGCTTGTCCTCATTGCACTCCGCAGACCGTACACCTTCGTCGTCATGTCCATTCTCATCTTGTTTTTAGGGACCAAGACGATCCGTCACATGCCGACCGACGTCTTTCCGAATATCACAATTCCCGTCACCTCCGTGGTCTGGATCTACTCCGGCATGATCCCACCACAGGTGGAAGGGCGCATCACGTACATGTTCGAACGCTTTTTGACCTCGACGGTCGAAGGCATCAAGTATATTCATAGTCATTCTTATTACGGCAGCAGCATCACCAACATCTTTCTCCAGGACGGAATCGACGTGGGCAGGGCCGAAGCGGATATCGTGGGTATCGCGCAAAATGTCGTCAAGGCTCTACCGCCCGATATTTCTCCGCCCATGGTCATGCGTCTTGCGCCTTCCTCCATCCCGGTGGCCATGCTTGAAATCAGCTCCGAGGATCTGACGCCCGCAGAGCTCTACAATCTCACCTACATGCGAATCCGCCCGCTGATGGTCACCGTACCGGGGATCGTCCTCCCACACCCATACGGGGGGCAGGACATGCAGGTCATGGTCAACCTTGATCCCCAGAAAATGCTCGCTCGTCACCTCACCCCGTCGGATATTCACGATGTTCTGATGAAGCAATATCTCGTGTTGCCGTCCGGCGATATCAAGATCAAGCAGACCGACTGGGTCGTCTTGACGAACGCGTCACCGTTGAAGATCGATGATTTTTCGAATATTCCGATCAAGCGGGAGGGCAACGCCTACGTCTACCTGCGCGACGTGGCGTCGGTGCGCCTCATGGGCCGGGTGCAACAGAACATGGTGCTGGTGAAGGGCAAGCAAACCGTCATCCTCGTTGCGATGAAGAGTACGGAGGCCTCGACGCTCGACGTGGTCGAGGGGATCAAAAAGATGATCCCGCGCGCCGAACGAGTCTCTCCGGAGGGCGTGAGGATCCGGCTCCTCGACGACGCCTCAACCTTCGTGAAAGATTCGATCTCCGACGTGCTCCACGAAATGCTGACCGCCGGCGCGCTGGTCGGCCTCATTGTGCTGCTGCTGCTCGGCTCCTGGCGTGCCACGGTCATCGTCTGGGTCTCGATCCCGCTGTCTATCATGACCGCCATCATCGGCCTGCATTGGCTCGAGGAGACGATCAACGTCATGACCTTGGGCGGTCTGGCGCTGGCCGTCGGCATTCTGGTCGATGATGCCACCGTGATGATTGAGAATATCGACCGCCATCTCGAGATGGGCAAGCCGCTGGAACAGGCCATCATCGACGCCGCTAATCAGATCGTCGTGCCGACCCTCGTTGCCACCCTGTGCATCGCGATCGCCTGGTTCCCGCTCTTCGATCTCAGCGGCGTCGCCGGCTATCTGTTTAAACCGATGGCGGAGGCCGTCATGATCGCGATGATCGCCTCCTTCATCTTCTCGCGCACGCTGGTGCCGACCATGGCGAAATACATGATGAAGAGTCACCATGAGCAACCGCATGAACACCAACCTCACGGACAGCCGGCTGCGGAGCCGTCGCGGAACGTCTTCGTCCGTTTTCAGCAGGGGTTCGAACGCCGCTTCAACCGGTTCCGCGACAGCTACGAGGTGTTGCTCAAACGGATGATCGCTCGTCGCCGTGCCTTCGTCACCGTTTCGCTCGCCGTCGCGGTCGGCTCGATGGGCCTGTTTTTCTTCCTCGGTCGCGACTATTTCCCGGAGATCCGGTCTGGGGTCATTCAGATGCACATGCGGGCTCCGCTCGGGACGCGTATCGAGGTGTCAGGCCGCATTACCACGCTCGTCGCCCACAGCATCGAGGAGTTACTGCCCAATCAAGTCGAAAACATCGTCAGCAACTGCGGTCTGCCGGTCGGACCGCACAATCTCGCGTTCATTCCGACGCCGACGATTGGTTCTCAGGATTGTGACATGACGATTCTCCTGCATAATGAAAAATCGCCTGTGTGGGACATCCGAAAGACGCTCCGCAAGGGCTTGAAAGAGCGGTACCCGGGGACCGAATTCACGTTTCAGCCATCCGATCTGACCGCCAAGATTCTCAACTTCGGTGCGCCAGCGCCGATCGACGTGCAGGTCAACGGCCCGGATACGTACCCTAGCTACGAATACACTCTCAAATTGGCCGACGAGTTTCGCAAAATCCCCGGGGCGAAAGACGTGGTGGTTCACCAGACGATGCGTACGCCGACCATGATGGTCGAAGGAAATCGTACGTTCGGGCTTAACGTCGACAGAACCGAGAGGGACATGGCCGAAAATCTCCTCATGACCACCGCCGGCAGTCAACAAATCGATCAGATCTATTGGCTCGACCCCAGTACCGGCATGTCGTACCTGATCAATGTCTATACGCCGCAGCCGTTCATCAATAGTGTCAATAGTCTCAAGACCGTTCCGGTCGATTCCTCAAACGACCTGAGGGGTGATGTCCAGTTGCTCGGCAATTTGTCCGACTTGATACCGGAGGGGACGCCGGGCGTCATCACACACGGCAACATCATGCCGCTCTTCGACATCTATGTCTCCGTTGAAGATCGCGACCTCGGCGGGGTGTTGGCGGATGTACAGAAAGTCGCCAAGAGCATGGAGGACCAGAAGCCGCGCAGCGCGGAGGTCGAAATCCACGGCCAAGCCTCATTGATGTACGACGCCTATGCCGAGTTGATTTTCGGGCTACTCGTCGCGATCATGCTGATTTATCTGTTGATCGTCGTCAATTTCCAATCCTGGCTCGATCCCTTCATCATCATTACCGCCTTGCCCGGCGCGCTGGCGGGCATCGCCTGGGCCTTGTTTCTCACCCATACGCGTCTGTCGGAGCCGGCGCTGACCGGCGCCATCATGTGCATGGGCACGGCGACCGCCAATTCAATCCTCGTGGTGTCCTATGCGCGCGAGATGCTTCAAGAGCACGGCGACGCGCTGCGAGCCGCGATCGAAGCAGGAACGACCCGCTTCCGTCCCGTGCTCATGACCGCCGCAGCCATGATTTTCGGGATGGTCCCCATGGCGACGGGCTATTCACAGAACGCGCCGCTGGGCCGCGCCGTCATCGGCGGCTTGCTCATGGCCACGCTCTTCACTCTGCTTTTCGTACCCTGTGTGTATGCCATCGTTTACAGCCGGCGTACGGCTAAGCTACCGAAGGAGATCATATGATCGCGACACTTGTTCGATCACGTATCGCCATTGCAGCCATTGTTCTGTGCGGATTCTATCTCGGCTATCGGATATATGAGTCCCAAAGCGAGGCCGCTTCGCTGCGCGACAGGACGCTCGAAGAGGCCGTCCCCACGGTCGCGGTCGTTTCTCCCAAGCCGACTCCGAAGTCCGAGTCCATTGTGCTTCCCGGCACTATCGTCGGCTGGTACGAAGCGCCGATCTACGCGCGCGTCACGGGCTATGTGAAAATGTGGTACAAGCGCTACGGCGACGAAGTGAAAAAGGGCGATCTCCTCGCCGAAATCAGTACGCCGGATCTCGACGCCGAATATCTACAGGCTCAGGCGGATTTGGCATCAGAGCGCGCCAAGTACAAACTCGCCGACGTGACCGCGAATCGCTGGATCGCGCTGCGTCCCAATCATGCGGTGTCCGAGCAGTCGATCACGGTGCAAGAACAAAACTTGAAATCTCAGGCCGCGGTGGTCAGGGCCGCGGAGCAAAAGGTCAAGAACATCGAGGCGTTCATTGGATTTAAAAAGATCATCGCGCCCTTTGACGGTGTCGTCATCCAACGTAACATCAACGTCGGCGACTTGGTCAGTAAGGAGGGCAACCTCAACACCCCCAATGCAAAATCGAACCTGTTTACAGTCGCCGTCGTCGATAAATTGCGTCTCTTCGTCAATGTGCCACAGACGTTCGGGCCGTTTCTCCGTCCAGGCTTGACGGCCGACGTGACCGTGGCGCCGCTGCCTCACCGGCATTTCAACTTCCAGTTTCTGACCGTCGCCAAGGGATTTGAAATAGGCACACGCACGGCCACCACTATTTTCACGATCGAGAACGAGGACCGTGCGCTCTGGCCCGGCACCTATGCCCAAGTCCACATGACGACGCCGATCGATCAAGAAGCCTTCATTCTGCCGTCCTCCGTATTGATCTATAAGGAACATGGCACACAAGTGGCCGTGGTGAAGGAGGATGACCATCTGCGCTTGCAACCAATCACTGTGGACAAACTCTTCGACAACATCATCCAAGTCTCAGAGGGGATCGGCCCGAACGACCGCATCGTGAACAACCCCAGCGCAGCGTTGCTCGAAGGCTCCAAAGTGCGCATCGTGACGCCGGAGCTCGGATACGACCTCAACCCAGAGGAAACGACCACATGATAGGAAGATCCCATGACGGGGAATAGGCTCCACAAAATAAAGGTCTTGTATCAATAAGACCGGGTTGCAGCACGGCAATCTGTCGACCGACTGTGAACTGCTTCAACTTGTGGTGACGTGGTAGGGCGCGTCAAGAAATCCGATTCACAGGGGACGGGACATGGGGCAGGGTCTAGCGCTTCGAAAGTCGCAACGCAAGTCCTGCCCCGTTTTTGTACCTCCGCAGTAGGCTGCGTCGCCGATAAACGAGGGTCGCTCAAGGTCATCCAGGCCTGTCGCAAGGAGCGGTACTTAACGGTCAGTCCGATCATCATCGGCCTCTGCCTATGCTTCTCTGCATGCGCAAGCGTGGATACCATCTTGCTCACCAATGACAGCTTTCCTCCCAAGACGTCTGGGGAAGAGGTCGCTGTGTTGAGACAAACTCCGACGAGGCCTCATCGCGACCTCGCGGAGTTACGGATCAGCGACAGGCGGCTCAGTTTCGGAAGCCTGCAACGCAAGTTCTTGAATCGAGCGGCTGCCCTTGGCGCCGATGCCGTGGTGTTTGCACAGCCACAAACTCAGACGATACGCAGAGAGTCCTATCCACCCCTCTATGGCCCGTGGGGCTACAACAGCCCGTACTACGGCAACTCCTGGGGATATGGCATGTATGGTGGTCCTTATGGGGGTTGGGGTCCTGGGGGCGGACTCCCGATCGGCAGCATGGCGGTCCCGTATGAGTATGATGAAACCAAGCGAATCCTCATGGGAGCGGCCATCCGTTATTCCGGTGCGGTCAACCTGGAGAACGACCATACATCCGACAAATCAGGGCCACGGGACATTACCTCGGAGAATAGCGGAAGGGAGCAGTTTTCACCGTAGGCGTAGAAGATGGGACGATCTTGGCCCGCGAAGGTATCAGACATGGAAAGTAGATCGTTCACGTGACCGGAGGAGGATTCGACAGAACATGTGTAATCGGAACGATGTCATGGGGCTTTCATGCGGGAGGACATATGAACCGATCTGAACTATGGATGCTTGTCGGAACTGTACTTGCTCTCAGCGCCGCAGCTTGTGTCGGCTCCGGCTCGGCACAGCGCGAACCTGCCGTTACCGATGATCCAGTCATCGACCTCTTGGGCAAAGGCATCACGCAACTGAGCGTCAACATCGATACGGTGCCGAGGCGCATCAACGATGTTCAGCAGGAGTCGGTAGGAACCGATCCGGCCCTGCAGGAACTGCAGGCGCTGGACTTGTCCGGCTGGCAGCTTCACCAGCAGCAATGGGTGTTACGGCGCGATCATCTCGTTCTGACGCGCGACACCCTTGAACGGGTTCAGCGGAGTCAAGAGGAGAAAGCACAATTGCTTAATCAATGGCAACTGCACCGCCGACAGTACGTGAAGGCATTGGAGAACCTTCGTCAACAGCGGCACCAGCTGGAGAGTAAGCATTTGGAGGTTGAAGCCAGGCTGATTGAACGCAGGCTCCAGTGACAACCGTCACTTGCAACGCAATTGGTTGTCGAAAAGGAATCGCAGGCGGGCTCGCAAAACTATAACGGAGTCGGGAGTGCACTGTAGAAAACCTCTGAAAACTACAAAGGGGTCGGGAGTCGTTCCTTGACTTGACCATCCGGGATCAGATACAACATGCGTCATGCCACGCCGTCCGCGCCTCGCAGCCGGAGACCTTGCCTACCATGTCCTCAATCGCCGTGTCGGACGCCTGTCGCTGTTTGAGACACGGACCGACTATGTCGCCTTCGAAAAGATTTTGGCGGAAGCGCATGCACACTCTCGGATTCGTATCGCCGCCTATTGTCTGATGCCGAATCACTGGCATCTGCTCCTCTGGCCGAAACGCGATGGAGAACTTTCCGAAGTGGTCCGCTGGATCACCGTGACGCATACCCAACGTTGGCACGTTCACCATCAAACAGCCGGCACTGGTCCGGTCTACCAGGGCCGATTCAAGTCATTTCCGGTGCAAATGAATGAGCCCTTCCTCGCGGTTGCTCGCTATGTGGAGCGCAATGCGTTGCGGGCGAGGCTGGTTAGGCAAGCCGAAAATTGGCAATGGTCCAGCTTATGGCGCCGAACGCAGGGGGACCCGAAGCTGACCACATGGCTGAGCGACTGGCCGATAGACCGCCCACGGAATTGGGTGGCGCGGGTGAATCGTCCTGAAACCGGCGAGGAACTGGAGGCCCTTCGGGTGAGTGTGCAACGTGGCCGTCCCTTTGGCGAAGAAGCCTGGGTGAAACGGATGACTAGACGATTCGGAATGGAATCCACATTGCGGCCACGTGGACGTCCGAAAGGCTCGTAAACACAGTCTGCCGATCCTTTACGACTTCTTGTGGTTGATGACCTTGCTACAGGAAAGCACAATATGAGCGAGCTCGATGTTCAGCTTCTCCCCGACCCTTTCAGCAGCCAGACATTCTCTTTGGCAGGTGCCTTTCCCTTCAACCCGCCGGCAACCTGCGTGCCGGCAATGAGCCTGAGATCATACGTCGTGGCGTAGTGCCGGTGAACCTCTTCATTACTCACTGAAAACGGAGGACCTTCCATCAGGCTCTGGTTGTAGTCATAGGTAATCAGTAGCTGTGGCGCCTTGCCGGTTATCTCCGTGAGGTGTGCTGTATATCGCTTGCGCATTTCTGCGGGAAGCGCCACCAATGCGGCCCGGTCATAGACGGCATCAACTGGGCCGAGCATCTTTCCAGACAGCTCGAAGATATCGCCGACAAAGATGTCGAGATTGTTCGCGCTCCACTGCTCGATGCCGCCGACGGTCGCGATTTCCGGTTTCATGCCGAGTCCCATAAATAATTGCTCGATGGCGAGTCGACTCAATTCAGCTCCAGCCACACGATAGCCATGGGACAGTAGCCAAGAAATATCCAGCGTCTTTCCACACAAGGGGACAAAGATCCGACAGCCTTTGGCTACCGACAGCTCATGGAAATGGTTGACCAGGAGTGGATTGGCGTTGTCTTCGTGGAAGCCAATTTCATTCTTCTCCCACCGTTGTTGCCAAAAATTTGGGTCCATGTCAATCCCCTTTACACATGACCTATTGGGAAACTGATCAGCATCATATCTACCGTCAAGTTCCGCGCCGACGCGAGATATTTGATGTTGTTTCATCAATTGTCAAGCGGCATCCAGCTCTGCATGAGTGAGTTACCTCTCGATCACCTTTCCGGTTTTCTCACTTCAATAGTGCATACACCTCCTTCATTGCGGTACACTCCTCCGCGTCACACGACACGCCTTGATCCCGGAGGCCACCCGATGCCCGAACCCGATATCAGCGCTCTTCCCCCTCATGCACGACTCGTTCAAATGGGCACTGCGCATTGGGTGTCGCACATCCTCTACGTCGCCGCAAAGTTGAGCCTGGCAGACCATCTGGGCAAGGGACCGACCCCTGTGGATGATCTGGCCGCTGTGACGAACACCCATCCCCCTTCCCTTGGCCGTTTCCTGCGGACGCTCGGATATCTTGGCCTCGTAACCGAGGACAGCGCAGGCCGCTTCATGTTGACCACTCTTGGTGCGGCTCTGAAGACTGGCGCCCCTGGTTCGGCTCGCGCAGCGATCCTGACGCTGGCGAGCCCGATCATGACGCAAGGATGGGGACGTCTGCTTGAGTCAGTCCAGTCAGGAAAACCCGGCTTGGAGCAGGCGATGGGCATGCCCATCTTTGAGTGGCTGGCTCAGCATCCCGAAGAAGCCTCCCTCTTCAGCGAGACCATGGTGAGTTTCCATGGAGCGGAACCGTCCGCCGTGGCCGCTGCGTACGACTTCTCCGGCATGCGCACGATCGTGGACGTCGGCGGGGCGACGGGCAATCTGTTGGCCACTATTCTGAGCCGACATCCCAAGCCGCGCGGTATCCTGTACGATCTTCCCCATGTTATCCGCGACGCTCCGACACTGCTCCGGTCTCACGGCGTGGCCGATCGGGTGACGATTGAGTCCGGCAGTTTCTTCGATCGTGTACCCAGCGGCCACGATGCGTACCTGCTCTCGCACATCATTCACGATTGGACCGAGGCCCAGTGCCTGAGGATTCTGGGGCATTGCCGGCGAGCCCTCGCACCAGCCGGTCGTGTGTTGGTGATCGAGATGGTCCTACCGGAAGGCAACGCGCCGCACCCGGGAAAAATGCTGGACATGATGATGCTCGTCGGCCCCGGCGGACAAGAACGGACAATCCCCGAGTATCGCGCGCTCCTTGACAAGGCCGATCTTCGACTGACGAAGGTTGTACCCACGGAATCAGCCGTAAGCATCGTGGAGGCGATGAGCTTCTGATCGATACGTTCACGGGTTCTTCCGCTTCGACGACTTGCTCACCTTCTACAGAACCCTCTTCTGTTCGCACGTAGCCTGAGAATCCATAGAACTGGGCGAGTGACCTACGGTAGATTCCACGCCCTTTCGGGCGGGGACCTCCCCCTGGAATAGAGCTAACAGGCTGCTGAAAAACTCGATTTTTGTGCTTCGACAGGTCTCAGCACGAACGGAAAACCTCAGTACATTCAACCAGCGCTCCGTTCGTCCTGAGGCTCTCGAACGATGAACGGAGGGTTTTCCCGCAACCTGCTAAAGATGAGAAACACTTACAGTGCCTCTCCTTTTTGGCGGTGTAGGGGGTATCGTCTAGCCTAGCCGCTGCGCATGAAGCACCCATCGCACACCGAATGTCAGTCCGACATGATGGCCTTGAGCAGCTGAGTTTTCCATCGCGGAGAGAGCTAAGGTGCTGGACGTTACGCGACAGGCTATGAATAACTTGGTCAGCGGAAGAGCCGGAATTTCAGCAGAGATGGCATTCTGTCTGGGAAAAGCATACGGGGGCGGCGCGGAGACCTGGTTGTGAATGCAGGCCGCCTCTGATCTTGCACGAGCAGAAAAACGAGCTTGGAAGATCAAGGTCCGGCGCGTCACAAATGTCTCGGCACCTGCTTAAACCGACGACTCTGGGGCAGACTCCATTCTCGTGAGAGCCTTTGGACACTGTAAATAAGACCCCCGGCCCCTTTGCATTTTGGAATCCGAGCTTAATCGCTCTGTCGGGCGGCTACCGTGGGCCGCCATTGGGCTTTCCGCTCCGCTTTCTGACTTCGACCCAACGTCTGTAGCTCCTCCCACGGCGCACGACGTGTCAGGATCAACCGTAACCGACGTGAAGTATCGTGTGCTCCCTGACCTAAGTCTTCACGATGGGTACCCCATTTTTTTGTTCTGATCGAAGGGCCAATTCCAGGATCACTGGCTACCTGCTTTAACTACAATGACCTGGCGAGTGACTTCAGTCCCATTGCTTACCACACGCGCCTCAATGGTGTAAAACCCGAAGGGCCTCAATTTCGCAAGGCAATGCACGCCGTCGTCAGCACCATCGAACGGGCAATAGGGGGCAAAACCTTCGACGCGATTCACGGTGTTGTTGATCCAGAATTGCACTGAAACGGTTCCCGTCGCGTTGGCGAGGTACGCCTGCACGGTCCAGGGCTGCCCCTGAGTCGGTGATCCGAGAACAGTCAGCGTCACCGTTGGACCAGAAGTTGCCGAGGGCGTTGTAGATGCCTGGACTGTAACGGCCTGGCGAACGACTTCTATCCCATTGCTCCGCACACGCGCCTCAATAGTGTAGGACCCAAATGGCCTCAAGGCCGTACGGCAATTCGCGCCGTCCGCACCGACGAACGCGCAATAGGGGGCGTACTGTTCAATGTGATCAAGGTCGTTGTTGATCCAGTATTCCACTGAAACGGTTCCCGCCACGTTGGCCGGGTACGCCTGCACGGTCCAGGGCTGCCCCTGAGTCGGCGATCCCAGAACGGTCAGCGTCACCGTTGGACCAGAAGTTGCCGGAGGAGCTGGAGGAGCCGGAGGAATTCCCGAGGGAGTTGCGGATGCTTGAACTGTAATGGCCTGACGAGTGACCTCGATCCCATTGCTCCGCACACGCGCCTCAATAGTGTAGGACCCGAATGGCCTCAAGGCCGTACGGCAATTCGCGCTGTCCGCGCCGGCGAACGCGCAATAGGGGGCGGCATCCTGAATGTGATCAAGGTCGTTGTTGATCCAAAATTCCACTGAAACGGTTCCCGTCACGTTGGCCGGGTACGCCTGCACGGTCCAGGGCTGCCCCTGAGCCGGCGATCCCAGAACGGTCAGTGTCACCGTCGGAGGGGATGTTGAAGTCCCGGATGGGGTATAGGTGGCGACGCTGCTCGGGCTCGACTCGATGTTTGCAGAGTTGTACGCGGTAACCACATAGTATTGAACGACGCCCGGTGTTCCAATATTGAAACTGGTGCCAGTCCCTAGTGTAGCGAGCAGCGTCGCTGTGGCAGCCGATGGTGAGCATGGTAGCTGACTGCAGTTATAGACGCGATATCCCGCTAGGTTCGGCCCACTGCTCGCGTCCCACGTCAAGGTGGCACCCCATGCAGTACCGGACCACAGCACAAGAACAGTAGTGATTGCCTTTATCCAACTCATCTAGATACCCCTTCCACATAACTAATACTTAGTATGTTATACTACAACAAGCTCCCCTCACGAGATGCGAACATCTCATGTGCAGGAACCTATGACGACTTGTTTAACTGACGTGGCCAGCCGAGAAGAGGCTGGAGAGCAGAATCGTTCACCACGTCAGGGTGACAGCTAAGCAAGATGTGAGCCGCTGGGCTACGAAGGTGAGTAGAAAAAATCTCGGAATATCAGTAGTGCTGACATGAAGATCACTGGTGCTGTGTACGCAGAACACAGGGTCTTGTGACCGATTGCAAGCTAAACGCAATGTTTCCTGGAAGATAGACAATGTACGCGCCTGCCTACAGATTTAACAGTTTAGTACATGATGTGCGGTGGTGGTCTTGGCTCGGGAACAAATAAGGGTGTAAACTGGCTGTATATGAGAAAAGGGGTCGGGGGTAATTTATTGACTTGAACCCTTGGGATCAGATACAACCTCCGTCATACCACGCCGTCCGCGTCTCGCTGCTGATGACCTCGCCTACCACGTCCTGAACCGCCGCGTCAGACGACTGTCGCTGTTTGGAACACGAACCGACCATGTCGCTTTCGACAAGATTTTGACGGAAGCGCATTCAAACTCTCGCGCCTGTATCGCTGTCTGTTGCCTGATGCCCAATCACTGACAGCTCCTTCTCTCGCCTCGGCAGAATGGGGAAGTCTCCAAAATCTTGCGCTGGATCATCGTCACGCATACTCAACATTGGCGCGCCCACCACATAAGAAGGGCTGGGTTCCTGAGCCATGCATGAACGCCATCGCATGCCCTACAGATTCTTTGGCCACAAGGAACTCAGCTCCGGATACTTCGCGCGATAGTCGGCGTGGCTAGCGCGGATGACTTTCAGCGCTTCCTCCCGTCCATACACGCTCGTGATCTCCACCTTGTGATGAATCGTGCCCGGCGCACTCTTATAGGTCAGAAAATAGTGTTGCAATCGATCCATGAGCGCCTTCGGACATTGTGAAACATCCGTGAAGTTGCCATACACCGCATCGTCCCGCATCACGGCGATGATCTTATCGTCGGCTTCCCCGCCATCGGCCAGGCTCAACCCACCGATCGGCAGCGCCGTCAGGAGGATATCGCTGTGCGGAATGCTCTTTTCCGACAACACGCAGATGTCGAGGGGATCGCCGTCCCCGATCATGTCCTTGCGACGCGCTCGCTTGGCGAAGATGCCCGCCACCTGGCTTCCGGAGTACGTCTGCGGAATCAGCCCGTAATAGACCGGGCAGAAATTGGAAAACCGCTGCGGCCGGTCCACCTTGAGAAAGCCGCTGCTCTTGTCCACTTCATACTTGACTGTATCGGTCGGGACGATTTCGATGTAGGCCGTCACCACGTCCGGGGCTTCCTCCCCGATAGACACACCGTGCCACGGATGCGCCTTGAACATCAGCCCGAGCAGACGCTGAAAAGGATCGCTTCCCCCGCGTACCTCAGGCGTCTGGCTTGTGTCTTCTCCCCTTCTCTTCCCATTCTTCTCTTTCATGTCCCCTCCGCATTTACCGACCATCCCAGCGACATGCGACTTCCTTCCATCGCACGCTAGTATCTCCCAGGAGGTTAATAGGGAGCAATGGTTTCTCGGCAAGGGACTTTACGAGGGCTTCCGCAATCAAGGCATACAACTCGTATATGTCGCAAGGTCAGAAGGAGCGAGAACAGAGCTGAAAGTCTGTTTCAGCACCCTATATACCGGCATACCACTCATACCCCTGATCCTCCCAATAGCCTCCCTTCCCGCCACCGATGCCGGCAAGGGAGTCGACCAGTTCGATCTTCATCACATATTTCGCCTGCTTATACCCGAGCTGTTGCTCGAATCGGAGACGGAGCGGGGCACCATGTGGAATATCCAATGGCGCGTCATTTAACTCATAGGCCAGAATCGTTTGTGGATGATAGCAATCGGCCACCGCCATGCTCTCGTAGTAGGCGATTCCTTCGTCGTCCACATCGGCGCAGTGAAATACCGCGTAGCGGGCATTCGGCAACGGTTCGACTTGGCGCATCAAATCACCGACCGGAACACCGGTCCACTTCCCGATAGCGCTCCAGCCCTCGACACAATCGTGGCGGGTGATTTGTGTCCGGGAGGGCAGCTCTTTCAGCGCGGCCAGGGACCAACTTCTCGGCGCCTGCACCAAGCCGACCACGTCCAGCGTCCATTCAGAAAAATTCTGTGCAACGTGCTCGGCGTATTGTTCGGTACCGGGATCACTGTTGCCATTGGCCGGAAATACTGTCGAGATGTCGACCTTGCGGTATTCTTTTGCCAATGCATCCCTTGGAGTGACCGCCCGTTGCACTGTTTCGGTCCACCGCTCGGCTTTGCGGAGAATAGCCGGAAACCAGCTGCTCTGCGTGAGCTTGTCGCAACCGGAAAGCGCAACCAGGCTCGCTGCCCCCAGGGTTCCCTTGAGGAAGCTGCGTCGTTCCATCGTACGTGCATGCTTCATGACTTACTCCTTCATGTTTGACGATGAGCCACCCAGTGACCATCGAGCGGATATTGTTGAAGAACCCGGTGAGGACCACCTGGAGGACGTGAATGATGATGAATCCGACGAATGAAAAACAGGCGAGAAAGTGAATCGTCCTCGCCGCTTGACGTCCGCCGAAGATGGTCAATAGCCATGGAAAGGTCGTATCGATCGTGGGCGACATCGCGAGACCGGTCAGCACAATCAACGGTGCCACGATGAACAAGATGCTTGCATAGGCCAGTTTCTGAAGGACGTTGTACCGTTTGGCTTCGTCACCGGTGGGATGCCGAAGAATCAGATGATCTTGGATCGACTTACCGATACCACGGAGATCCTTACCTGTCGGAGTCAGATCGCGCGTGACATGTCGACTCGCCAAGACATAGGCGATGAAAATCACACCGTTGATCACAAAAAGCCAGGCAAAGAACAGGTGCCATTGTCGCCCCATGGCGAGCCATCTAGCGCTTGGAATGGTCGCCCAGGCTGGAAAGGCCCTTCTCATGCCGTTGGAGTAGCCGAGAACACCGGTCGTATCGAACTGATGACCAAGAATTGTCGTGACGCCTTTTATTTCGCCACTGCCAGTTTGCACGGGCCTGATTGAGAGTAGCGAACGGTCACGATCAGAACGATCGCCCAGTAGAGAGCCGGATGGGCGTTGAAGATCTGCAGGCCGCTCATGATCAGGATGATGAGGAACGGAACATTCAGCCAGTGGCTGATCCGCACCGGTAGCCGATGGCGGTACACCCGTTCGATCGCGGGAGGAGAAGAACCCCTGTGATCATTCGCTGCCGACGGTGCCTCAAGGACTGACGGCTCTGCAATCGGTATCAGCTCCCCTTCCCGACTGACGACCTCTTCAGATTGAATGTGCAACGCCATAACCCCACCTCCCAGCCCAGTAGATGCGCAACCTACCGTTTCGTCGGAAGTAGGTCTGGTTTCTTACAGCTGAGGAATGAGTTGGGCGAGAACACACAATGGCCTGCGCTTGGATCAACCGAGCGCAGGCCGTGGCAGATAACAGCGAGCAGGGCTCTCTATTTATTAATAACCCGACAATCCTTTCATGTCGCCTTTCATCGCATCTTGTGTGGCTTTCATGTCGTTTTTCATGGCATCCTTTGACGCTTTCATCGAATCCGTCCTTGCCTTCATCTCTCCTTTCAGCTCACCCTTCATCGTGTCAGCGTTACCTTTCATGGCGTCAGTGCCGGACTTCATTTCGCCCTTCATGGCGCCGACATCGGCCTTCATCTCGCCTTTCATCTCGTTTGCCATCTTGTCCATCTCGCCGGCAAAGGAATAGGCGCTTACGCACATCACACATGCGATCGCTGCAAGGGAGACCATCATCTTCTTCATCGAAAACCTCCTGGTTGGTATTAGTGAATTGACACGATCAGAGAGCTGAATTCGGCTATTCCTGCACCTTGGTCTGCTTCTGAACCTCCGGCCAGTTGGCATCAGCCTTCTGCACATAGCCTGGAATATCCGAGAGCCACCGGGAGCGGACAGCTTCACTATTGTTGAGATACAGCTTATCACGGACAACCGCTGAGAAAAGAAACTCTTACACAGACATAAATCGAGACAGCAGCGTAGAACATCAACTACCGGCTGGTGATGGGCCTGCCCGCTCAGCAAAGGCCTGGCGCAATCGGTGAGAATCGGATGGTTGTTCGACGGCCTTGGGCAGTAATCTCAGCAGTGCTCGAACCGTCGCAATCTGTTTCACATAGCTCTCGCAACCGGCACAGATGGCCAAATGCATGGCTATTTGACGCTTCCGCTCGTCTCCGACATATTCATCGAGGTAGGCCGAGGCCCACTGCACGATCTCTCGGCAGGTTATCTCTGAGAGAGTCGGTTGCCCCTCTTCCTGTGCCATCATAAAGGCCCTCCTTCAGTACTTATGACTGAGTCGGTCCTTACGGCGTTTCCTTACACAGTAGATTGCCCTTCCAGATAGGTCTCCACTGCCTGGCGCACCCGCTCTCTGGCCCGATGGAGCCTGACATACAGATTTGTTTCAGTAATCCTCAAGGCTTCGCAAACCTCCGTTGTGCCGACTCCCTCGACATCACGCAAGATCAAGACGTCCTTCAAGGCCCGTGGTAACGCCTCAATAGCCCGATTCATGGCATCGACCGCCTGCTGTGATGCCAAGAGCTTCTCCGGTGTCTGGTCGTCCCATGGCTGAGGCGGAAGGGCCCAGGAGCCGGCCCATTCACCGGACCGGTGAAACCGAGATGGATCAACCGCTTCCTCGCTGTCATCGTCGGCAGACTCGAAGGAGGAGAAAGTCCTGTGCCGTTTTTCGCGCACTCCTCGATCCTTGGCCTTGTGAATCATGATCCCAAAGATCCAGGTCCTGAGTGATGACCGGCCTTCAAATCGATTTAACCCTTCGATCACCGCCATCCAGGTATCCTGGACGACTTCTTCCGCCGCTTCCCGATCCGCCACATACCCTATGGCCATGCGAATCAGTACGTCATGATGCTTGTTGACCAACTCGTCGAAGGCTCGCTCCTCTCCCTTCCGAAGCCTGGCGATCAGCTGGTGTTCGGCAGTGGTTACTACAGTCCTCATCGATATCGATAAGGACTGACCATCAAGAGACGAAGGGCGCCCAAATGGTTCTGTATAGGTCGTGGTTGCTGCGTTCATGACCGGCCTCCAATCTGAAGCAGCTCCGTCACGAGGGCCGGAGCGCTCATTATGATCACGTGTCTGTGAGGGAGGTTATTCACCGCCTCAATTCCTCTCATATCGATGTACTCGACGTGGGAACAATCCAAATACACGGACTTTCTCTTCCGCAGATAGGAACGGCATTCCTCATCAAGCAGCGCCGCCCATTGATCCGTTATCTTGCCTTCCAGCTTCAGGAGCACATCGTTCCCGCTCTCCTGAACCTTCGTGATCTTCAGCATCGTCTCCTCATCTCCTTCAGCATCAGTTCGATGGCAGGGTATTGAGCAACAGAGATGCCACAGAGCGATGAGGCAACGAATTCGGTCTAAGCTATAGATCTACGGCGATTATTTGGCACGACCGGCAAGGAAGATCGAATCAGCACAGATGAGGCAATTCCCAAGATATTGGGACCGTCACGAAATGTTGGGAAATTTTCTTGGGAGAATGGGGAAAAGGACGAATTCGTGGCTAGTGTTTCGTCTTGCGCTCGATTCCAAGCCTCTTCATCCTGGCTTCCAGCGTGGTGGGATTGAGTCCGAGGATTTTGGCCGCGCCCTTGTCGCCGCTAACGCGCCAGCTGGTCTGTTCCAGCACATCGAGGATGTGCTCTCGTTCCATTTCTTCCAGCGTCATCGTCTTGGCGTATCCGCCTTTCCCGTTCGATGATGAGAGCCAGTCGATCGGCTCCAACTCATGCCCCTCACTGAGGATCACGGCCCGCTCGATCACATGCTCCAGCTCCCGGATATTGCCCGGCCACTGATAGCGCTGCAGTGCCGTGATCATCCGCTCCGGGATCCGGTCGAGCTTCTTGCCGAGATTTGCGGAGAACTTGCGGACAAAATACTGCGCCAGCAATGGAATGTCTCCTTCGCGTTCTCTCAGCGCAGGCAAATGAACAGGAAATACGTTGAGACGGTAATAGAGATCGGGCCGGTATTGACCGGTCTTGGCCAGCTGTTCGAGGTCTCGGTTCGTGGCGGCGATCACTCGCACATTCACCTTGAACGTCTGTATGCCGCCGACCCGTTCGAACTCGCCCTCCTGCAAGACACGCAACAGTTTGGATTGCAGGTCCAGCGGCAATTCACCGATTTCGTCTAGAAAGATCGTGCCCTTATCGGCCACTTCGAAGCGGCCCATCTTTTTTGTCAACGCGCCGGTGAAAGCGCCCTTCTCATGCCCAAAGAGTTCGCTTTCGATGAGGCCGGCCGGAATCGCCGCGCAGTTGACCTTCACCAGCGGCTTGTGTTTGCGAGGACTCAGATTGTGGATCGCACGCGCGATCAGCTCCTTCCCGGTCCCGGTCTCACCGGTCACGAGCACCGTCGAATCAGTCGGAGCGACTCGTTCGACATATTTCAGCACTTTCTTCAGCGAGGTGGACGACCCGATCAATTCCTCGAAGTTATGCGTCCCTTTGATCTCTTCTTGGAGATACAGGGCCTGGGCTTCGAGCCGGGCCTTTTCCTGCTCCATCAGCACCTGCTCAGTGATGTCTACAAACATCGTGCGGGTGTAGATGCCGCTCGGGTCAGGTCGCGACCACCACTTGATCCAAAGCGGCTTGCCATTGTCCTTTCGGCGGAGCTCGAGCACCACACCGCTCGTGTCGATGCCCTTGCCGATCGAGTCGAAGGCTTCCTTGAGACGTCGTTGAGCGTCCGGTGTGTTGGGTATGAATGAGAACCCATAGGTCCCATCCACTTGATCAGGCGTAATGCCCAGCGTCTTCATGGCCGTTCGGTTGGCGCGGATGAACCTGGAATCCAAGCCTTCGTTCACGTAAGCGATCGGCGCCTCGTCGAACAGGTCGCGCAACCGTTCTTCGTTGTCTTTGAGCTGGGCGTCCATCCGTTCTCGTTCCAGTTCGGCGCCGGCTCGAACGCCGAAGATCTTGAAGACCGACAGCACACGCGGATCATCGTGCATCGGCTTGGTATCCATCACGGCCAGGTGGCCCATCACTGTGCCGGAGCGGTCCGATACCGGAATTGCCAAGTAACTCTCGACGCCCAGTTTGGCCAGGTCTTCCCGATGCGCTGGAAAGCAGTCTTGGACGTTCTCCGGAAACAAACACACCTCGCCGCCCAACACGCGCTCGCAGGGGGTGTGCGACAGGTCGTATTCAAAATTGTCGAGGAAGCCGTTGCCGTTCCAGAACGCCAGCGTCCGCACGCGCGCCCGATTGCCCTCGACGAATTTGGAGACGAACGCGTATTTAGTCTGGAGGGCCTCGGCCAGATTTCTGACCAGCGACGGAAAAAACGCGGCTCCGGTCGCGGCCGCGGTACCTTCATCGATCTTGCGCAGAGTCAAGTCGCTTTTGCGCAGAGCACGTTCGAACCGCAGCCGTTCGAATTCGGCAGCGGCGCGCATCGCGAAGATGCCTAGGATGGAGGTCGCACGCACGTGATCCGGCATCGGTCGGGAATCCATGATGGCCAGATGCCCGACGACACGGGCGGAGGCATCGACGACCGGAACGCCGCAATAGCTCTCGACACCGATATCCTGAATCAATCGGACATGGGGATAGAGTTCGCGGAGCTTGCTTGGATGGTGCACACACCGGCCTGTCAAAACCGTCTCACAGGGACCTCGAGCCGGGACCTCGAACGGCGGCAGCGACTGGCCTTTGCCCCATCCCGCTTTTGAGCGGAACCGGCCATCGTCTTCGTTCAGTTCCGAGATATACGCGTAGTCTACTCCCAGCCAGGTCGCCAACTGTTGCACAAGAGTCGGGAAAAACTGTTCGCCGACTTTGGCTCCCACTCCCTCGAGGATACTCCGAAGGATCGTTCCAGTCTCCGTTGTGTTGTCGGTGATATAGTTCTGCGGTGCAGCGGATTCACCTTCAAGAGACGGTATCATATTCGACCACCGATTGAGTGACCGGGGGAGGAATCACGGGAACGGAGTCTAACACCGAAGGGGAAAATGTGGCAACGCAAGCGTTTGGGGTCCGAGCATGGGTCTTCCGCCCCCATTCAAGAGTCTGACGCGGGTGCCCCACCACCGGTACAAAGGAGTGGTATCGTGGATCGTTGATAGTGCATGGTACGGCTGATTTGGTATAGTAGGGCGCTGTAACGAGTGGCCTTTTTCATGGAGGCTCGCATGGTACGGAGCAACCACGAGCAGCCCTACCGATCGCGTGCGCTGAAAATACTCCCTTGGATCTGCGCCCACTGCGGACGAGAATTTGACGGCAAAAAGCTGAGCCAACTCACGGTCCACCACAAGGACCACAACCATCACAACAACCCGCCGGACGGCAGCAACTGGGAATTACTCTGCCTCTACTGTCATGACAATGAGCATCAGCGCGATCAGGTAAGTGGCGGGCCACATGAGTCTCCCTCGAGTCGAGAGCCGGACAGACCCTTCACACCCTTCGCCAACCTGCTCAAACGCAACAACGCATCGTGACCAAGCCGACCCAGCGTCCTGCTCCAAAACAGGAGTTCCAAAACTGAGGGTTTCGCGCACGAGCGCTTTTCAAACCGGCAGGAATGTAACAAGGGGTCGGAAGGCTTACGCCGATCCGACCCCAGGCGCTCCGCCCCGTTTTCTGCAGTTCTCCGTTAGCTAGAACCTCGATGCAGTGAGCGTTACATCGGCGTCTGGCCACGCTCGGCGGAAGCGAGCGTCCACTGCAGCCGCCTCGGTGTCCTTCCCCTGTGCCCGGAGTGCTTGCGCCAGTCCAAACAAGGACCAGCCGTTCTCGGGGAAGCGACGAAGGTCCTCCTGATACACCTTCTCGGCCTCGGCATGGCGTCCCGCTTTCAACAGAGCGGCACCGAGCGAGTGCCTGATTGGGTAGTACCACTTGGGCGGTTCGAAGTAGAGTCCCGCGTCCTCGATCTTGGCCGCATCCCGGAAGTGATCGATGCCTGCGTCGAGGTCACCACGGCGAGTTGCGACCTCGCCGGACAGCGCATGTACAGCGACCGAGAGCGACGTCTTGCCTTCAGCACCGTCGGGCGTCGCTGCGTCGATCGTCTTCACCACGTCCAGCGCTGCCTGCGCCTCTGCCCACTCTCCTTTGGCGGCATGCGCTACGCCTTTGGCGTAGGAGGCCATGCCGTACGAGAATCGGATGTCCTCCGGCGGAAGCGGTTCAGCAAGTACCTTGTCCCATTTTCCAAACGTTGTGAGCGTGAGTGAGTGGTACGGCAGCATTTCCTGCAGCATTCCGACCTGGCGCGCAGCGTCGAGGTTCACCTTGGTGGTGAGTGTGTTGGCCGCCTCGATCGCCTGGGCACTACGGCCCGCCATTGTGGAAGCGAAGGCGAGAAAGTGGATGTTGTGGGGGTAGTACGCGAGCGGATAGACGCCCATCGGACGTTGCCCGTCGATGAACTCCTCGTCGGAGTGGATGGCATGGTGGTTGGCCTGCACGGCATCGTTCCACCGCCCGACACGGATGAAGATGTGCGAGGGCATGTGGACCATGTGTCCTGCTCCGGGCATGAGCTTAGCAAGTCGTTCGGCGCAGGGCACGGCGGCCTTTGGGTTCACTGCTTCGACTGCGTGGATGTAGTAATGACAGGCGCCGGGGTGATTTGGGTTGCCCGTGAGGACCCTCTCCAGCTGGCGTACGATTTCCTTGGTCTCGGGGTATGGAGTACCGTCAGGACGCCAGTAGTTCCATGGGCGGAGGTCCATCAGCGATTCGGCGTACAGTGTTGCAGCATCGAGGTCCTTGGGGTAGGTCTTGGCGACCTGTCCCATGGCGCGTGAATACGACGCGTCCAACCTGGCACGATCCACAGGTGGGTCCGCCTCGTAACGTTGCGCGAGCGCCTCGATGTACGCGCGCTCCTGCGCCGTGGCGTGGGACTTGAGCGCCAGCGCTCTCTGCAACGCCGCATAGGCCGCAAGTCCGCTCGCCTTGTCCATCGGAGCGTTGACGTGGGGCCCGTAGGCGAGTGCAATCCCCCAGTAGCACATGGCGCAGGTGGGATCGAGCTCTGCAGCACGTGTGAATGAGCGGATCGCTTCCGCATGGTTGAATCCGTAGACAAGTCGCAGGCCCTGGTCGAAGTACTGTTGTGTGGCCGCGACTCGCGTGGAAATGCGTTTGTGGTGAGAGCCGAGGTCCGTATAGAGAGGAACCGTGTCAGAATGGTCTTGCGTTGGCGCATGCTCCGCCGTCGGCTCTGTGGCCCAACTGGGAGCGACATATACAAGTAGAGCAGCTGCGGCAAGTGCGATGACCTGAGAGCACTTCATGGCCTGCTTCCTTCTAATCAACCCGAGCAATCGTAATGGTTTCATGACAGCCTCCTTGCGAATGGTAGACGATGGATTGTCTCCGACTTTACGTCATTATGTTGTGCACGGAACTGGAGTGCGATCTTGTCGTATTGTGGGCCACTTCCTGTCACGCTCGAACACCGATGACCTCAAGATATTCTCCGTACACCGTGGTGCAATCGGCCCCGGCTCGGTTGTGGGTAGTCCAGAGCGATTCGAGGTCCCGGCGCAATTGAGCTTGGCCGTCGGTATCGAGCGAGGCGAACGCCCTATTCGTTGGACCATAATAGAGGCGAAAGACCTCGACGACCTCCGACGGTGGAAAGGGATAGGTGAAGAGGTACTGCCGCCTCGTGAGGTTGAGGTCCGAGAGTCCGTGGCCAAGCCTCTCACGGACTGTGGCTTCGTCGCCCCACAGTACCGGGGACGGCATCCCGGACGGCGCGATGAATTTCGAGACGGCCTTGAACATCTGCCCGACGAATCCCTGTGGGGTCCAATTGGCCATGGCAATGGTGCCTCCCGGCACGCACACTCGCAGCAATTCCCTGGCGACCAGTTCGGGTCGCGGGGCGAACATCGCCCCGATCAGACTGGTCACGACATCGAAGCTCGCGTCATCGAACGGAAGCGCCTCTGCATCGGCCTCCTCAAAGCGAGCCTTCAGCCCCTCCCCTTGCGCGCGAGCCCGCGCCCGCTCTACTAAGTTGCTTGCGATATCGACGCCGGACACTTCAATACCGTCTTTCGCCGCCAGCAGCGCCAATTGCCCGGACCCGCAGGCGACGTCCAGCAACCGTGATCCCGGCGCGATGTTGAGCCGGTCGTAGAACTCTCGTGCGCCGCCTTCCATGTATCGTGAGAATCGATCGTAGTCTCCCGCTGTCCAGATCGATTTGAGCCGCGTTTTTACATCATCCATTTCACCCATCGCTGTATTTGTCATAACGGCCTCCTCCTTGTTTGATCGATATGCGGCATGTCTCATACGCCGCGCTGTTTCTGTTTGCACCATACGCGAGACGCGTTCTGGTGTCTTATCAGCGCGTCTGGCTCTCTTAGCAAGAGCATGCTAAGCTGCGGCTCGTTTATCCGAGCGTCCGATTCGCTTAGCAGGGACCCCTTACTCGTAGCAATCGATATGGATGTACTTTCAGAAGTCCTGAAAGCCGTGAAACTGGACGGCGCGGTGTTCTTCTATGGAGAATTCTCGTCGCCCTGGTGTGCAGGCCAACCCGACGGAGGTACAATAGCATCGTATCTCCCCGCCCATCCAAAGCACGTCATTATCTTTCACATGGTCACCGAAGGACGAGGTTACGTTCGTACCGAAGAAGACGGCCGGACAGTACCCCTTGAAGCCGGCGATATTGTGATGGCCCCGCACGGCGATGCGCACTTAATGGGCAACGGACCTCCCATCACACCGATCGACAGTACGACACTTCTCCGACCGGTGCTGGCCGAAGGACGTATGATCTCTCAATTTGGAGGTGGAGGAGAGCTTACCAAGCTGATCTGCGGCTACCTGACCTGCGACTTGCAACTCGGTCAGGTCTTCCTGGCCGGACTCCCCCCGATCGTCAAGGTCCATATACGGGACAGCCCATCAGGACAGTGGTTGGAGAACAACTTTCGATATTCCGTCGATCACGCTGAGGCCGCAGGCCCAGGCGGCGCCGCCGTCATCGCCAAATTGTCCGAAGTGTTGTTCATAGAAACGTTGCGCCGGTACATCCAGAAATTGCCGCCGACGCAAACGGGCTGGCTGGCCGGCGTGCGCGACCCGGATGTGGGAAAGGCCCTCGCGCTCCTGCATAAACAGCCGGCTCAGCCCTGGACAATCGCCTCCCTCGCGAATGAGGTCGGTGTGTCTCGTTCCGTGTTGGCTGAACGATTTCGGCATTATCTGTCAGACACGCCGATAGGATATCTCACACGCTGGAGGCTGCAACTCGCCGCCCAGCTGTTGGCGTCAACCAACAAGAGCGTGGCCGAAGTGGCAAACGATGTGGGATATGAGTCGGAGCCTTCCTTCAATCGAGCGTTCAAACGCCAGTTCGAGGTGCCCCCGGCACGGTTCCGCAGCCACGTGAAACGGGCTCACGCTTCCTCTGTTGCTCCCGATCAACGAACGGATCGGACGGCTCACCGTTAAGCTGGCCTACCCTGCGAAAGCTCTCTCAGGACATCTGCCTCGGGCAAATTTTCTTCGGGAGCTGTACCAAATTACCTCCTGAGAGCAGATTCTTTCCCTCGGCCACAACCATCCCTTGAGTTGAGGATAGGATAGCGCTACATTATGTTTCATTTTTCTGAGATCAACGGAACATCTTGAAGGAGAACCTATGAGCACATGGATTCTGCTACCACTGGCCATCGTTGTGAGCACAGCGCTCTTTTCCCCTTCACCGGTTTTCGCCCAGGGTTTGCCTCCTATCGTGAAACAGAAAGTTGAAGCAGCCCAAAAGCAGGTGAAGACGATCGGCATGGAAGAGTATCGGAAGCTCGTGGAGAATCCAGGTGCCGCCGTGATTGTGGACGTACGGGAGCCGCAGGAGTACGCCGCAGGGCATGTACCCGGAGCAATCAATATTCCTCGCGGTCTGATCGAGTTCAAAATCTGGAGCCACGTCGGCTTTCCAGCCGACAACGAGATGGGCCGTCCTCTCATTCTGCAATGTCAAAGCGGCAGTCGCGCCTCCCTTGCGGCACAGTCGCTGCAAGGTCTGGGGTTCACGCAAACGACAGCCGTTGTCATGAACCTCGACGACTGGCAGAAGGCCGGCCATCCATTGACAAAGTAACCGACCCGCACCCCGGAGCAGGTTCGCCTCTCGTTCAGAGCAGCATGTATCGCCTTATGCCATGGAGCACGACATGATCTCAGACCCTTCCCTCCGAGTGATTGCACGTGTCAGGGCTAAGACTGAGCATGTCGCACAAGTTCGGGAAATCTTATCTGCGCTTGTTGAGCCGACACGCCGCGAATCGGGATGCCTCAGTTATGAGCTTCTGCAGAATGGTTCCGATCCAGCCGACTTTGTGTTCGTCGAGAAATGGGCGAGCGCCGCGGCTGAGCAGGCACATTTCGCCACTCCGCACGTTTCCGTTGCGCTGCAACGGTTGGTGGGACTTCTGGCCGGCGAGCCGGAGATCTGTCGGTACAAGGTCCTACAGTGACGTGATGAGATGAGAGTCTGTTATGTCCAGCTTTGTTCAACCGTACGCCTCAGCCATCCATTGCTGCAGGGCGATACTGCACGACCATGACGCCTGCCACACCGGATACTGAACTCTCCATCACTTTTGAGAACCAGCGTGCGATTGTTTCGCCATGGGGAGCCTTGTTACGACGGTATCTGCTGATCGACGACGGAGGACGAGAAACGGATATCCTGTGGGGTTATTCGGGTGGTAAGGGGAAGCGAGGTGGACAGGGCGACGTACTCATCCCGTTTCCCGGCCGCGTCAGCGATGGACGCTATACATTCGAGGGACAGTCACTGCAGCTCGAATGTAACGACAAGGAAGGTCCGAATGCCATTCATGGATTTGTTCGCAGTCTGCCGTGGCATATGCAGGAAGCACACTCAAATAAGGTGACGTTCGAGATTCGTCTCGACGCTGATACATACGCTGAACGAGGCTATCCCTTTTCACTTGCCGTATGGGTGACATATGAACTGGGTGCAGCCGGGCTCACCTGTTCATTCATCGTGAAGAACGTCGGGCAACAGGCAGCACCGGTCGGAATCGGATTTCATCCCTACTTCACCGTTGGAACGTCCTTAATCGACGAGGCCGAGGTGCAGATCCCAGGAACCGCCTATTTGGAATTCAACGAGCGGCTCGTTCCGACAGGGACGATTCTGAGCGTGACCGGCACATCGTGGGACTATAGACAGTTTCGCGCGATCGGCCGGCAGCGCTTCAACCATTGCTATGTGCAGCTCGAACGCGACGCGAAGGGAACAGCCACTGCGTCTCTGCGACATAGCGCCAGCGGCCGGGTAATCGACGTTACGATGGATCGCGCGTTTTCCGCAGTGGTCGTCTATACCGGAGATGCCATTACGGACGCGCCCCGAGCCGCGCTTGCCATCGAACCGATGACCTGTGCGAGCGATGCGTTCAACCATCCGGACTGGGGGCTGAAGCGGCTTGTACCCGGTGAGTCATTCTCTGGACGTTACGACGTGCAGCATCGAGCCATAGGAAATGATTCTCTGGGCCCTCGGCATGAGCCTTTGTTTCGGCCATGACTGACGCTCGTTGGATGTGTCGAATGAGCGTTCAGGCCGACGAGGGCACGCCGTCGACTCAAGTCTTGCCGCGACGGCAGACTATCTCTCAGGCGATCTTCCGGAGGTTGGAAGGCTTGTCGACGGCTCGTTCACGAGAGAGGTGACGAAGTTTGAACTGCAGCTCCTCGAACGACTCCCCTTGAACCTGCTGGTCGGGAGACCCCTGCAGACAGCCGCGCCACATTCCCTGATCTTGCCAAATCACGTATTTCGTCATGTCGCCGAGTATAGCTGCCGGTCGAAGTTCCGAACAGAATTTTGCACATTTTCACCGAGGCGCGGGATGGAACGAGACGGAAACTCCTCTGTGCGAGGCTGACTCCTCCGTCGACCGAGCTTTCTGAGACTCCGTGCATGGTTCTCAATACGGTTGGTGCACAAGCAATGACGTTTCAACAAGTATTCACAAACCGACTGTCCTTTCGAGTGGCGACGGCCGGGTCCGGCGATCGCTTGATACTCTGCCTACATGGGTTTCCGGAATCTGCCCTGTCATGGCGATTTCAGATTCCCCCGCTGGCACAAGCAGGATATCGGGTCTGGGCTCCTGATCTACGCGGATATGGTGGTACGACACGACCAACAGGCAGCGACGCCTACCGAATTGAATCCCTGATGGACGATGTCACCGGACTCCTCGATGCCGCTCAAGCTCAACGTGTCATTCTAGTGGGACATGATTGGGGTGGAGTCATCGCCTGGTACTATGTGATGCGGCAGGCCGCTCGCGTGGAAGCCTTGGTGATTATGAATGCGCCCCACCCAGCCTGTTTTGAGCGGGAAGTGCGACACTGGCGTCAGTTGCACCGTTCCTGGTACATGGGCTTTTTTCAAATTCCCTGGCTTCCCGAAGCGGCACTGTCGGTTGGCCATGGTTATGTGATCGGTAAGATCTTTAGCCATATGGCTATTCATCGTGAACAGATGCCCGATGATTTCATTCGATCGTATCGACGACAGGCTTGCGAGCCGGGGGCACTCACGGCCATGGTGAATTACTATCGTGCGGCCTTACGCGGCGGCGGAGCAATGCGTCAACGAAGGTTGGGGTATCCTACTGTTGCCGTCCCCACGTTGGTGATCTGGGGCTTACAAGATCATGCGCTCGTCCGTCAGAATCTTGACGGGCTGAATGATTTCGTCACCGATCTGACGGTGGTAAAAGTCGCCGATGCCGGACATTTCGTGCATGAAGACAAGCCCGAACAGGTCACGCGTGAAGTGCTGACTTGGCTGGATCTGAAAAAGGAGGGTAAATAGAGGACGATGTGAACGTCGATTGTTCGTATAGCGCGAGAAAATATGGACACCAATGAAATGGCTTTTTTCGTTGGACTCCGCTCGCGACTCGCTGGCACACTGCACTGCCGACCAACAGGGAGTATGATCGATCTTGCATCACTCACTTGTCATTCTCGGATTCGGTTATACCGCCAAATTTCTCCTGCCGCTTGCCCAGCATCGCTACTCTCATGTCTTCGCCACCAGTCGGGATCCGGATCGGCACCTCACAGATCTGAGACTGGACCAACGGATACGATTCGATCTGGCACGGCCTGAGACATGGCAGGAGATCCCGACATCGGCCGATATCGTGTGGTGCTTTCCCGCAGTACCGATCGAGCTGGTTCAGCAGTTTGCCGACGCTGCATTTCTACGAACCTGCCGCTTGGTGGTACTCGGCAGTACCTCCGCCTACGACGCTAGCGCCTCGGCCGAGTATCCTCCACCATGGATCGACGAAACAGCTCCGGTTGACTTGACAAAACCTCGTGTACAAGGTGAGGGACTATTGCGAAGCTCTTATGGCGCTGTCTTATTACGAGTTGCAGGAATCTATGGCCCAGGCCGCAATCCTATCGATTGGATTAAGACAAGACGAGCGAAGGGCTCACAAAAGTATGTCAACCTTATCCATGTTGAGGATCTGGCCGTGACGTGTCTCGCCGCTCTGGCACATGGTGAGCCAGGGAGTGTCTACAACGTCAGCGATGGAGATCCGAGGACCTGGATGGAGATCTGTAAAATGGTCGAGCAACGATGGGATATTCGAGCTGCTGACTCTCGGGATGCCGACTCTCCGGGGAAACGCGTGTCAAACAAGCGTTTGTGCGAACTACTGAAATTGCACGGGACAGGTCTGCGCTACAGGGATTTATTCGAGTGGCTTGAAGTGATGCAGCGGAATTCGCTCAACGAAGCAGAGCCATCACGGTAAGACAGACGAGCAAGTTGTTCATTGCGTGGGCGACCATCCCGGGAATCAGGCTCCCTGTTCGTTCGTAGATCCAAGCCCAGAGGAATCCGCTCCAAAAGACGCTGAGAAATCCAATCAGACTATAACCGTGGGCCAGAGCAAAGAGACTGGTACTGATCAGCGCGGCAGGAAGGAATTCGAACCGGCGGCGAAGCATCGCGAACAGCAGTCCACGAAATGCCAGTTCCTCGAAGATCGGCGCAAACAAGACGTACTCGATCACGCTCACGGCCATGACGGGAAGAGTGCCCCGCACAAGCTCCTGATCAAACCATTCCGTCCAGTGATCATTCAAACTCAGGAATTCGGCAGCCTGTCCTATGACCCATTCACCCCAGAGTCCGGCTGCGACAATCGCGAGGATGCTGCATGCCAGCCGTCCAAGGTTCTCTCGCTCAATCCTTAGACCAAAGCCGTCTCGGAAAGTCAGACCGGCCGGCTTGAGCAATTGGACATACGCAAGGATAAGCAGCGGTAGGTTGGCCAAGGGAATGGCAAATGCGCGCAACGATGCATGCAGAAATGACGAACTAGACAGAATGACTACGGTCGTGACGACTTCTAAGGCACCGCCGCGGAGGATGACCGCTGCGGCAGTTTCTCCAGGCCAAGGGGGCGGAACGCCAGGTAAATGGAGACGCAGACTGTCTTTCCGTCGTCCCCACAGTCCGGCAATACCCACAAGCATGATCGACCCAATCACCAGACAAATCAATTCGAACACGATCAACGGGCTGATCCATCGTTGCTCCCGATCCTGCCTGAGCCGACCATGCTCTTCAACCGTCACCAGCAGATCCTGATCGTCCGCACGTCGGGCCAGCCTCACGGCAAGATGATCATAGAACCATCCACCCGGCAACGCCTCGGCCAACGTAGCCTGTAATTCTGCTTCATGTGTCCTATCAAGCGGCTGTGGTCCATACGCAGCTTCTATCAGTTGTTCGAATAACAATGCAGACGTCCCACGGCTTTGCCACCCTTTGCTTTCTGCGAGTGCCGCCGTTTCTTGCCCGGACTCCCCGAGTAGGATAGCCAGCCGAAGTTTGGAGAGAGGATCACCGGTTGTCTCAGCCAGTTCCCGGTACCACTGGATGGCCTGCCTCCTCGCTTCATCCTGGCTGTCCATCGTCCAATCAGCCAGCCATTGCTGCCATTGCGGCGCTCGACGAAGGCTGTCTTGTGCGGCCAACATACGGCTGACCATCAGATCAAGTGCGCGATCCGGCTCCTCAACTTGCTGAAGTTTTGGCTGGGTCGCCGCAAACCACAGAATAGTGCCCAACGCCGCGATCAGGACGCCGGCGCATACCCCGCTCACGATCAGAGACCATCGAGAGCGATAGGGCGAGATCGATTGTTTGGGACCCGCCGGCTGGTCGGACGGCGGAAGATCCGGCAATTGTTGGATTGAAAGGGTCTGTTCGCTCATGAATTGCCGACTATACCATTGACCGTCACCCACTGGATCCCCTCAAAGTAGCTATCGAACAATTCCGATAGGTATTTCTCACATAGCCTTAGTCATCGTACTTGGCTATACTAACCGCGCGATTTAAGGAGCCAATTTGCGATGGAGAATTTTCTTGCCCCACGACGGTTGCTCCTGGGACCGGGTCCCAGCAACGTGCATCCTCGGGTACTACAAACTCTGGCAACTCCGCTTGTCGGGCATCTGGACCCGGCATTCCTGACGGTCATGAACGACATCCAAGCGCTGCTGCGCCGCGTATTCTCAACAAACAATCAATTTACGATTGCCGTCTCAGGGACTGGATCAGCCGGTATGGAAGCTGCGGTCGTGAATATCGTCGAGCCAGGTGACGCAGTCATCGTTGGCATCAACGGGGTGTTCGGGACTAGACTCGCGGCAATCGTTGAGCGCTGCGGAGGGAAAGCCATTCGAGTGGAGGTTCCGTGGGGGCAGGTCATCGAACCGGATATGATTGCCGCAACGCTCCGGCAGTCTGGTCCGGTCAAAGCCGTTGCGCTCGTGCATGCCGAAACTTCGACGGGGGCCTGGCAACCTCTTGAGCAGATCAGCGCCCTTTGTGGTCCACACAACGCCCTGCTGATCGTCGATGCGGTCACATCCCTTGGCGGAATCCCTGTGGAAGTCGATCGGTGGGGCATCGATGTGTGCTACAGCGCCACGCAAAAATGTCTCAGTTGCCCGCCTGGCTTGGCTCCCTTGACTGTAAGTAAGCGCGCCCTTTCCGTCGTCAAGAATCGCCGTTCTCCCTGTCAAAGCTGGTATTTGGACCTGTCCCTCATCGCGGAGTACTGGACGGAGCACAACCGTGCCTACCATCATACGGCGCCGATCTCAATGCTCTATGCCCTGAGGGAGGCGTTGCGCTTGATCGAGGAAGAAAGGCTTCCAGCCAGATTTGCTCGCCATCACCTGAATAGCCGTGCGCTGCTCGCTGGATTGGCGGCTCTGGGTCTCGATCCCTTACCTCCCCCTGATCGGCGGCTTCCGACGCTGATCTGCGTCAGCGTTCCAGCGCATATCGATGAGGCAGCCGTCCGATCTCAGTTGCTAGGGATGTACGGCATCGAAATCGGAGGAGGCCTTGGCCCCCTCAAGGGGAAGGTTTGGAGAATTGGACTGATGGGAGAATCATCGACTGAGGCCAACGTCCTGACCCTGTTGAACGCCATGGAGGAAATCGGTATTCGGAGCGGGTGGGTTTCGACTCCCGGCGCCGCGCTGCAAGCCGCTGCGCATATCTATAGTAGAGGCGATAAGTTGTGACGATTGCCATTCATCAGGTACGCCTCATCGATGGGATGGGAGCTGTGCATGACCGTGTGACGCTCCTCGTACGCGGCACCAAGATCTTGGCGGCCGGCCCAAGCAAGGAGGTCAGGATCCCAAAAGGGGCTGTCCGTATCGATGGCCGTGGTCTTACGATCATCCCAGGCCTCATCGACTGTCATGTCCATCTTTGCTTGGGCGGAGAGCCGGATGTCGTCGGCACACTCGAATCAGAGCAGCCTTCCTATACGTTGCTGAAGTCGGCCACACATGCACAGGCGACAATCGACGCGGGATTTACGACGGTACGCGACGTTGGATCTCGGGATCATTCTATTTTCACGCTGAAACAGGCTATTGAAGCGTGCGTGACACCTGGACCACGCATCGTGGGTGCAGGACGCGCCATTTGCATGGTCGGTGGCCACGCAAGGTTCATCGGCCAGGAAGTGGAAGGCCCGGCGCAGGTTAGGCAGGTTGTGGCCGAACAGGTCGCAGCCGGTGCAGGGGTCATCAAGGTCATTGCTTCGGGCGGAGTGCTGACGCCCGGCACCTCGCCGGACGAGGCTCAAATGACCATGGAGGAGTTGGCTGCAGCGGTCGATGCGGCACAGCAAGCCGGGAAACGAGTCGCCGCCCATGCCCACGGTGCCACCGGAATGAAGAACGCGATCAATGCAGGGGTACGATCGATTGAACATGCCACGTTGTTGGATGACGAGTCCGGAGCGCTCATGAAGCAGTATGGGGTCTACATGGTCCCTACCCTTTCTGCTCTGGCGACCACCGCGGCTTGCAGATCCGGCTGCGGCATTCCCGAAAGTGCGTTAACGAAGGCCAAGTCCATGACCAAGCGCCACCAGGCCAGCTTCAAAGCAGCCCATCGAAGCGGCATCGCCATCGCCATGGGCACCGATGCCGGAACTCCATTCAATTACCATGGAGACAACGCCCAGGAACTTGAACGGATGGTCGCTTTTGGCATGACGCCCATCGAAGCCATTGTCGCCTCGACTGCCACGGCAGCCCGGCTCATCGGGATTCAGGATTCTGTCGGAACACTGACCAAAGGAATGGAAGCCGATCTTGTGATCCTCAAAGGAAACCCGCTTCGACGGATCGAGGTGCTACGAGACCGGGACAAGATTATGGGTGTGATGAAGGCCGGGAAGTTCGTGTCGGGACCGCTTGCCAGGACATAAGTGGTAAGGGGTTATAGGCTGTATGATGAGCGAATCAAATCTCAAAGACCTCACAGTGGATGAAGCCGGCGCAGCGCACCTGCGGCAGGAAGTCCATGAATCTGTCCGGCGCTGCACGACAGCCGATAGACGAGAGCATGAGGAACTCGCCCAGGCTGCCGACTATAGACGTGAATAGTGAAACACTACACGTGAAAAGTTCAGAGTCTACTGCAATTCATCCGGGCTACTTCCCCCCTGGGGTATACACTCCTAAAACTCTAGGACCAAACTCGCATACAGGTTTGTTTCTGTTGGATCAGGCTGCTCTGCCTCTCCCGACCTGGGACTTGCCGTACAGGCTGAGCAAATCCTGTGTTGTCGTTGGTATTCACACTCGATCCTCTGAACAGCACAACCACCATGGAAATCATGTGATTACGTGCGACCTCACTCGGTCGGGCTTGGCCGCTCTAGACTGACTGCATAGAATCGACAGAATCTGACCCGATACATGTGGATCCCATCAGATTCACGTAACGTGCGGCGAGCCTCATTTCACCAAATGGCCGCAAGGCAAACGTTGGCGTACAACCTAGAAAGCAAAGAATCGTCGTGCCAATTTCTCTTGATCGATTGCATACGAAACGAGCCTACTGTCCTAATCCAGGAAAAGTCCCATAGAGGCGGCCTCAGCACGCATGTCCCCAAGTCTCAACTCTGACTGCTGCCGCCGGAGATCATCGAGTTGGTTCAGCTCGTTCTGTGCCTGGTGAAAAGCGTTGATAAACTGAGTGCGCTGACCGGAAGAGATATTACCCGATGATTGAGCCAACACCTCCATTAATAGCTGCAGATCCATCATGCCCGCAGTGAGTATTGGCTGTCCCAGGGCCGTTTGCTTTCGTGACTTCCAGACCATCCAAAAAATGAAGCACATAACCGCTAAAGGGAGAAGGAAAGCTAGGAGGTTCCAAATCGCACCTGCCATCAAGAATGCA